>NZ_JBBECC010000069.1:9092-33856 GCF_040882025.1 Parvibaculum sp. | reverse complement strand
CGCCGCGAGCGGCCAGGCGCCGAGGCCCTTGGCCGAACCCTTGAGACTGTGGGTCGCGTTCTTCCAGTCGATGGCGGTGACGGCGCTTTCGATGCGCTCGATATAGATGCCGGCCTGGGCGCGGAAGAGACCGAGAAGCTCGATCTCCAGCGCGCGGTTGCCGAGCGTGTATTTCGCCAGATGCACCAGGTCGAGCGGGCGCGCGGCCGGTACCGGCACCTCGCCGGCGCGGAAATTCATCGGCGTGCCCGCCGCCTTGACCGTCGCCACTCTCACCTGGGGTTTCATCGGAGCCACTCCATCCCGTCATTCCCGCTGCCGGAAAGTCTAGGGGCCAAGGGGGTACTGAATCGTTAAGCCGTGTGACCCACGGTGCCGGAAAGCCCCACCACGCCCGGACGGGTGGCGATGCGTCTTGCAGTTATGGCTAACAAAAGCTCAAGCGCGGCGGGCAAGCAGGCCATGAACGGCGCCCAAAAGCGGCAAGACGGTGTTAAGGTTGACGGCGCGGGGGGCATCGGACAGGCTGGGACGACGCCAGCGGGGAGGCCGGAGACTTCATGAAAAACAAAGACTTGCCGACCAAATCCGGCACGGATGACAACGGCGCGACAGGCGTGGCCGCCGAAACGGGCGCGGCTGCGGCCGAGCCGCAGGTTCGCGCCGCCAATGAAGACAGCCCGACCGGCGGCGCGCTGATGAAACTGATCGCCCGCCGCCCGAGCCGCCGCATCATCGGCGCGGCGGCGGTCGCGAGCCTTTTCGTGCTGGGCGCGGAAGCCGCCTTCCTCTGGGGGCGCTACGGGCTCGACGGATTGCAAGCGCTGACGCAACTCGAAACCGGGCTGATCGCGGCCGCCGCGCTGGCGCCGCTGACGTTGATCTGGATGCTGGCTTTCATCGTCTGGCGCGGCCAGGAGATGCGGCTGATGGCCGACGCGCTGGCCCGCACCGCGATCCGCCTGTCGGACCCGGAAGATTTCGCAAGCGGCCAGATCGCCACCATTTCGGGCGCGGTGCGCCGCGAGCTCGCCGAGATGCGCGAAGGGCTCGAAGCGGCGCTGAAACAGGCCGGCGCGTTGAAGGAGATCGTCACGCGCGAAGTCGAGGAGATCGACCGCGGCACGGGACGCGCCGAATTCCGCACCCGGACGATGGAGGAACTGATCGGCCGCCACCGCGCGAGCCTTGAGGAAATCGCCAAGACGCTCGGCAGCGAAAGCGACGCGATTTCGCGCGCGATCCGCGAACAGGTGGACGCGGTGCGCGGGCTGACCGGCAAGGCCGAAGAGGACCTCCGGCAAGCGGGCAACGCCGTGTCCACGCAGGCCGAAACGCTTGGCCGCGTCAGCGAGGCGGCCCGCGCCGGCGCCGATGCGACGACGGCCATGCTCGACCATCAATCCTCGCGCCTCGAAGTGGTGGCGACGGGCGCGCTCGCAAAGGCCGACGAGCTCGGCCAGCGCTACGAGCGCCAGCGCGCCGTCATCGCCGATGCGGCCGACCGCCTGGGCGCCGAACGCGAACGCTTCGACACGAGCTTCGAGGCCCATCGCCAGACGATGGAAACGGCCGATCAGGCGCTTGCGCGCCACACGGCCGAGATCGGCAAGGCGGTCGAAAGCCTCGGCACCGGGATCGAAACGAGTTTCGACAGCGCGGCCGCGCGCGCCGCCGCCCTGCGCGAGACGATCGCCGGCGAAATTCGCGACGCCGCCGCCGAGGCCGAAAGCGCCTCGACCGCCGTCAGCCGCTCGGCCGGCGCCGCGTCCCGCGCCATCGGCGCGACCGTCGACGAGCTGAAGGCCGCGACCGGCGCGCTCTCGACCGACGTCGCGCGCTCGGCGACCGACGCCATCGACCGCACCACCGAAAAGGTGAGGTCGGCGACCGTCTCGATGAGCGAGGAAGTGACGCGCGTCACCGAGGCGCTGACGCGCGAGCTTGCCGGCCGCACCGGCGAGATACGCGGGCTGATCGAGGCGACGGCATCGGAAAGCGACAACGCGGCCGAGCGCTTCAACGCCGCCATGATCCGCCTCGGCGGCACGGCGCGCGAGGCCGGCCGCGCGCTGCACGAGGCGACCGACGATCTGGCGGGCCGCATCGACGAACTGCCGGGCGAGGCGGCCGAAAGCGCGCGCGCGCTCAAGAACGTGCTGCAGGAACAGGTGTCGGCGCTGGCGACCATCGCCGAAATCGTCGTCCGCCATGCGCGCCTGCTCGACCGTTCGGCGCCGCTGCGCGAGGCGACGCCGCCCCTCCCCGCCGCGCGGCCCGCGCCGCCACAGACGCCGCGCAACACCGAGCGCCGCTGGGGCCTGTCGGAACTGCTCGCCGCCGCCGAGCACAAGCCCGCCGCCGATCCGGCCGATCTCGCCGGTACGGGCGACGGCGACTTCCAGCGCGCCTCGCTGCATGTCATCGAGACGCTGCAGGCGCTTGCGATCGATCTCGACGCCGCGCTCGAACAGAGCCCGCCGGCGGAATTGTGGCAGCGCTATCAGGCAGGCGAGCGCAACGTCTTCACCCGCCGGCTCTACAACCTGGCGGGCCGCGAGCTTTACGACCGGATCGCCGCGAAATACCGCAAGGACGGCGAGTTCCGCACCCATGTCGACCGCTTCACGACGACCTTCGAATCGCTGCTGGGCGCGGCCACCGCGCGCGACCGCGACAACATTCTGGTGCAGACCTATCTGACGTCGGACACCGGCAAGGTCTATCTGATGCTGGGACAGGCGACGGGGAAACTCGGCTGAGACGTGCATCGGCACAGGTCAATAAGGGGTTCACGCGAAGGCGCGAAGAAGAAAGAAAGATTTTTTCACGCGGAGCCGCGGAGCCGCGGAGAGATTTTAATGGCGCTTCGCGCCGAAGGCGCAACAATTATCTTCTTCTCCGCGGCTCCGCGCCTCCGCGTGAGTCCTTTCTTACTTTCTTCTTCGCGTCTTCGCGTCTTCGCGCCTTCGCGTGAACACCTAAGACGACGCAGGTTTCGGCCAGGCCTTTGCGCCTTCGTCGAGCGTCCAGAGCGCGATGTCCGACAGCACCTGACCGAGCGCGGCGTCATATGCGGCGACGATGTCCGTCATCTTGCCGCTGGCGGATGGCGCCGTGGCCGAGAACTCGCGCGACGCGACGATGGAGCGGTCGGAAGCCCGTAACAGGCGGGCGAAGAAGACGACGCGCGCTTCCGTCGACGTCTGGCCGAGACCCTGCGCCGCGACACGGGCGGCGGCGAACTGCCTGACGTCGCCGGTGAGCGCGAGGTCCGTGCGCGCGGCACTGCCCGCGCCGATGACGGCCGGAAAGCGGCCGGTATTGTGCAGCGTCTCGACTGCAAGCGCGGCGATCATGCGCGGCGCGCGATCGCTCCAGCGCGCGCCGGCATAATATTTGATCTCGTTGGGCGAGGGCTGGAAGACGATGCGGGCCGTGTCGAGCGCGGCCGGCGCCGAGAAGGGTTCGACGACGATCTGGGCACGCATGGCAGGCGCCGCATCGGGCGCCTGCGGCGAGGGTGCCGTCAGCACATAGAGGTCGGGCGCCGGCTCGCCGGCGACATTGGCAAGCGCACAGGCGCCGAGCGGCGCGAGCGTGAGCACAAGCGCCCCGGCGCGCAGCATCTTTCGCAAACTCATCCCCCACCCCCTCATTCGGCCCGAACCTCGGGCACGTTGTTGCCGATCAGAAAGCGCGCCGGATCGTCCTGCGCGCGCGACGCGATGCGGTCGAGCGAGGCGACAAGCGCCCGCGTTTCGGCGACGAGCTGCGGCAACTGCGCCATGCCGGCGCCGATGCCGGGCCCGCCCTGCTTCAGGATCTGATCGAGTTCCTCCGCCACCAGACGATAGGAGCGCGCCGCCTCGCGCGCATCGGTGAGGAAGAGGCGCACATCGTCCTTCAGCAGCGCATCGGCGTTGCGGCTGAGGCTGTTGAGATGCACCGACGCTTCGGAAAGCTGCTTGATCGCCCGGCGCATGTCGTCCGAGCCGCCGGCCAGCGCCGCCGACATGGTGTTGAGATTGTCGAGCGCCTCGGTGATCGATTGCTGATTGGCGGTGACGACCTTGTTGAGATCGCGGATCAGTTTGTTGGCGCTTTGCAGCGTTTCGGGCCCCGCCGCGAGCAGGTCCTGCAGCGTCGACGGCGCGGCGCGGATGACCGGATAATCCTGACCGGGCTTCGCTTCGAGCGCCGCCGATTTCTCGCTGCCGCCCGTGATCTGGATGAAAGCGACGCCGGTGAGGCCCGAAAGCTCCAGTTGCGCCACCGAGTCTTCCTTGATCGGCGTGCGCGCATCGACCTCGATGACGGCGACGACCTTGTTGGGATTGCGCTCCATCAGATAGAGCTCGGTCACCTTGCCGACCGGCAGGCCGTTATATTGCACAGGCCCCGATTCCGAGAGGCCGGACACCGAACCGTCGAAGACGATCTTGTAGTAGGAGAACTGCCGGTTGAGCTGAACGTTGTTGAGCCAGAGCACGAACAGGAAGATGGCGGCCAGCGTCAGCAGCGTGAAGGCACCGATCAGCACATTGTTGGATTTGATTTCCATGGCTCTCACTTGCCCGCAAAGGCGGCGCGCGCGCGCGGCCCGTGAAAATATTCGTGAACCCAGGCGTGCCGGCTCAGCAGCATGTCGTCGATCGTGCCGACGAGAATAACATGCTTCTCGGCCAGAACCGCTATCCGGTCGCATGTCGCATACAGCGTATCGAGATCGTGGGTGACCAGAAAAACGGTCAGGCCCAGCGTTTCCTTGAGATCGTTGACCAGTTCGTCGAAGGCGGCCGCGCCGATCGGATCGAGGCCGGCGGTGGGCTCGTCGAGAAAGAGGATTTCGGGGTCGAGCGCGAGCGCGCGGGCAAGACCGGCGCGCTTTCGCATGCCGCCCGAAAGTTCGGCGGGAAGGAGCGTGGCCGCCTCGGGCTTGAGACCCACCATCGCGATCTTGACGGCGGCGAGTTCGTCCATCAGCGCCGGCGACAGATCGAGATGCTCGCGGTAAGGCACCTGGATGTTCTGCGCGACGGTGAGCGCGGAGAAGAGCGCGCCGTCCTGGAAGAGCACGCCCCAGCGCCGCTCATGGATGCGGCGCTCTTCCTCCGGCAGCTCGGCCAGATCGATGCCGAAGACGCGGATGCGGCCGGCATCCGGTTTCTTCAGGCCGAGGATCGTCCTGAGCAGCACCGATTTGCCGGTGCCCGAACCGCCGACAATGCCGATCACCTCGCCGCGCTTCACGGTGAGGTCGAGATTTTCGTGGACGACATTGTCGCCGAACCGCGTGACGAGGCCCTCGACTTCGATGATGGGTTCGCCCTTGCGCATCGCCTAGATATCCACCGCCGTGAAGAACATCGCAAACAGCGCGTCGAGAACGATGACGAGAAAGATCGAATAGACGACCGAGCGCGTCGTCTGCGCACCGACCGATTCGGCGCTCCCCGTGACCGCCATGCCGGCGCGGCAGCCGACCAGCGCGATGGTGGCGGCCATGAAAGGCGCCTTGACGATACCGACGCCGAAGGTCCAGAAGCCGATCGCCTCGTGCACGCGCTGGATATAGACGCCCGGCGACATGCCGAGCATGAATTGCGCCACCACGCCGCCACCGAAAAGCCCCATGATGTTGGCGACGAAGGTCAGCATCGGCAGCGCCACGATCAGCGCCAGCACGCGCGGCACCACCAGCATGTCCATCGGATCGAGGCCGAGCGTGCGCATCGCATCGATTTCCTCGCGCATTTTCATCGAGCCGATTTCGGCCGTGAAGGCGCTGCCCGAGCGGCCCGCGACGATGATCGCGGTGAGGAGAAGCCCGACCTCGCGCAGAAAGATGATGGCGATGAGGTTGACGGTGAAGACCTCGGCGCCGAACTGCCTGAGCTGCACCGCGCCCTGCTGGGCGACGACGGCGCCGATCAGGAATGTCAGCAGGCAGACGAGCGGCAGCGCGTCGAAACCCGCCTTCTCCATATGATGGACGAAAGGAACGACGCGCAGGCGGGATGGATGGACGATGGTGCGGCCCAACGTCGAAACGACGGCGCCGACGAAAGCGAGCATGCCGAGGGCCTCGTCGCCGATCGCGCGCATCGCCGCGCCGATCCGGCCGGTGACCTCGATGTGGAACGGTTGTGCCGGATGCGCGATTGGTTCGGGCACCCCGCCCGCGCCGATCTTGTCGCTCAGGAGGCGCTGCGCCTCGCTCATATTCGTCAGCGCGACCGATAGACCCCGCGCCTCGAGCAGCCGCGCGGTCCGCGCCAGCACGCAGGCGCCGGCCGTGTCGAAGCGGTCGATGCCCGCAAAGTCGATCTCGGCCTTGCGAGCGGCGGGCGGCGCGGCCGTCAGCGCCCGCAATTGCCGGTCGACCGGATCGAGATGGACGATCGACCAGTCGCCCGACAGGGCGATGTGCAGGGTCTCGCCATCGATGCCGGTCTCGCAGGACGCCGGCGCGCCTGCCCCGGGCTCCGACCTTGCTGATTCGCGCGCTCCGGCCAAATCGCCCCCATCCCCCGTCGCTTATTCCGACTGCCGCCACTTTGCCCTTGCGCCCGGCCCGCGGCAAGCAATCCCCCGTTTTCCGGCGTGCGCGCGTGTCGCATGGTTTTCCCCACGCGGCGATTTAGTCTAGTTTCTGTGTCCCTCCCGGCGGCAAGCGAGCCCGGTTCCGGGTCCCGACCTTCAGAAAGGTGTTCCCATGCGTGCTTTCCATGCGGCTTTGACGGCGATTGCCCTGGTGTTTTCGGTGTCGGCGGCGCTTGCCGACGAGGTCGATCTCGCCGCCGGCAAGAAGATCTTTGCCCGCTGCAAGGCCTGCCACACGCTCGACGAAGGCGGCAAGGACGGCATCGGTCCCAATCTCCACGGCGTTTTCGGGCGCACGGCCGGCACGAAGGAGGGCGTCAGATATTCCAAGGCGATGACCGCGAAGGGCGAGGAAGGCCTCGTCTGGTCCGAAGAAACGCTGATGACCTATCTCGAAAAGCCCGCCGCCATGGTGCCCGGCACCAGCATGGCCTTCCCCGGCCTGAAGAAGCCCGAGGAGCGGGCCAACCTGATCGCCTATCTGAAGCACGAAACTGGCGAGGAATAATCCTCTTTTCGCCATAATACTGCTCCCCGCGACTGGAACGATTACTGCACCGAAAGCAGTGGCGACATCCGTCTTTGTCCCGTAACAAGACAAAGGCGGGGTCGAAAGTTTCAACATGGGGCACCCGTTCCGGCGCATCGGCCGGAGCGGTCGCAGTGAGACATGAATCCGACGCCTGCCTTCCGCAGACTTTCCGCGATCCTGCCCGGCCTTGTGCTGGTGCTGGGCCTTGCCGTCGCGATCTACGATCCGCGCGGCGCGGGGAGTTTCCTGCAGAACCAGGCCTTCGACCTCTATCAGCAGATCCTGCCGCGCGAAGCGGCCGCCACGGGACCCCGCGCCGTCCATATCGACATCGATGCCGAAAGCGCCCGACGCCACGGCGCTTGGCCCTGGCCGCGCAAGCGGCTGACCGGGCTTGTCGACCGCCTGCGCGAAGCGGGCGCGACGGCGATCCTGATCGACGCGCCGCTTTCCGAGCCCGATCCGACGGCCGCCCGCGAACTGGTGCGGCTCTGGGCGCCGCTGCCGGCGGGCGACGAATTCGCCGGTCTCGCGGCCGCGCTGCAAGGCCTGCCCGACCATGACCGCGAACTGGCCGGCCGGCTGCGCGCGATACCGTCGATCACCTCCTTCATGCCGGACCGGCCGGGCTTCGGCGACACGCATATGCCGGCGCGGCCCGCATCGATCGCGCCGCAAGGCGGCGATCCGCGGCACTATATGCACGCACACAGGAACTGGCGCCCGACGCTCGCGCCCTTCGAGGCCGCCTCGCACGGCGTCGGCGCGACCTTGCCAGACGGCGCGCCCGGCGCCCGCCTGCGCGAGCTGCCGCTGCTGGTCAATCTGGACGGAACGCTCTATCCCTCGAACGTGCTGGAGACGCTGCGCGTCGCGCATCAGGGCGCAGGCTACCGCGCCGTCGTGGTCGCGCCCGAAAGCGGCTTTTCCTTCGAGATGGAACCCGGCATCGAGCGCGTCGAAATCGACGGCACGCCGCTCGTCGCACAGACGATGCGGGACGGCAAGCTCCGGCTCTATTTCGGCGGCGACGATACGCGCGTCACCATTCCCGCCTGGAAAGTGCTCGCGCGGGACGGCGACACCCCGCCGCTCGCGGGCCGCATCGCCGTGATCGGCGTCTCGGCCGACGGCGTCGAACGCTTCTTCGACACGCCGGCCGGCGTGTCCCTCGCCGCCGGCGCCATCGCGGCGAGCGCCATCGACCAGATCGCGGGTGGCCATTTCCTGGTGCGGCCGGGCTGGGCCTCGAGCGCCGAACAGCTTTTCATTTTCCTCGGCGGCATCCTCGTCATTCTGGTGGTGCGCCGCTTCCGCCTGCGCTGGGGCCTGACGCTGACCCTGCTGCTGATCGCCGGCGGCACTTACGGATCGTGGTGGGCGTTCGAAACACATCGCTGGCTGATCGACCCGGCACTGGGCAGCGTGACACTGCTTGCCGCCTGTTTCACCTGCGCGCTGATGACGCGGCTTCACACCGAAGACGAAATCCGCTTCGTCGAAACCCAGTTCGGCCGCCGTCTCTCCTCATCGGGCCTTGCCCGGATGAAGGCCAATCCGCGCCTCATCCGCGCCGAAGGCACGCTGCGCGACGTGACCTCGGTGGTGGCGGGTCTGCGCGGCTTCAACATCATCGCCGACCGCTATCTCGAAGATCCGACCGCCTATGCCGATATTCTCAACCGCTTCTTCTCGCCGATGACCAAGATCGTGCAGGACCGCAACGGCATGGTGGATCGCGGCGTCGGCGACACGCTTTATGCGGTCTGGAACGCGCCGCTCGATGCTTCGGATCACGCCTCGAAGGGCTGCGACGCCGCCCTGCGCATGGTCGAGAACCTCGAGGCGCTCAACGAATTCCTCGAAGAGGATGCGCGCCGCCAGCATCTGAGCCATGTGCCCTTGAGCCTGTCGATCGGCATCGATACCGGCACGGCGATCACCGGCAATATGGGCGCCGTGCAGCGCTTCGACTACGGCGTGCTGGGCGAGCCAGTCAGCTTCGCGGCCTATCTGCAGAAGAATGCACGTCACTACGGCCCGGCGATCATCGTCGGCGAAGGCACGCAGCGCAGCGTCGGCGGCCGCTATGCGCTGCTTGAAATCGACCTCGTATCGACGCCGCGCCATCCGGAAGGCCGCCGCGTCTATGCGTTGCTGGGCGACCCGATCATGCGCGCCAATCCGAAATTCCGCGCGCTGCAGGAAGCCCATACGCTGATCTTCTCGGCCTATCGCAGCCAGCGCTGGGCCGAGGCACGCGCCGCCATCGCCGAATGCCGCAAGCTCAACGGCGCGATCCCGACGCTTTACGACTTCTACGAAGCACGCATCGCCGCCTATGAGGCAAACCCGCCCGGCCCGCACTGGAACGGCGCCTTTTTCGCCGGCCGCATCTAGAACGCCGTCTGTCCCAACTCGGGGCTTGGCGGCGGCACGCCGCCACGCCATGATCGCGCTCCCACAGAAGGACGCGAGAGGCCGGCCCTTTTCATGCGCGAGATCGACGCCGAAACCGAATCCTGGCCAATTGCCGGCGCCTTCACGATTTCACGCGGCTCGAAAACCGAGGCGCGTGTCGTCGTCGTGACGCTGCGCGAAGACGGCCTGACGGGCCGCGGCGAATGCGTTCCCTATGCGCGCTACGGTGAAACCGAGAAGGACACGCTGGCCGCCATTCGCGCCCTTCAACCGCAAATCGCCGACGGCCTGAGCCGCGAGGAGCTGCAACGCATCCTGCCGCGCGGCGCGGCGCGCAACGCCATCGACTGCGCCATGTGGGCGCTGGAAGCGCGGCGGACGAACTGCCCCGTCTGGAAACTGGCCGGCCTCGACGAACCGGGGCCTGTGACCACCGCCTATACGCTGAGCCTCGCCGCACCCGACGCCATGCGCGAAAGCGCGCGCGAAAATGCCGACCGCCCGCTCCTGAAGCTGAAACTCGGCGGCGGCCCGGACGACATCGCCCGTGTCAAAGCCGTGCGCCAGGGCGCGCCCAATGCAACGCTGATCGTCGACGCCAATGAGGGCTGGAAAGCCGACGATGTGTTGCCGATGGCGCGCGAACTGGCGCGGCTCGGCGTGGCGCTCATTGAGCAACCGCTGCCGGCAAAGGACGACGAGGCACTGCGCGGCATCGACTGTCCGGTGCCGCTCTGCGCCGACGAAAGCGCGCATGGGCTTGAGGGCATGAAGCGGCTTGTCGGCCTCTATGATTTCATCAACGTCAAGCTCGACAAGACGGGTGGGTTGACCGAAGCCCTGTCGGTGGTGCGCTGCGCGAAGTTGCGCAAGCTGCGCGTGATGGTCGGTTGCATGGTGGCAACATCACTCGCCATGGCGCCGGCGATGCTGATTGCGCAAGCCGCCGATTATGTCGACCTCGACGGCCCGTTGCTGCTGGCGAAGGACCGCAAGCCCGGCCTGCGCTATGAGGGCAGCACAGTCCATCCGGCGGAACCCGCCCTCTGGGGCTAAAGACGTTCCTTGAGCGCGGCAAGCTGCTCCTGCCACCATCCGCCCATCGTGCCGAGGAACGGCACATCGGCAAGGCCGTGCCGCGCCGGATGATCGCCCGGCAGCGTTTCCCAGCCGCGATGCTCGAGCAGGATGCGCGTGCCGCCCTCGACCGGCTGGAACCGCAACTCGACTTCCGTCACCTGGCCCTCGCGGTAATTCGGTGCGCGCCATTCGAAGACGAGACGCTCGCCCGGCTGCCAGACCAGAATGCGGCCGACCTCATAAATGTCGCCCGCCGCCTCGTCATAGACCTCGACGAGACGCCCGCCCTCGCCCGGCTCGAAGCGCATGACGCCGTTCTTGCGCGGATGAAAGCGGAACTTGATGCCGCGCTGCCACCAGAGATCGACATCTTCCGTGAAGGCGCGAAACGCTTCGGCTGGATCGACCGCGAGCCTGACGGCGACGGCAACCTTGCCGCTCATTTCCGTTTGCCCCTGCGCGGCTTCTTTTCCGCATGCGCCTTGAAGGCGCCAAGTTGCACAGTCCAGAAGGCCGCCACTTCCTCGAGCCAACCCTGCAGCTCTGTGAACGGCTGCGCCCGCAGGCTGTAGAGCCGCGCCCGCGCATCGCCCGCCTCGCGGCTCTCCTCGATGAGATCGTTCTCGCGCAACACGCGCAGATGACGGCTGACCGCCGGACCGCTGATCGCGAATGCGGCCGCGAGATCGCCGGCGCGGCGCGGGCCCTCGCGCAGCATGTCGACCATGCGCCGCCGCGTCGGGTCGGCAAGCGCCGACAGAATGCGGTCGATTTCTTCCGGCGGCGGCGCGGCCTCGCGCATCAGGCTTTGCCCTTCACGACAAACTCGCCCGCCGCTTCCATATCCTCATGCGACATCGCGCGGATCGTCTGGCCGAAGGTCCAGAAATGCCCCTCGCAATCGAAGGCGCGATAAACCCTGTCGCCGTAGAACTGATCCTCCGGCGGCGCCGCAATCGTCGCGCCTTCGGCGGCGGCGCGAGCATGATGTGCGTTGACGTCCTTCACCTGCACGTGAACGCATTGCGTGTTCCGGCCGCCGAGCGATTTCGGGCTCGCCGGAAAATCGGCCCAGCCCGTGCCGCCCAGCATGACGCGGCCATTGCCGAAATCGAGCTCGGCATGCTGCACTTTTCCGTCCTTGTCGGTGACGCAAAGACTGGTCTCGAAGCCGAACACCCGTTCAAGCCAGGGAATGGCGGCATTCGGATCGTCGTAGAAAAGCGCCGGCACGACTTCCGCCGCCGCGGCTCCGGTTTTTTCAACCATGTCTTCCTCCCGTTGCTGTCCGGGGGATATTTAACACTCAGGCTAATATATAATCAAGATGTTAAATATATCTCTCAAATATCGAGCACGATCTTGCCGAAATGCGAGGCGCCCTGCATCAGCCGAAACGCCTCCTGCGCGTCGGCGAGCGGAAAGCGCTTGTCGATGACGGGGTGAATGTCGTTCTGCTCGATGGCGCGGCTCATCTCCTCGAAATGCGCGCGGCTGCCGACGGTGACGCCGCTGATCTTGAGGTTCTGCGCAAAGATTGCCGCGACGTTCACGTCCTTGCTCAAACCGCTGAGAATACCGATGACACCGACATGGCCGCCGACGCGCGCCGCCATGATCGATTGGGGAAAGGTATCCGCGCCGCCGACCTCGACCACGTGATCGACGCCGCGCCCGCCGGTGAGCTTGCGTGCTTCCATCGCCCAGTCGGGCGTCGACTTGTAGTTGATGAAATCGTCGGCGCCGAGTTTCTTCGCCCGTTCGAGCTTCTCGTCCGACGATGACGTGACGATGACGCGTGCGCCGGCCGCCTTGGCAAACTGCAGCGCAAAAATCGAAACGCCGCCGGTTCCCTGCACCAGCACTGTGTCGCCGGCCTTCATATTGCCTTCGACGACCAGCGCGCGCCATGCAGTCAGCGCGGCACATGGCAGGCAGGCAACCTCTTCGTCGTTGAGATTGGCCGGCGCCTTCGACACCCCCTCGGCGGAAAGGCACATATATTCCTGCGCGCAGCCATCGATGGGACCGCCCAGCGCCGTCGCGCCGAGCACTTCGGGGCGCGGACCGCCCGCACGCCAGCCCTGGAAAAAGCGCGGCGCGACGCGGTCACCCTTCTTCAGGCGCGTGACGCCATCGCCCACCTCGATCACTTCGCCGCAGCCATCCGACAGCGGCACCAGCGGCAACGCCTTCGGGTTGCCGCCGAAGCCGAGCACGGTCGCGAGATCGCGATAATTGAGCGAGGCCGCTTTCATCTTCAACACGACCTGGCCCGGCCCCGGCTTCGGCTTCGGCAAGCCCCGTTCCAACGGATTCAGATTTTCGATGCCATAGGCGCCCTGAATGGCCATCGCGCGCATGTCGTTTCCTCCCGTTCGTCGATTGCTGTTGGTGCAATAACTGGCGCAGAAAAAGCGGATGTCAAACGGATGCGATTTGACGCAAGGTCAGGCTCAGCGAGGGGCATCGCCCTTGATCTGCGTGCGGTGCATGACGCGGCGCTCGCGCCCGTCGAAACCGTCGCGGCGATGAATGGCGCAGCGATTGTCCCAGATCAGCATGTCGCCGACCGCCCATTTGTGTGTCCATGAAAACTCCGGCTTCGCACAAAGCGCCCACAACCGGTCGAGCAGCTTCTCGCTTTCCTCGACGGAATAACCTTCAAGATAGCCGTTGAGACGGCGGCCGAGATAAAGCGCCTTGCCGCCGGTCGCGGGATGGGTGCGGATCGCGGGATGCTTCGCCCCCGGTGCGGTGCGCACATCGGCAACCGCATCGGCGCCCGCGCGCAACTCGCCGACGCTGGTCGTGCTCGCATCGTGATTGCAGATGCGGCCTTCGAGAGCGCTGCGCAGATCGGCGGGAAGCGCCTCCAGTACCTTGTACATATTGGCGAAGCTGGTGTCGCCGCCCTTTGACGGGATTTCCAATGAGTAGAGCACGCTCGCCATCGGCGGTGCCGGGACATAGGACATGTCGGTGTGCCACTCCGCTTCCTTGTCGCCCAGCGCGCCGATGGGCCTTCCGTTTTCGAGCACGTTGGAGATGATCCAGATTTCCGGCCGCGACTTTTCCTGCGAGCCCGCCATGTCAGTGGCGCTGGCGGGCGCGATGTCGAGCTCGCCGAAATGGCGCGAGAAGCGGATCAGGTCGTCGTCGGAAAGTCTCTGGCCGCGAAAGAGCAGAACGACATGATCGTACCAGGCCTGCTGGATCGCCGTGAAAGCATCGTCCGTCAGCGGCTTCGACAGATCGACGCCGCGAATCTCCGCCCCAAGCGCTGCGCCCGATGGAATGACTTCAATCGTCATTTTCTTCTTCCTCTTCGTCCTCGGACACAATCAACCCGCCTTGCCATCGCAACGCGAGCAATGCCGTTCCCGCAAGCGCCACAACCGCAGCACCGGCCATGACGAAATAGGTGTAAGGCCCGAGCATCTGGTAGATCGGCCCGATGCCGATGGTAACAAATCCCATGATAACGCCGGATGCCATCGCTGCGTAGAGGCTTTGCGCGGTCGCCGCGAGACGAGGCGGCGCGGCCTGCGCCACGAATTGCACCGCGCCAAGATGCGCCGCACCGAATGTCAGCCCGTGAAGCGCCTGCATCACGAAAAGGATCGCAATGGGCGGGCTCAAGGCGGTGACCGTCCAGCGGAGACCGGCGGCGGCACCCGCCAGCATCAGAAGGCGCACGGCACCGAACCGCGCCATGATGGGCCCGGAAATGTAGAAGAGAACGATCTCGGCGATGACGCCCGTCGCCCAGAGGAGACCGATTACTGCGTCGGAATAGCCCTGGATTTGCCAGGCAAGCGAACCAAACGCGTAGTAGACGGCATGGGTCGCCTGGATGAGGCTCGCCGTCAGCACAAAGAGAATGAAGATCGGATGACGCCCAATGCCGAGCGCGCCCGCAAACTGGCGGCGATGCGGTATTGCCGCCGTCGGCCGCGTCTCGCGCGGCAGCAGCCAGACGCCCGCAACATTGAGCACAAGCGCCGCCACGAGGCAGACCGCGATGATCGATGGCGTGTTCCATTCGAGCAGCCAGCCGGCACCGGCACTGGCGGCGATAAAGGTGATCGAGCCCCAGAGCCGCACCCGCCCGTAGTTCATGCCCTGATCGATACGGGCGCGCATGGCGATCGTTTCGACAAGCGGGCCAATCGCCGGGAAGACGGCGTTGAGAACCAGCGCGACGAAGAGGATGGGACCGAAGCCCTCGACCCAGAGAAAGAGCGCCGCGGAGGCGAGCGAGGCCCAGGCAAGCCAGACCATGACGCGGCGCCGGTCGCCGATCCGGTCCGCAACGGCGGCAAAGAAGGGGCTCACGACGATGCGCAGGAAAAGCGAAAGTGCGACAACGAGCGAAATCTCGGTCGCGTCGAGCCCTTGCGATTTCAGCCAGACGGGAAAGAACGGTAGGTAGACGCCCGTGAACAGGAACATCGTGCCGTAGACGGTCGCAAGGCGGACGGCGAAAGACATGGAAACGGGAGCCCCGGAAAGGTGCTCACTGATAGCGCGGCAGCGGGCCGGGGGGAAGCCCCACCCTAGCCCAATGACGGGAACGGCAGCTTCCGCCGTTCGGTCGCGGCCACGAGATAGTCCCAGATGCGAACCTCGAGCGGCCCCGCCCAGGGTGCCTTCGACGCCTCGACATATGCCTGCAGCTCAATCAGCACGTCGCTGAGCACGGCATTAGCCGCGTCGAGCGCCTTGATGCGCAACGAGGCATCGCGCGAGATCGCCGCTTCGCCAAGCCGCGTCTTCAGGCCAGTGTCCTCGACGACACGCGCCGCCTCGGCGAACAGCGCCCGCATTTCGGTGTTTTCGGCAACGCGGATTTCGGCGGCGCGGTCGTGCTCCTCTGCGGTCATGAACATCATCATGCCCATGATGCCGACATTGCCCATCGAATATTCGGCGTTGAGATGCGGTGCGACATCCATCAGCAACGTGCCGAAGAAGCCCTGCATCACGAGATCGACATCGGGTTTCATGCGCGCGCCTCCCGTGACAGTTCCGCGAGGCGCTTCGCCAGCACGCGGTTGTGAACATCGGTGCAATACCAGCTCGAAAAGGCCAGCACCGGATCACGATTGGCCCCGGTCTGGTATTCCTTGCCGGCCGAAATCCAGATCGCAAGCCCCTTCAGCGAATTGAAAATCGCCCACCAGCGCAGGCGTTCGGGGTCGATCTTGAGGCCGCTTTCCTTCTCCCAGATCGCGAAGGCCTCCTCGCGGCCGATCATGCCGCCGGGCCTGTCCGGCTGCTGGAAGGCCCAGAGCGGATCGGCAGCCCATGCGACATCTTCAAGCGGGTCGCCGAGATGACACATTTCCCAATCGAGAATGGCGCGGATATGGCCTTCCGGATTGAACAGAAAATTACCGGTGCGGTAGTCGCCATGCACGACCGAAATTTTCTCCGCCGGCGGCGGCGGATTGCGGCGGAGCCAGCGGATCGCGGCGCGCGCGACCGGCTGCGGCGCAAGTTCATCCTCGTCGATCACCTGCTCCCACTTGTCGAGTTCGCGCTTCCAGCAGGCATCCGGCGCAATGGAACCCATATTGGCATCGAAACCGATTTCCTTCGGTTCGGCGGCGGCGATGCGCCCCAGATACTTCCAGAACTGGCGGCCAAGCGTTTCGGCAAGCGGGCCGTAAGGCTCGGCATTGAAGGGCGAGCCCGCCACGCAGCCCTCGATCTGCTCCATGACGAAGAAAGGCCGGTCGAGCCATTTGAGATCGGTCTCGAGATAGAGCGGCTCCGGCACCGGCAGCCCGGTCGGGTGGAACGCGCGATAGGCGTTGTATTCGACGTCACGCTCCGTCTCGATCAGGCTCGCCACCGGGTCGCGGCGTAGAATGAGCGGACGTGTTTTCCTGTTTCCGCCCTCTTGCCAACTGGCGCTCAGGCGGAAAGTCTCGCGGCTGGCGCCGCCATGGATACGCGAAACGCCCGCGACTTCGACGTTCGAAGCCTGCGGCATCTTGTGTGCGAGATAGGCGGCGATGCGGGGGGCAAGATCGTCCATCGTCATTTCGCCGGGTCGAGAACGTCTTTGAAGCCCGACGGCGCATGCGGGCCGATGATCATCTGTTCGAGAATGCCGGCGCCTTCCCGCGTCGAACCGTCCGGCAGCGTCATTTCGGCTTTGACGAAGGCCTGAATATGAAGATGCGGCGGCGCAAAGCTCTTGATGTCGGAGAGCGTGAATTCCTCATAGCCGAGCGCATTGTCGCCCTTGTGTGCGCCATGCGCCCACTCCGGATGCCCGTAGCCGAGACCCATCATGTAGAAATTCCATTTGGCTGTGAGATCGATACGCGTCTTGTCGCCCTTGCGGTTCTCGAAAAAGATCGACGCCGACTTCGCATGCCGCGATCCAGATACGAATTTGAGCTCCGAGCGTACACGATCCATTTCTTCCGGTTTCGCGTCACGGCCCAGCGGGCACATGACGCCGGAAAGATTCCACGGCTCCCCATGTTCATCGTCATTGACGTGGAACAGCGTGATGCGATCCTCGAAATTGAGCGGCGCCCACAACCAGTAGAACTGGAACGGCATCGTCGGCACCATCGGCTGCGCGTCGGGGGCGCCGACGGGGCGCACGCCCCAGGAACGATCGCGCGTGCCCACAAAAGCATCGCGCGTGACTTCGACACGCGTGCCCCCGATCTCGATCCAGCCTTCCCAGTCGCCGTTCTGTGTCAGGCGCGTCAGGTCCATCAGCAGGCGCGGCCCGTTGCGGCGCGTGAAGCGCGGCTCCTTCAGCGCCGGGGCACGGCCGTGGAACGTCAGATCGGCAGTGATGCCGTATTCATTGTCGGCGACGCGCACGCGCAGCGATTGCAGCGGCTCAACGACTTCGATAGAGATCGGCCCGACATGCGTGTCCATGCGCTCCATGTTGAGAAAGCGCGACGCATGGATATTGCGCTGCACGCCGTCGACGATGACGCAGAACGATGCATCCATGATGTTGAGATGCGGATAGACGCCGAGCGCGGCAGCGAAAAACACCTCGCCCTCGCGCGTATAGCCGTTGAAGAAGTAGCGGTCGTAGAAATTGCGGTCGGTGCCCGAAAATGCGATCGGCTCCGGTGTTTGATGAATCGGAAAATCGTCCGCCTTGGTGAGCATCGCGCTGGCCTCCCTCGCCGCCCGGCTTCAATGGCCGGATTTGTTCTTGATTGCTTGGCGGCCAGAATGACGGCGCGCACGGCAAGGGTCAACGCCGCCTCAGGCACCGTGACGCAGCGGAAGCGCCGCCGCTCAGATTTCCTCCATGTCGAAATCGGCTTTCGGCGTGCCGCAATCGGGACAGACCCAGTCTTCCGGCACGTCGGCCCAGCGCGTTCCGGGCGCGATGCCGTCGTCGGGCCAGCCCTCGGCCTCGTCGTAGATGAAGCTGCAGGTCGCACATACCCATTTCCGGTAGGGCTCCGCCATGAGGCGCCTCCTCGTTCATGAGAGGATACAAAGCCGACCCTAGCTCACCACGGCGTGACTTGCATCGGCGGGCCTTGTTCCCGATCCTCCATTCACCATATGACCCGAAATTGTTGCATGCCGCTCGCTCAGGAAACACTGCACAAAGGGGCAATCATGAAAATTTTCATCACGGGCGCATCGGGCTTTGTCGGCGGTGCCGCGGCACGGGAGCTGGCGCGCGACAATGAGGTGCTGGCCCTCTCCCGTTCGGAAAAATCCGACGCGATTATCAAGGCGCTCGGCGCGACGCCCGTTCGCGGCGACCTCAAAAACATCGACGCCCCGATGCTGAACGGCGTCGACGCGGTGGTGCATTGTGCGGCCAAGGTCGAGACCTGGGGCCCGATGAGGGAATTCATCGACATCAACGTGAAGGGCACCGAGCGCCTGCTCAAGGCCGCGCGCAAGGCGGGCGTCAAACGCTTCGTCCATATCGGCACCGAGGCCGCGCTCTTTTACGGACAGGCGATGAACGATCTCGACGAGACGGCACCGATGGCCTTCACCTCGCCGCTCCCCTATCCGCGCAGCAAGGCGCTGGCCGAACGCGCCGTTCGGGCTGCCAATGCCGACGGCTTCACGGCCATCGTGCTCAGGCCGCGCTTCATCTGGGGCCCGGGCGATCAAACGCTGCTGCCGGCGCTGAAAACGATGGTCGCGGCAGGCCGCTTCACCTGGATCGACAGGGGCCGCGCGCTCACCGACACGGTGCATGTCGACAATGTCGTCCATGCGATCCGCCTGGCGCTGACCAAAGGCACGGGCGGAGAGGCCTACTTTATCACCGATGGCGGCGAACCGATTTCGTTCCGCGACATGATGACGAAGATGGCCGCCACCATCGGCCTCGAGCTACCCGACAAGAGCATGCCGGGCTGGCTCGCGCGCGGCGCCGCGAGGTTTCTCGATCTCGTCTGGCGCCTGACATTGCGCCGGACACCGCCGCCCATCGACCCGCATACCGCGGCACTGCTGTCGCGCAACTGCACGCTGAAAATCGGCAAGGCGCGGCGCGAACTCGGCTATGAGCCGGTTATATCGCGTGACGCCGGCATCGCCGCGCTGATGCAGGGCAAGGGCTGAAACCGCATTGCGCGCCGACGGGCTTTGCCCGATGCTTCACCAACAATATTGACGGAGAAACCCGGATGCGACTCTGGCTGACCATCGGCGCGCTGAGCGGCCTCGTTTCGGTGGCGCTGGGCGCCTTCGCGGCACATGGGCTTCAGGCGCGCGTCGGCGCAGCGGAGTTGGCAGCCTTCGAAACGGGTGCGCGCTACCAGATGTATCATGCACTGGCGCTGATCGCCGTCGCCTGGGCGGCAGCGCAAGGTGGCGGCGCCTTCGCGCAGGCCGCGGGCTGGGCCTTCCTCGTCGGCACCATCCTCTTCTCGGGCTCGCTCTATTATCTGGGTCTCACCGGCAGCCGCGCATTGGTGCTGGTGACACCCATCGGCGGCGTCGCCTTTCTGGCCGGCTGGCTGGCGCTGGCTTTTTCGGCGTGGACATCGAAAAGCGGAAGCTGAGCCGTCACCTCTTGTAATAAAATAGACTACGGTCTATTTTCCTGCCGGGGCCGGGGCCGGGGCCGGGAGTCGAGGCGGAGACGAGAGTATGGCAGAGCGGATTTTGGTGGTTGGCGGCGGTATCGCCGGTTTGTCGACGGTGCTGGCGCTGGCCCGCGCGGGCCGCGAAGTGACGATACTGGAGCGCGACCCGCCGCCGCCCGACACCTCGGCCGATGAAGCCTTCGAGCATTGGGAGCGCAAGGGTGTCGGCCATCTGCGCCACAGCCACGCCTTCCTGGCGCGGCTTCACATGCTGATCCGCGACAATTACCCCGAGTTGATGAAAGACCTGCTGGCCGCCGGCTGCCGGGAAATCCGCTTCGTCGACAACCTCTCGCCCACACTGCAGCAGCGCTATGTGCCGGCGCCGGGCGACGAGGACATGACGATCCTGACCAGCCGGCGCACGACGCTGGAACTGGTCATGCGCCGCTACGCAGCGCGCCAGCCCGGCATTCGCTTCGAGACTGGCGCGCTGGTGCGCGGCGTTCTGACCGACCGCGAAGACGGCAAGCTACGGGTCACCGGCGTCACCGTCGAACAGAACGGCGAGCGGCGCGACTGGCCGGCCGACATCGTGATCGATGCCGCCGGCAAGAACAGCCAGTTGATCGAATGGCTCAACGAAGCGGGCGCCGGCATCTCGGAAGAGAATGAACGCGCGGGCATTCTCTATTTCACCCGCCACTACCGGCTGCGCGACGGCGTGGCCGAGCCCGAGCGCGGCAAGGTGCCGGGCGCCGGCGATCTCGGCTTCATCAAATACGGCCTCTTTCCGGCCGACAATGCCCGCTTCTCGATCACGCTGGCAGTGCCCGAAATCGAAATCGAAATGCGCAAGGCGGTCGTTCGTCCCGAAATCTTCGACGCCGTCTGCGCCCAACTGCCGGGCATCGCGCGCTGGACCGCGCCCGAAACATCGACACCCATCAGCCGGGTTTTCGGCATGGGCGAATTGATCAGCCGCTGGCGGCACATGACGGTGAAGGGCGAGCCGCGCGTGCTCGGCTTCTTCCCGATCGGCGACAGCGTCATCCGCACCAATCCGCTCTATGGGCGCGGCTGTTCCTTCGCCGCCATCGCCGCCGAAGCGCTGCGCGACGCGCTGGACCGCAAGGACCCCGCCGCGCGCGCCGCCTATTATCACAAGCGCCTCGCGCTCGATCTTCGTCAGTACTATGACGATATGGTGAAGCAGGACCTGGCGGCCACAAGGCGCGCGCGCAATGCGATCGACCCCGACTACAAACCGGGCATGAAGGCACGTGTGATCAAGAGTTTCGCCGAAGACGCGATCCTGCCCGCGGTGCGCAGCGACATCGAACTGTTGCGCACCTTCATGCGCGCCTTCCACATGGTCGACCGGCCCAATCTCTGGCTGCGCGATCCGCGCAACATCTCGAAAATCCTCACCACCTGGGCGCGCGGCAAAAGACGCAATGCCGACCACTATCCGCCGAAGCTCGGGCCCAAGCGCGACGAAATGATGAAGACGCTTGGCCTGTCGCCGACCGCCGATGTCGAACGGCTGAAAGCCGCATAAAAAATCAAACGATAAATCTTTGAAACCGGGAGGATACGGCGATGAAATTTCCTGAGCCGCATTACGTCGACACGAACGGCATCAGGATGGCCGTCTACGAACAGGGACCGAAAGACGGCGTGGCCGTCGTGATGTGCCACGGCTTTCCGGAACTCGGTTATTCCTGGCGCCATCAGCTTCCCGCCATCGCGGGCGCGGGTTTCCGCGCCATCGCGCCGGACCAGCGCGGCTACGGCAACACCGGCGGCCCGAAGGGACCAGACGCGGTGCCGCTCTACGACATCGCGCATCTGACGGACGACCTCGCCGGCATGCTCGACGCCCTCGAGCTCGAGAAGGCGGTTTTCGCCGGACACGACTGGGGTGGCATGGTCACCTGGCAAATGGCGCTGCGCCATCCCGATCGCGTCGCCGGCGTCATCGGCGTCAACACGCCGTTCATTCCGCGCGGACCCATCGATCCGATTGCGGGCATGCGCATGGTTTTCGGCGAGGACATGTACATCGTCTATTTCCAGAAGTTCGGCGTCGCGGAAAAGATCTTCGACGCCGACGTCGCACGCTCGATGCGCTTCTGGTACCGCAAGAGCGCGATGAAACTTGCCGATTTCGACGCCCTTCCCGCGGACCAGAAAAACCTGTCGTTCCTGAAATCCTTCGAGACGGACGAGAGCACCTGGCTCGGCTCACAATTGCTCAACAAGGAAGAACTCGACTACTACACCCGAGCCTTCGAGAAGTCGGGCTTCGAGGGCGGCATCAACTGGTACCGCAACTTCACGCGCAACTGGCAGCTGACCGAAGGCCAGGTCGAAAAGATCGACGTGCCCTGTCTGATGATTTCGGCCGCCGACGACATCGTTCTCCGGCCGGAACTGACGATCGGAATGGAAAATCACATCCCCGACCTCGAAAAGCATGTGATCGCCGATTGCGGCCACTGGACACAATCGGAGAAGCCGGACGAGTTGAACCGGCTGATGGTCGACTGGCTGAAACGCCGCTTCGGCTGACGGCCTTCGCACAAATGTGACTTGCCGCCTTTCCCGGAAATGACCAGAATGACCAAATAAGGATATTTGGTCATTCTGGCTGGGGGGAGATTGGCATGGAATGGATGGAGCGCCTCCTCGCCGATCCCGCCTTGCCGCAGGCCTTCCTGACCTGGCTGATCTTCATCAATTCGCTGGCGGTCTTCTTTTTCTTCAGCCATTTCGCGGCCCGCGCCGTGCTGGCGGTCTGGCTCGCCAACTTGTCGCTGATCGGCCTGGCGTTTGCCGGCGGCGTGCCGGCGCTGAGCCATGTGCTGCTCTGGACGCCGCTTCTGCTCTGGCTCATCTGGCGCAATCCGGAATTTGCTCTGCGCTCGCCGCTCGGATTGTGGCTGGTTGCGGTCTTCGCCTCGAACCTTGTCGGGCTGGCGGCTGGCTATGCCGTACTCTTCGGCGGCCACAGGGAAGGACCGGCAATGCTCGCCGGGTTCTGAAAGCCTGCTAGACTGGGCACCCGGTTCCCAGCTCCGGCAAGCTCATGACGATCGCCCGCGACCGTGCCGCCCTCCTGTTCGCCAACGAAACCTTTTATCGGGCTTTCGCTGAACGCGACGTAACACTGATGGGCGCACTCTGGGCCGATGCGGAACCCATCACCTGCCTGCATCCCGGCTGGCCGCCCATCGAGGGCCGGGACTCGGTGCTGCAAAGCTGGCATGCAATCCTGGCCGGGCCGGCGAGCCCCGATATCGAATGCCTGCATGCTCGCGCCGGCATTCATGGCGACACCGGTATCGCCATCTGCTACGAGCGCATTGGCCCGGATTACCTGCTGGCGACCAACATCTTCATCCGCAGTGGCGAAGGCTGGCTGATGGTCCATCACCAGTCGGGCGCCGCGCCGGACCCCGAGGAAGACGTTCCCGCGCCGCGGCGCCGCCTGAATTGACGCCCGCAAAGCCGCTCGCTGACATTTTTGTTAGCGGGTTGTTGCCTCGCCGCTATGCCGTTATGATCCGCCGCGCTCTAATGCGGCGCAACATGGGATATATTTGACCTGTATCCGTGCCGGACCATCCGGACGCCGCCTCCGGCGTACACCATGAGAGATCGAGGAAATCTGTATGTCGCAGGCGCTGGAGCGCAATGAGACGGATGACGCGCTGGCCGGGCCTGCGAAAAAATCCATCACCGAAACACCGAAACTGGCTGCCATTTCCGGCGACCGGCCGCTCCGTATCCTTCTACCCAGCTACCGCTCGAACCCGACCACCGGCGGACAAGGCGTCTATATGCGTCACATCGCCAAAGCGTTGGCCGAACTCGGCCACCAGGTCGATGTGATCTCCGGTCCGCCCTATCCCGAAATCGACCCTCGCGTGAAGCTGATCAAGCTGCCCTCGCTCGACCTCTATGCCAATCCGCATCCGATCCGCTCGCTGCGCCCCTGGATGTTCGGCTCGCCCATCGATCTCTTCGAATGGTGGAGCCATGCGACCGGTGGCTTCTCCGAGCCCTACACCTTCGGCGAACGCATGGCGCGCTATGTACGCGGAACGGTCGCCGACTACGATGTCTGCCACGACAATCAGACGCTGTGCTGGGGTCTGCTGAAAATCCGCGACATGGGTCTGCCGACCGTCGGCACGATCCACCATCCGATCACGATGGACCGCCGCATCGACATCGACCACGCACACACGCTACAGCTCAAGCTGCTGAAGCGTCGCTGGTATTCCTTCCTCAACATGCAAATCAAGGTCGCGCGCCAGCTCGATCCCCTGATCGTCGTATCCGAAAGCACGCGCCGCGACGTCGCGCGCGAGTTCGGCGTCGACATCTCGAAGACGCGGCTGGTGCTGCACGGCATCGACCACATCCAATTCCACCCCATGCCCGAGGTAAAGCGCCGCGACGACCTGCTTGTCGCCTGCGCCAGCGCCGACGTGCCGCTGAAGGGGTTGATCTACCTGATCCGCGCCTATGCCGAGCTGCTGAAGACCCGGCCGAACCTGAAGCTGAAAGTCATCGGGCGGCTGCGCGAGGGCAACACGTCGCACGAGTTGCGCACGCTCGGCATCATGGACAAGGTGGAATTCATCGGCGGCGTCAGCGACGACGACATCACGCGGATCTACAACGAGGCGACCATCGCTGTTTCACCCTCCGTCTATGAGGGCTTCGGCTTTCCCTGCGGTGAAGCGATGTCCTGCGGTACGCCCGTCATCGCCACCGACGGCGGTTCGCTGCCCGAGGTCGTCGGCGATGCCGGTATCGTCGTGCCGCATTCCAATCCACCGGCGTTGGCGCGTGCCATCGCCGCGATGCTCGACGATCCCGAGATGCGCGCGCGATACGGCCAGGCCGGACGCGAGCGCATCCTCGCAAAATTCAAATGGGAACGCGCGGCGCGCGAATGCGTCGACATTTACAGGCAGACAATAGCAGATGCAGACAATCGACTTGAACGTGCTCGGGCTTAGGGACGGCCAGCGCGCGCTCGACCTCGGTTG
>NZ_JBBECC010000069.1:0-8992 GCF_040882025.1 Parvibaculum sp. | reverse complement strand
TCCGACGACTATCACAACGAGCCGGGCGGCCATGTTCGCATCTTTCAGGAAAGCGAACTGAAAGGCGCCGTCGAAAGCCGCGGCCTCTCGTTTTTCCATCGCCATTTCGCGCATGGGCTGCACGCGCCCTATTGGTGGCTGAAATGCGCCGTGGGCGTGAAACGCGAGGATGTGCGGCTCGTCAATCTCTACAAGCGCTTTCTCGAATGGGACATCCTTGAGCGTCCATGGCTGACGCGCGCGCTCGAAAGGATCGCCGGGCCGTTGATGGGCAAGAGCGTCGTTCTCTATTTCACCAAGGGAGCGGCGTGATGGTGCACCTGACCTGGGGCGATCCGGTTTCGGAAGATTTTTTCCTCGGCTCGCGTGCGCGCATTCTGGAGCTGCAGCGCGATACCGGCGCGATCCCCTGGTATGACGGCGGCGTCGTTGACCCTTGGAACCATACCGAGGCGGCGATGGGCCTGACGGTGCTCGGCGAAATCGGGCATGCGCGCCGCGCCTTTCGCTATCTGGCCGATACGCAACTGAAAGACGGTTCATGGTGGGGCCAGCTCGGCAGCGCCGTTCCCTTCGACGATGAGGAACAGCGCTTCACCGGCGAGGAAGCGGATGCGGGCCATCACATCCGCGATACCAACTTCGCCGCCTATATCGCAACCGGCGCCTGGCATCACTACCTCGTGACACGCGACCGCAAATGGCTGGCCGGCATCTGGCCGCATGTGAAGGCCGCCATCTCCTTCGTGCTGGCGCATCAAAGCCCGCATGGCGACATCCGCTGGTCGGCCGCCGACCCGCATACGCCCGAAGACGACGCGCTGATCACCGGCTGCTCGTCGATCTACAAGAGCCTCGAATGCGCCGCGCATATCGCGCGCGAACTGGGCGAGCCATCGCGCGACTGGCTAGCCGCCCGCATGCGGCTCGGCGAGGCGCTACGTGAGAAACCGCATCGCTTCGACCGCACTTGGGAGCCGAAGGACCGTTATTCGATGGACTGGTACTATCCGGTCCTGGCCGGCGTCGTCACCGGCGAAGCGGCGCGCAAGCGCCTCGACTGGAAATGGGACATCTTCGTCGCCGAAGGCAAGGGTTGCCGCTGCGTGCTCGACCAGCCCTGGGTGACGGTTGCCGAAAGCGCCGAGCTGACCATGGCGCTGCTCGTCGCCGGACGGCGGAAACAGGCCGAGGCCATGCTCTCCTGGCAGCATCAATGGCGCGCCAATTGCGGCGCCTACTGGATGGGCTACCAGTTCGAGGACAATGTGGCCTGGCCGGCCGAGAAGCCGGCATGGACAGCCGCCGCGGTCATTCTGGCGACCGACGCCGTGACCGGCATGACGCCCGCCGCGCGCCTCTTCGCCGAGCGCACGCTAGCCGAGGCGGCGGAGTAGCCTCAGGCTCTTCACGGCCTTTTCTTCTTCAAACAGCTTCGACGCCAACGCCATCTTGTAGATCTCGTAGGGCGGCCGGCCGCCGTCTTTCGGGTCGGGGAAGACGTCGTGGATCGCGAGGATGCCGCCCGGCATCACGCGCGGTGCCCAATGGCGGTAGTCGGTCAGCGCCGGCTCCATTCCGTGCCCGCCGTCGATGAACACCATCGCCAGCGGCGTCGCCCAACCCTTCGAGACGACCTCAGACGGCGCAACCAGCGGCACCACCGTATCTTCGAGCTTCGCCATCCGCATCGTGCGGCGGAACAGCGGAAAGGTATTGAGGCGGCCGGTTTCGGCATTGTAGAGCGCCTCGTCGTGATGCTCCCAGCCTTTCTGGTTTTCCTCGGATCCGTAGTGATGGTCGAGCGCATAGAGAACGGCGCCGTTCGCCTGACAGGCAAGGCCGATATAGACGGTCGACTTGCCGCAATAGGAGCCTATTTCGAGCACGGGCCCCATGCGCGAGGCTTCGAGCGCCGCTTCGTGCAGCGCCCAGCCCTCTTCGGCGTCCATGAAGCCCTTGATCGCCACTATGTCGATGGGAAGCTTGCGCGCCAAAATCCAGTCCTTTCGCCTCGCCGGAACGCCCGGCCCTGCCTTCTCTAGCCTCTCGCACCGGCGCGAAGCAAACGGTTAAGCAATCGCCGGGATAATGACCGGGCAAGCCTCTCCCGGAGTCATATCCATGAGCCAGCCAGCCTTCGCCCCGGAACCGGACGATTACCACGCCATCGAGCAAGCGGTGCGTGAAACCCCGCGCGGCCGCTGGTTCCTGGAAGAATTCGCCCGCCGTCACCGTTTGGTCGACACAGCCGAAGTCATTGGTGCGATTGAGAAACTGGCGCAGGAAACCGATACGGGCCTGCGGCTCGGCTTCGTCTATCACGAGGCGCAGGAACTCGCCCGCGCACTGACCGAAGCGCAAGCGGGCTTTGCCGAGGTCAAACCGGACGAGGCCACCGCCGATCCCGCCACCGTCGCTGGCACCGCGGTCCGCGCCGCCACCGACATCGCCAGCGCTGCCGAACGGCTGCAGACAATCGGTGAAGCGCTACGGAGCAAGGGCGCCGACACGGACCTCTGCGACGAGATTGAAACACATGCCGGCGGCATCTTCATAGCCGCGGCCTATGAGGAACTGACCGGCAAGCGCATCGCCGTCGTCGCCGAAGCGCTGCGCCGGATCGAGGAACGCCTCGCCCGCCTCATCGAACGCTGGGAAATGGAAATCCGCTAGCCGCCGAGCGCCTGCGCAAACGCCGCCGGATCGGCATTGCCGCCGCTGAGCACCAGCGCCACCGCCTTCCCTTTCGTATCGAAACGCCCGGCCAGCACCGCCGCCAGCGCCACGGCGCCGCCGGGCTCGACTACCAGCTTCAATTCCTCGAAAGCGAAACGCATTGCCGCCGTCACTTCCGCGTCGCTCACCGCCAGGCCGCCGGCAAGGCGCGGGGCGTTGATCGCGAAAGTAAGTTCGCCCGGCATCGGTGCCAGCAGCGCGTCGCAAAAAGATGTGGCCCCAGCCTCGTTGCCGAGCCGATGCCCGGTGGCCAGCGAGCGCGCATGGTCGTCGAAGCCTTGCGGCTCGACGCACCACACTTTCGCATCGGGCATCGCCGCCCCGAGCGCCAACACCGTTCCGGCCGCCAGTCCGCCTCCGCCCGCTGGCACCAGCACGGCGTCAAGCCCGATGCCGAACTGCGCCGCATCCTCGACGATCTCGAGTCCCACCGTGCCTTGCCCCGCGACAATATCGGGGTCGTCATAGGGCCGGACGATGACCGCACCGCGCTCTGCCGCGATACGCGCGCCGATCTCCTCGCGCATCTCCTTCAGCCGGTCATAGAGCACGATCTCCGCACCGAAGCCGCGCGTGCGTTCGATCTTGAGGCGCGGCGCATCCGACGGCATGACGATGAGCGCCGGAACGCCAAGCATCTGCGCCGCCGCCGCGACGCCTTGCGCATGATTGCCCGACGACCAGGCGACGACCCCCGCGCGCCGCTCGCTCCCGGAAAGTTGCGACAGCCGGTTCCAGGCACCGCGAAACTTGAACGATCCCGTTCGTTGCAGCATTTCGGGCTTGATGAAAATCCGGCCGCCGGCAAGCTGGCCGAGCACCGCACATTCGAGAAGCGGCGTCCGGACGGCAACGCCGGCGATGCGGGCCGCCGCGGCACGCACATCGTCGGCATTGGGTATCCGCATGGTCACGCCGAAAGATCAAAGTTGATGCAGCCGACACTCCATTGGGCGCCGCCGTCTGTTGCACGATGGCTGAGCCGCGTCAGTGAAAGCGGCGCAAGTTCGATACGCAAGGCTGTCGCAAGATCGATCTCGAGCGCATGGGCGATCGCCGCCCTGACCGCGCCGACATGCGCGACCGAAATAAGCGTATGCCCGGCATAATGTGCGCTCAACCGGTCGATGCCCGCCACGACACGCACCGCCATGTCGGCAAAGCTCTCGCCTTCGGGCGGGCGGATATCGGCCGGCTGCGACCATTCGAGTGTCCGGTTGGCCGCGAAAACGTCATTGTAGCTCATGCCCTGCCAGCGCCCATATTGCTGGTCGATGAAATCCCCGACCGCCACGGGGTCGACGCCGGGCTTCAGCGCCAGCGCCGTTGAACGCGTGCGCGTCAGCGGCGACGAAAGCCAGACCGCGACCGAGGGCAGACGCCGCGCGATGGCGGATGCCAGTGCCGGATCGACCGGCTCGGCCGCGACATCGAGCTGGCCGTAATAGCGGCTTTCGCGCCCCTGCACCGGCGCATGGACAATCCATATCCATTCGGTCCGCATACCCGCCATCTAGAGCCAGCCGCGCTGTTTGAAAAAGAAATAGGGCGCGACCGCGGAGACCACCATCGCCAGCAGCGCCAACGGATAACCGAAAGGCCAGGCAAGCTCCGGCATGAACTCGAAATTCATGCCGTAGATACTGGCAATCAGCGTCGGCGGCAGGAAAACGACGGCGGCGACCGAGAAAATCTTGATGATACCGCTCTGCTCGTTGTTGATGAGGCCGAGCGTCGCGTTGAGGATGAAACTGGTATTGTTGGCGATGAAACTCGCATGATCGCTGAGCGCGGCCAGATCGCGTGTAATCGTCTTGAAGGAGCGCTCGGTTGCTTTCGGTCGCTTTTCCGTGGCGGGTCGCGCGATGAAGCTGACCAGCCGCCCGAAACTGACGAGGCTTTCCCGAACCTGCGAGGTCAATGCATGGCTGCGGCCGATGCGACGCAGAATTTCGTCGTAGTTGCGCTTGGCCTTCCCGCCCGCATGCGGAAAAACCTCACCCGACAGCGTGTCGATGTCAGATTGGACGCGCTCCAGAATATCGGCAACACGATCGACGATGGCATCGAGCAATCCCGCCAGAACCTCCTCGCCGGTTGCGCAGGGCACGCTGTGACGCCGCGCCTCGGAGGCATAGTGACGAAAGGGGGTCGGCTCTGCATAGCGCAGCGTCAGCAACCGATGGCCCGCCAACACGAAGGTAACGGGCACGACTTGTGACCTCGGCGTGTCCGCCTGCGTCACCATTGCCGCCGTCATATAGACGACGTCGTCCTCGAGATAGAGCCGGCTCGACACCTCGATCTCCTGCATGTCCTCTTCGGTTGGGACATCGAGATTGAGCTTCACGTCGATGAAGGCCAGTTCTTCATCCGTTGGCTGCAGAAGGTCGATCCATACCGCTTCAGCCGGAATAATCCCGCTTGCTTCGACCGAGATAGGGGTCAGCGCGCCGTTGATGGGAACATAAGCTGTAATCATCGAATCTTCCGCTTGGGCTGCAGGACAGCCGCGATCATGCCCACTCATGCTGCCCGCGACAATCCGTCCCGCTATGCTCCATTAAGGTTTCACGAACCCTTTCCTCCTTGACTTCGGGGACCGAATGGCCCAATTAGCGGCTATCTGCCTTCGTGTGCGCGCTCTGCGCTGCCTTTCCGGCATCGCCTAACCCCGAAGCAGCAGACCCTTTCCTCGATTCCAAGCGCGTTGGAACGCGGCAAGACCCCGCGTGAAGCGACGGCCATAATGGCCGGCGCACGACGTTTGACTTGTGAGATTGTAACTTATGACCACGAAGACCTTCGCGGATCTCGGCGTTGCCGAGCCGCTCTGCCGCGCTCTTGAAGCGCAAAACTACACCACTCCCACCCCCATTCAGGCCCAATCCATTCCGGCGCTCCTTCAGGGCCGCGATCTTCTGGGCCTCGCCCAGACCGGCACCGGCAAGACGGCGGCCTTCGTGCTGCCGATTCTGCAGCGTCTCGACCCGCAGGCGAAGCGCCCGCAAAAAGGCGCCCGCGTCGTCATTCTTGCGCCAACGCGCGAGCTGGCCATTCAGATCGGCCAAAGCATCGAGACCTATGGCCGCAACCTGAAGCTCCGCCACACCGTCATTTTCGGTGGCGTCAACCAGTTCCGTCAGGTGAAGGCGCTGGCCGGCGGCGTCGACATTCTCGTTGCGACACCGGGCCGTCTGCTCGACCTGATGAACCAGCGCCATGCCGATCTTCGTCAGGCTTCCGTTCTGGTGTTGGACGAAGCCGACCGCATGCTCGACATGGGCTTCATCCACGACGTCAAGAAGATCGTCGCGGTACTGCCGAAGACGCGCCAGTCGCTGCTCTTCTCGGCCACGATGCCATCGAATATCGAGCATCTGGCAGCTGAAATCCTCAATGATCCGGTCCGTGTCGAAGTACGGCCCGAAATCATCACCGTCGACAAGGTCGACCAGCGCGTGTTGCATGTCGACGGCAAGCGCAAGCGCGAACTGCTGACGAAGCTTTTGGACGACAACGAACTGAGCCGCGTTATCGTTTTTACGCGCACCAAGCATTGCGCCAACCGCGTCAGCGAACAGCTTGAAAAGACAGGCATCGCCGCGGAAGCCATTCACGGCAACAAATCGCAGGGTGCCCGGCAGCGCGCACTCGAACAGTTCCGCAATGGCAGAGCTCGCGTGCTCGTCGCAACCGATATTGCCGCACGCGGCATCGACGTCACCGGCATCACGCATGTCATCAACTACGAATTGCCGAACGAGCCTGAAAGCTATGTTCACCGCATCGGCCGCACCGCGCGCGCCGGCAAGAGCGGCATCGCGATCTCCTTCTGTGATTCTTCCGAGCGTTCGCATCTGAGGAGCATCGAAAAGCTGACCAAACGGCCGCTTACCGTTATTGCAACCACCGAATGGCTCGGAGATCAGGTCGCTGTGCCGATGAATGAGCCTTCGGACAACCGCCCGGCCCGTAACGGTCCGCGCGGCCCCCGCCAGCAGCCGGGCAAACCCCGCCGCTTCGGAAAACCCGGCGCCGGCCGTGGCCGGCCGCAAGGCGGTCAAAAACAAAGCCGTCGGCAGTCCGCCGCGCAGTAGAGAAAACCGCAAAACGCGGATGAATATCTTCGCTATCGAAAAGCACCGCTTCGGGTCACTCTGAGGCGGTGTTTTCTTGTTGGCTCGGAACCCCATGCCAAGACGCAGCCTTCCCTGGTTCCTGTCAATTCTGTTGGGCCTTGCCGCCTGCGGTGTACCGGCGCCGGCCGACCGCAAGGCAAATGCCGAAGCGCTGGCGACCGGCAACATGGTTCCCGCCTATCTGCAGACACAGCGCTTCGACCTCTACAGCCTGAGCCGCATCAGCGGTTCGCATAAGCTGCTGGTGGTCTATATCGAGGGCGACGGCCTCGCCCTGACGCGGGTCGATGAAATCTCACCGGACCCGACGCCCGTCACGCCTACGGCGCTCAAGCTTGCGCTGGCGGACAGCGCTCCGGCGGTTGCTTATCTCGCCCGTCCCTGCCAGTTCACAGGAAAGGCCCACCAGCGCAATTGTCGTGCGGCACTATGGACGAGCCATCGCTACGGCGAGGAGGTTGTAGCGGCGACCGGCGAAGCACTGGACATACTCAAGAGACAGGCCGGCGCGCAATGGCTCGGCCTTGTCGGCTTTTCGGGAGGTGGCGCCGTGGCAGTCCTTGCGGCCGCGCGGCGCAATGATGTGGCGTGGTTGAAAACAGTCGCAGCGCCGCTCGACACGGACGCCTTCACGCACCATCACGGCGTGACGCGGCTAGCCCATTCATTGAACCCGGCGGATATGGCGGAAACGCTTGCCGGCTTGCCGCAGCTCCATCTTGCCGGCGAAGACGACAAGATCGTGCCGTCCGTAATCGGCAAGGCTTACATGGCGCGCATGCCGGATGCGCGCTGCAGCGCTTTGCGCGTCCTGCCCGGCCTGGGCCATCATGACGGCTGGGAGAAGAACTGGGCAAGGCTCGCGGGCGAAACGCCGACCTGCCGCTAGCGCATCAGATCGATGGCGGATCCACAAGACGTTTCGCGGGCACGTCTTTCCACGGCCCGCGAATGCCAAACCGCTCCAGCAGACCGTCTATCTGCGCCTGCCTTGTACTCAGCTTGCCCCGAATTCCAGGCATCGTATGAAGATGCATGCCCGTGACCGGCAGGAACGGATTGCGCCGCAGCGACGCATAGATTTCCGACCGGCACGTCGGCCGAGCGCTGGCGCATCGCGCATGGAAGCCGTGTGTGTCGGCCACAACCAGCGTGTTGGCCGGAACCGTCATCGCCAAAGGTTCGCGGTAGCCGAGCCGGGCGACCGTGTCGCGGTCGATCCGGAACGATCCCGCGGCAATCTCCGGATCGGGGTCCCGCGCGGCGCGCATGCTGAGATCGTGCTCCCATTCGAGGCGCCCGGGCGTTATCAGATGGGAACCGGGAACGTAGAGCAGCGGCCCGTCTTCCGGACCCACATCCTGAAGATAGAGCCATGCCTTCGCCGTCGAGTGAAACGTATCCATGTGGAGCGTATTTTGCGGGTCGGGCCGCGATGGATCGGGCTCTGCGATGACGGTCTGAACATGCGTCAGGGGCTCGCCACCGCAACCGGCCACATAGCGCATGAGATCGAAGAGACGCTTGTCGTCCAGAAAGGCGGTGAGCGCCGGACGCCCGTCGACATCCGGCCGGTCGAGGCTGGCGCGCCGCGTGACGGTCGCACCCTCGCGACGCTCCCACGAGCGCAATGGATGCGACTCAAGATCTCGTCTGATTTCGTCGAAAAGCGCCGGCGGCAGGAAATTGTGCCGCAGAACAAACCCGTCACGGGCATAGTCGGCAATGTCATCGGCATCGACAAACGCGGCCAGCCGCGCCCGGCGCTTTTTCGCCATATGTCCCGCCAGCCGCACACGCGCCATGTGCAGACCGTGACGGTTGAGCCACGCGCTACCGAGTAGCGGGTTGGCCCGAAAGGACTTCGCTCCGCTCGCCAACAGCACCGCCCACAAGGGCGCCGCGAGATAGGATATCGGCTTCAAATCGCCTCTCCCTTCCCGTCCGCCATGACCAACCATCGGGTCCGGACGCGAACATCCGATTTAAGCAAAAATGCCTTTCGTCCGCCAATACCGGCGATTCGGCCTCTTGCTGCTCTGGAGAGAGGAGGAATTTGGTGGGCGCACCAGGACTCGAACCTGGGACCCGCTGATTAAGAGTCAGCTGCT
>NZ_JBBECC010000068.1:1750-5543 GCF_040882025.1 Parvibaculum sp. | reverse complement strand
CCAAGGGCCCGGCGGCCAGCACCGCGCGCTCGTAATCGAGGCCCGACATCAGCACCTTGACGCCTTCGTTGAGCTTGCCGAGCACGTTTTCGGCCGGTACTTCGCAATCCTCGAAAACGAGCTCCGCCGTGTTGGAACCGCGCATGCCGAGCTTGTCGAGCTTTTGCGCCGCGTGGAAACCCTTGAAGCCCTTCTCGATGATGAAGGGGGTGATGCCTTTGGGGCCTGCGGCGGGGTCGGTTTTCGCATAGACCACAAGCACTTCCGCGTCGGGCCCGTTGGTGATCCACATCTTGGTGCCGTTCAGCACGTAGCGGTCGCCCTTCTTTTCCGCTTTCAGGCGCATCGAGACGACATCGGAACCGGCGCCGGGCTCGGACATCGCCAGCGCGCCGACATGCTCGCCACTGACAAGCTTCGGCAGATACTTGTTTTTCTGTGCATCGGTGCCGCAACGGCGGAGCTGGTTGACGCAGAGATTGGAATGGGCGCCATAGGAGAGACCGACACTGGCCGAGGCACGGCTGATCTCTTCCATTGCCACGACATGTTCGAGATAGCCGAGGCCGGCGCCGCCGAAGGCTTCTTCCACCGTGATGCCCAAGAGGCCGAGCGCGCCCATTTCCGGCCAGAGATCGCGCGGGAATGTGTTGGTGGCGTCGATTTCGGCGGCGCGGGGCGCGATGCGGTCGGCCGCGAAGGACCGCACCGTGGCGCGGATCATGTCGGCGGTTTCGCCGAGATCGAAATCGAGCGAGGGGTAATCATTGTGGCCCATGGACATTTTCCCTGTCAGGATATAAAAACGATCATACGTTTGTTTCCAGCGGCGAGCAAGAGGCAAAAATGGCCGGAAAGGGCCGAAAATGAGCAGGACCGCCGGCTCCTCCGGGCCGAAAACGCTGGCCGCGATCCGCGAGGCCGGGCTCGACCTGATCCATGCCCATGGCTATGAGGCGATGAGCCTGAGGGAGCTTGCCGCCCGTGTCGGGCTGCAGCCCGGATCGCTCTACAACCATATCAGGACCAAGCAGGAGCTGCTGTTCGTCCTCATTCACGACCACATGACGGCGCTCCTGGAACGCGCCGACGCGGCGCTTGCAGGGCTCGCCGATCCGCGGGCGCGGCTCGAGGCCTTCACCGCCTTCCATCTCAGCTATCATATTGAACGCAAACGCGAAGTCTTTATCGGCTCGTCGGAAATCCGCAGCCTCGATGCCGATAATCGCGCGACGATCGTAGCGCTCAGGCGGCAATATGAGGACCGGCTCTGCGTCATTCTCGAAGAGGGCGCGGCGCAGGGCCTATTCGCGATCGGCGATGTGCGGGTGACGGCTTACGCGATCCTCGCCATGCTGACCGGCATCTGCACATGGTACGAGCCGAAGGGCCGCATCGGCCATGCGGCGCTGATCGACATTCACACGCGGCTGGTGCTCGACGGCGTCGGGCGGGGATAAGTCCGCTTTATCCCGCAGCGGCGACACAGCGCTGCAGGCTGCGAAAACACAGCCGACCCCCCCTCTGTCACGAAACTGTCATAAAACTGTCACAAACGGTGGAAATTTTCATTCGTGTACGGACGATCAAGAAACTTATCCCCGGTTTCGGGCGGGTGCGGATTTCGCGCCGGGCGATTCGGGATCGGGTGGCGGGGATTGAAAATAATTTATCCCCGGGGTGGGCGTGTTGGCGGGTGGGGATAAGGCGGACTTATCCCCGGACTGGGGCCGGATGCCATGCTCGCGCGCGGCAAAGAAAATTATCGGTAGAAAACAGATCAGGATTAGGTCTTGTCCGGAATTTTATCAGGCATAAGATTTCAAGGTAAACCAACCTCCGCAGGCGCCAGCACATTGCCCTGACAAGCGACCGAATCTGACCTGCTGAACTGGAAGATGCCCATGGCGTTTCATTCACGCGATTTTCCAGTGAGCGCATTTATGCAGCACAGACGTAGAAGTGCTTTTGATCAAGTAGGAAAAACGAACACCGGCCAACGGGGGCACTGAAAGATGTCGAGCGAACATGATCGGTATATCGAAATCTGGAAAAAAGCTGTCGATACACAAATGCACTTCAACGAGATGTCGGTCAAATCAAGACAGCTTGGCCTGACTTTCGTTGCTGCCGCTTTGGGTGTCGCCGTCGTCGCATTGAGCCGGGACGAAGACTTTTCCCTTACTCTTTTTATATGTTCGGTTCCGATTAGCTTCCACGTTGCCGTGTTGTTGAATGTAGCTGCCTTCCTTGCGTTATTGGCGGTTCGAGAACTCGACCTCAATGTCTACCATCGAATGCTGAGAGGAGCGGTCACCTTCGGCGAGGATTTCGAACAAAATTATCTCAAAAAGATTTTTGATCTTGAAAAGGGGATGACACAGGCGATTTCTCACTACAGTCGAAATACTGACGCGAGCGTCGACAAGAATGGTGAACGATATGAATACAAACCCGGCACTGAAACATCGGCAGAGCAGAAAATACGAAGATTCTATACGACCACTCTTACTTTCTTGATCATCTCTGCGTTGATTTTTTTCGTCTCAACAAACTGGACTCAATGGTCAAACGTACGCACCGCTACGGATCAGAACGCAAACCAGAACACATTGAGTGCACCTGATCGACGAGATGAGCTGACCGAAGAAATCATTCGGTTGTTGAGTGTGCCTTCGACACATCAAGAAAACCAATGAGACGATAGGGACATTGCCGGTGACCAAACGTCTTCTAATATGTGATCTCGACAACACCCTCTATGATTGGGTGGGCTATTTTGTGAACGCCTTTTACGCGATGACCGACGAAATCGTCGCAATCACCCAATGCGATCACGAGAAATTGCTTGACGATTTTCGCGAGGTTCATCGTCGACACCATGATTCAGAGCATCCATTTGCCTTGCTGGAAACAGAAACCATCAAAAAAGCCTTTCCAAATCGATCGGCAGCCGAGACTCTAAAAATTTTGGACCGAGCTCTATACGCATTCAATGCCGTGCGTAAAAATAGCCTTCAACTCTATCCGGGCGTTCGTGAAACTTTAGATGCCCTCAACTCGGAAGGTGTGTCATTGGTCGCGCATACCGAGAGCAAGCTCTACGCGACCATCGATCGACTTACACGACTCGATCTCACAAAATATTTCTCACACATCTACTGTCGAGAGCGTCCAGATTCCGCACACCCAAGAACTTCCGGCTCGTGGGACAAAATGAAAGAGTTCCCGATGGATCGAGTTGTGGAACTTTCGCATCATCAACGAAAGCCAAATGTTGATGTGCTTTTGGAAATTTGCGCGCGCGAGGGTGTGTCGCCTCGTTTAACGGCATATATCGGCGACAGCTTAACGCGCGACGTCCTCATGGCGAAACGAGCAGGTGTACTGGCAATCTGGGCTAAGTACGGAACAATCCATGAGCCTGGCAGCTATGAGCGCCTGGTCCGTATTACACATTGGACACCAGACGACGTCGAACGGGAGAAAGAACTTCAAAATGAAGCAAAAGCGGTCGCTCCGGATTTTGTCGCTGAGCAATCGTTTAGTGAGGTCATTCTCGCCGTAAGAGGCATGATGCAATTGCATGCTTAAGGCTTGGAAGACCAACGCGTTTCTTCCTACCTGATTAAACACAGGAAGTTATCTCATCACGAGCAACACGCTTGCGCCTTGGCGCCTGCGATTGCGCCGGAGGCGGTGCCGGGGCTCAAGCGGCAAGCGGCGCTGCGACTCGCCTTCGCGAAGCTGGCGCTTCGCTTCGGTGGGCAGGGTGGGCCCCCGCAACAAACCC
>NZ_JBBECC010000068.1:0-1740 GCF_040882025.1 Parvibaculum sp. | reverse complement strand
CCGCCAACCGGTCGAAAACGATCTACAGCCTCACGGAGAAGGGACGCGACTTCCTGCCGATCATCCTTGAGATGACCGCCTGGAGCGTGAAGCACGACGCGCTCACCAACGTCTCGCCGAGCTTCCTCGACAGTTTTCGTACGGAGAAAGACAGGATGATGGAGATTATTCTCTCAAACCTGAAGTAGCTGCGATCGGCGGAAGCTGGATATGGTCCCGGCCAGCGGCTCAGAGGATATAGGCGTCGCCGGCGGCGCGGATGGTGATGTCGCCGAGGGAGACGCCCCAGGGCTGATCGATTGCCGTGATTACCGCATCGGCGATGTAAGCCGGATCGAGAACGGCATAGGCGGTGCTGTCCGGATCGACGCGCGCATCCTGCACCTGGCCTTCCATGATGGCCGTCATCGAACCGATATAGGCGGCGGTGTTCTGTCCGAGGATGCCGACAACGGCTTCGGGATTGACGATCGCGCCGCCAAGGCCGGTGGCCGGCACGCCGGTCGGTTTGATGATCGTGACCTTGATCTTGCCGGCCGCTTCGACGCGGAGCGACTCGGAAAGGAAATTCACGGCGGATTTCGTGGCGCCATAGACCGCCGCGCCGACGACCGGAAAATTTCCGTAGATCGAGGAGATGTTGATCACATGGCCGCGGCCTTGGGCGATCATCGGGTCGTAAGCGGCGATGATGCCGTTCATGACGCCCTTGATGTTGATGTCGATGCATTTGCTCCAGGCCGCGCTTGCGGCTTCGTGATCGGCAAAGAAAGCGAGCGGCATGATGCCGGCATTGTTGATCATCACGTCGATGGCGCCATGCGCCGCGACCGCCTGCGCGACAAGCGCCGTCATGGCCGCAAGGTCGGTGACATCCGTCAGCTTGCCGGACGCCTTGCCGCCGGCGCTCGTGACAAGCTTCACCGTTTCGGCAAGTCCTTCTTCGTTTACATCGCCGCAAACGACATTGGCGCCGCGGGCGGCGGCCTTCTGGCTTACCAGGCGTCCAAACCCGCCGGCGGCGCCGGTGACGACAATGGTCTTGCCTTTTACATGATCGGTCATTCGGGATTCATTCCTGCGTTCTGCCGCGACACTGCCGCCGCAAGGTGAGCGGTCAAAGCCCTTTCAGCCCGGGTTCTTCGGGAAGCGCGCCTCGGCGACCATCGGCGGCACCCAGCTCTGCGCGCTGTCGCACCAGACTTCCGATGCCGGCTTCAAAGCCGAGGTGTCGTCAAGCGTGCCGGCCTTGACGATGGCGATGGCCTTGTTGGCCGAAAGCATCGAGAAGATCGGCGAGCCGCAGGTCGCACAGAACTGGCGCTCGACGGTGTTGCCGCTGTCGGCGCGATCCAGGTAGGTCTTGAGCTCGCCGCTGGTGGCCAGAGAGGCCGCCGGCAGAACGACATTGAGCGAAAACGCGGCACCGCCCTGACGCTGGCAGTTCCTGCAATGGCAGATGACGGTTGCGAGCGGTGCGGCATCGCTCGCATAGGAAAACTGACCACAGAGGCAACGGCCTTCAAGTTTCGACATGATGGAATGACCCTCGTGTTTTCCTAAGGACTGAGTGAATTGAGGCGGAGATTGGTTCGCTACCCTGCCCTTCGCTATCGCTCCGGGCGTTCGGCGCTCGGAAAGGTCCACCGGACCTTTCCGTTTGCGTTCCGCAAACCGCGCCTCACCCGTTCATTTGGCCATGTTGATGACCTGGAGCTGGGTGAATTCCAGCAGGCCTTC
>NZ_JBBECC010000067.1:0-5563 GCF_040882025.1 Parvibaculum sp. | reverse complement strand
TATGTGCCCTTCTTCATCTCGACCGCGCTGATGGGCGTGCCGGCCATCCTGCTGATTCTGCTGGTCATGGGACACCGCAGGAAAACAGAAGCAAAAACAACGGCGTAAGGCCGACATTTTTCTGTCGTCTTCTGCTGCGACAAGCAGCCGGACGCCTTGCTTGGCATCGGGCGGCGATGATGAAAGTATGAGGCGCGATCACGGGAAGCCCGGGCTCGGGGGGCTGAACCGGCGGCATGGCGCAGCGGACGCTCGCGATATGTCCGCATTCCTGCGGTGTAAGAAGATCTGGTTTGGGGTTCGAATTAATGCCGACGACAAAGACGGACGGAAGCGAGGCGGCGCTCGCCTCGACGCTTGCCCGTCCCGCCGAGGCCGCTGAAAGTTATGGCCGCAGGGGCGATCTCGAAGTCCGTCTCGCCTCCTCGCCGCACGAGATCGACGCCGCCCAGGCAATCCGCTATCGCGTCTTCTACGAGGAAATGTCGGCGATCCCCGATGCCGAAACGCGCGCCCGCAAGCGCGACGCCGACCGCTTCGACGAGATTTGCGATCACCTGCTGGTGCTCGATCACGCATTGGTGCCGGGCGAGGATGACGAACTGCCGCCCGAGGATCCCGAAAGCCTGAAGAAAGTCGTCGGCTGCTACCGCCTGCTGCGCCAGGAAGTCGCCGAACGCCACGGCGGTTTCTACACCGCCGGCGAATACGACATCGCGCCCTTGCTTGCGCGCCATGCCGATCTCAATTTCCTCGAGCTCGGCCGTTCCTGCGTGCTGAAGCCCTACCGCACCAAGCCGACCGTCGAATTGCTCTGGCACGGCATCATGCATTATGTGACCGCGCACAATCTCGATGTGATGTTCGGCTGCGCGAGTTTCGAGGGCACCGACCCGGAAGCGCTTGCCGCGCCGCTTTCCTACCTGCATCACTTCCACGCCGCACCGGAAGACTGGCGCGTCCGCGCGCTGCCCGCATGCTACGAGGAAATGAATCGCATCGCGAAGGAAGAGGTCGATCCGCGCGAAGCGCTGCGCGCGCTGCCGCCGATGATCAAGGGCTATCTCAGGGCCGGCTGCTATATCGGCGAGGGTGCGGTGGTCGACAGGCAGTTCGGCACCACGGATGTGCTGATCCTTTTTCCCGTGGCGCAGATTTCCGACCGCTATCTCTCGAAGTTCGGCACCGGCGCCTCCGGCGGCAAGAGCTGACGCGACCTATCTGTCGAGATTATAGGCCGCCAGCGCCGCCATGTTGACGAGGTCGGAGACATTCGCCGTCATCGGCACGATCTGCACCGGCTTTTCGAGGCCGACAAGCAGCGGCCCGATCAGCGTCGAACCGCCGAGCACGCGCAACAGCTTGGTCGAGATCGACGCGGCATGGATCGCCGGCATGATCAGCACATTGGCCGTGTCGGAAAGTCGGCAGAACGGATAAAGCGCCATCGTCTCGCGGTTGAGCGCCACATCGGCCGCCATCTCGCCGTCATACTCGAAATCGGCATTGCGCGTATCGAGAATGCGCACCGCGTCGCGCACGGTTGCTGGCCGTTCATGCGTATGCGTGCCGAAGCTCGAATTGGCGAGCAGTGCCACGCGTGGTTCATAGCCGAGCCGCCGCGCGACTTCGGCGGCTTGCGTCGCGATATCGGCAAGCTCCTGCGCCGTCGGCATTTCGTGGACATTGGTGTCGGCGACAAGCACGGTGCGTCCGCCCGCCACCACCAGCGTCACGCCGATGGGCTTGCGTCCGTCCACCGCATCGATCACGCGGCGCACGTCTTCAAGCGCCACCGAATAGGTGCGCGTGACGCCGGTCACCATTGCATCGGCGTCGCCCCGTTCCAGCATCAGCGCCGAGAATATGTTGCGGTCGTTGCTGGTGAGCCGGTGGCAGTCGCGATAGAGAAAGCCGTGCCGTTGCAGCTTGTTGTAGAGAAAGTCGGCATACTCCGTGACCTTCTCCGACGTGCGCGCGTTGCGGATGTCGAGGTCGGTGTTGCGGTCGAGCCCCATCTGGCCGAGCGTGTCGCGAATCTGCTCCTCGCGGCCGACCAGGATCGGCACGCCGAGCCCGTTGTCGCGGAAGGCGAGCGCGGCGCGGATGACGCGTTCTTCCTCGCCCTCGGCGAAGACGACGCGCTTCGGATCGCGCCGGACCTTGTCCATGATGACTTGCAGCGTGCCGGCCGTCGGGTTGAGGCGCGCCGAAAGCCGGTTCTTGTAGGCTTCCATGTCGACGATCGGCAGCCGCGCGACGCCCGAATCCATCGCCGCTTTCGCGACCGCCGGTGGAATTTCACGGATGAGCCTGGGGTCGAACGGCACCGGAATGATATAGCCGGGCCCGAAGCGCGGGCGTTCGTCCTGATAGGCGGCGGCCACTTCGTCGGGCACATCCTCGCGCGCGAGCTTTGCCAGCGCCTGCGCGCAGGCGATCTTCATGTCCTCGTTGATCGCGCTGGCGCGCACGTCGAGCGCCCCGCGAAAGATATAGGGAAAGCCCAGCACATTGTTGACCTGGTTCGGATAGTCCGACCGGCCTGTGGCGATGATCGCGTCATCGCGCACCTGCAGCACTTCTTCCGGCGTGATCTCGGGATCGGGATTGGCCATCGCGAAGATGATCGGCTTCGCCGCCATCGAGGCGACCATCTTCTGGTTGATCGCGCCCTTGGCCGAAAGACCGAGGAACACGTCGCAGCCCACCATCGCCTCTTCGAGCGTCCGCGCATCGGTCGCCGACGCATGCGCCGACTTCCACTGGTTCATGCCCTCGGTACGGCCCTTGTAGATGACGCCCTTGGTGTCGCACAGGATCGCGTTGTCATGCGGCAGGCCCATCGCCTTGATGAGTTCGAGGCAGGCGATGCCGGCGGAGCCTGCGCCGTTGACGACGAGTTTCGCGTCCTTGATGTCGCGGCCGGTCAGGAAGAGCGCATTGATGAGCCCTGCCGCCGTGATGATCGCGGTGCCGTGCTGGTCGTCATGGAACACCGGAATGTCCATCATCTCGCGCAACCGGCTTTCGATGATGAAGCAGTCGGGCGCGCAAATGTCCTCGAGGTTGATGCCGCCGAAGGAGGGGCCCAGATACCGCACCGAATTGACGAAGGCGTCGACGTCCCTGGTATCGACTTCGAGATCGATCGAATCGACATCGGCAAAGCGCTTGAAGAGAACGGCCTTGCCCTCCATCACGGGCTTGGAGGCGAGCGCGCCGAGATCGCCGAGCCCCAGGATCGCCGTGCCGTTGGAGATCACGGCGACGAAATTGCCCTTCGAGGTGTAGTCGTAGGCAGCGTCGGGGTTTTCGGCAATGGCGCGCACCGGCGCCGCGACGCCGGGGCTGTAGGCCAGCGACAGGTCCCGCTGCGTCGCCATCGGCTTCGTGGCGTTGATTTCGAGTTTCCCGGGCTTGCCCTGGGAGTGGAAGAGGAGCGCTTCCTCGTCGGTAAACTGTCGCCGTTTTTTCTTGCTCATGCGATCGGACATCCGGATTTTCGGCTGGAGACGCGCAATCGCCGGAATACCCGTCGGAAGCCCGCCCCTCCGGGGCCTGCCCCGGAAGCCGCTTTGTAGGCTGGCGATCCGTCAATAACAAGCCGCCGCCGTTGATTCTGCCCGATTTTCGACCCCGCCGCCCCTTTCCTGCGGGTGGTGCCGGCACTACTCTCTGGCCCCATGTCAGAGCCCGCTCCCCGAACCCTCATGCCGGAAAACCCCGCGCCTTCCGCAGCGGTCCCGCCCGACGCGACTCCCCCCTCGCCGGAGGCGACACCAATGATGGCGCAATATCTGGAGATCAAGGCGGGCCATCCGGGCGCGCTGCTGTTCTACCGGATGGGCGACTTCTACGAACTCTTCTTCGACGATGCGGTCGCCGCATCGGAAGCGCTCGACATCGCGCTGACGAAGCGCGGCAAGCACCGGGGCGAGGACATCCCGATGTGCGGCGTGCCCGTACACAGCCACGAGGCCTATCTCGAACGCCTGATCCGCAAGGGCTTCAAGGTCGCGGTCTGCGAACAGGTCGAGGACCCGGCGGAAGCGAAAAAGCGCGGCGCCAAGTCGGTGGTCGCCCGCGCCGTCACGCGGCTCGTGACGCCGGGCACCTTGACCGAGGACACGCTGCTTGATGCCCGCGCCCACAACTATCTCGCCGCCCTCGCCCGCACCGGCGCCGAGGCCATGCTGGGTCTCGCCTGGGTCGATGTCTCGACCGGCCGTTTCGAGGTGATGGCATTGCCGCCGGCGGCCCTTGCCGCCGAGCTGGCGCGGCTTTCGCCCGGCGAATTGCTCATCCCCGAAGGCATGGAGAGCGAGGCCGCCGTCGCGCAGGCCGGCGCGGCGCTGACGGCGCTGCCCGTCGCCCGCTTCGACAGCGCCGCCGCCGAACGCCGTCTGAAGGCCCATCTCGGCGTCGCCGCCCTTGATGCCTTCGGCGCTTTCACCCGCGCCGAACGCGGCGCCATGGGCGCGCTGCTCGGCTATGTCGAACTGACCCAGGTCGGCCGCATGCCGGCGCTCTCGGCGCCGCGCCGCGTCGCCGCCACCGATGCCATGTCGATCGACGCCGCGACCCGCGCCAATCTCGAACTGGTGAAAACGCTGCAGGGCGAGAGCGCCGGCTCGCTGCTCGCCGTGATCGACCGCACGGTGACGGGTGCGGGCGCCCGCGAGCTTGGCAGCCGGCTCGCCGCGCCCCTGACCGATCCGGCGTCGATCGCCGCCCGCCTCGATGCGGTCGAGTGGTTTGTCGACAGCCGCGATCTTCGGCGCGACATGCGCGTGAACCTCAAATCGGCGCCTGATATTGCGCGCGCGCTTTCGCGCCTGTCGCTCGGCCGCGGTGGCCCGCGCGATCTCGCCGCCATTGCGGGCGGTCTCGCCGCCGCCCATGCCCTGGCGGCCGGGCTCGACGCCGCGCCGCCGAGGCTTGCACCGCTGCCCGATGAAATCGTTGCCGCCGCGCAAGCCCTGCGCGGTGTCGCCGCAAATTTGAAAGCGCGTCTCGCCGCCGCGCTGGCCGAAGAGCTGCCGCTCATGGCCCGCGATGGCGGCTTCATCGCCAGAGGCCACGACCGGGCGCTCGACGAAACCCGCGCGCTCCGCGACGACGCGCGGCGGTTGATCGCCGGCCTGCAGACGAAATATGCCGGCGAAACCGGCATTGCCGCGCTGAAGATCCGCCACAACAATGTGCTTGGCTATTACATCGAGGTGCCGCCGCGCCACGGCGAAAAGCTGGTCGCCCCGCCGCTGTCGGAGAGCTATATCCACCGCCAGACCATGGCGAACGCAATGCGCTTCACGACGCCCGAGCTTGCGGGCCTCGCCAGCCGCATCGCCGAAGCGGCCGGCCGCGCGCTCGAAATCGAACTGCAATTGTTCGAGGAACTCGCCGCCGCCGTTCTGGCCGAAGCCCCGGCGCTTTCGCATGCGGCCGCCGCGCTCGCCGCGCTCGATGTCGCCTCGGCGCTCGCCGAACTCGCATCCGAGCGCCGCTATGCGCGCCCCCGCGTCGACGCAAGCCTCGCCTTCGACATCAAAGGCGGCCG
>NZ_JBBECC010000066.1:0-5642 GCF_040882025.1 Parvibaculum sp. | reverse complement strand
AGGTTTTCTTCCGGCACGAACACGTCCTGCAATGAAATCTCGCCGGTGATCGAGGCGCGAAGCGAGAATTTGCCTTCGATCTTCGGCGTCTCGAAGCCTTTGAAGCCGCGTTCGACGACGAAACCGCGGATCGTATCGTCCTCGGTCTTCGCCCAGACGACCGCGAGGTCGGCGATCGGCGAATTGGTGATCCACATCTTGGCGCCGTTAAGCACATAGCCGCCATCGGCCTTCCTGGCCCGCGTCTTCATCGAGCCCGGATCGGAGCCGTGATCTGGTTCGGTGAGGCCGAAACAGCCGACCCACTCGCCGCTGGCGAGCTTCGGCAGGTATTTTTCGCGCTGCGCTTCGGTGCCATAGGCATGGATCGGGTGCATGACGAGCGAGGATTGCACGCTCATCGCCGAGCGGTAGCCGCTATCGACGCGCTCGATTTCGCGCGCCACCAGCCCGTAGCAGACATAGGAGAGGCCGGCGCAGCCGTATTTCTCCGGCAGCGTCGGCCCGAGCAGCCCTTGCGCACCCATCTCGTTCATGATCTCGCGATGGAAAATCTCGTGCCGGTTCGCCTCCTTGACGCGCGGCATCAGCTTTTCCTGCGCATAGGCGCGGGCGCTGTCGCGCACCAGCCGCTCTTCCTCCGTCAGTTGCTCATCGAGCAGCAGCGGGTCCTGCCAGTTAAAGGAGGCGAGTGGCGGATTGGGCTTCTCGCCCGTCGCGGAGGGGGCGGCTTCGGCGGCTTTCGACATCGGTTCGGTCCTCGAAACGTCGGGGAAGGGCGGATTGCCGAACGATATAGCAGGGGCGGGCGGGGGTGGCGAGCGCGGCCGTCAGGCGCCGCGCGCCTTTTTCCCGGCCGCCTCGCTCTCCCGGACATAGGCGGTCATTTCCTCGGCCAGATGATCGAACATCAGCCGCATCCGGCGGCTGGTCTTGAGGTCTTCATGCATGGCGATCCAGATATCGAGATCGAAGCTGACGAGGCCGGGCATGACGGGCACGAGATCGGGGTTTCGCGCCGCAAGGCCGTATTGACACATGCCAAGGCCGAAACCGGCCGAAAGCGCCATGAACTGCGCCACGTCGCTGTCGGCACGAAACAGGAAGAGATCGCGGGTCAGCGTCAGGCCCAGTTCCTTCAGGCGCCGCACCGAGGGTTCGCGGTCGAAGCCGATGACGGGATGCTGTCCGAGCTCGTCCAGCGTCGCCGGCGCGCCATGTGCCTCGACATACCGGCGATGGGCATGAAGCCCGAGCTGCACCACGCCCGTCTTGCGGGCGATCAACGCCGTCTGCGTCGGCCGGATCATGCGCACCGCGATGTCGGCGTCACGGCGGATCAGGTCGTCGGTGCGGTTCGAGAGCACCATCTCGATGGCGATGCGCGGGTGCTTCTCACGGAAACGGGTCAGCATGGCCGGGAGGACCTGCGTGCCGATGATCTCGCTGGCGGTAATCCTGACCGTGCCGCTGTCGTCCTCGGCCTCGCCGGAGGCAGCCCGTCTCAGCGCCTCCGCGGCGCTCGCCATCGCCTCGGCGTGGGCCACCAGCGCCAGTGCGCCCTCCGTGGGTGCGAGACCGCCTTGCGAGCGGGTAAAGAGCCCGACGCCCAGAGCCGCTTCCAGGGCGTCGACATGGCGTCCTACGGTCGGCTGCGTCAGGCCGAGCTGCCGGGCGGCGCCCGAAAGGCTTCCCTCCCGCACGACCGCGAGAAAAGACCTGTAAAGTTCCCAGCCGGGTTCAACATCAGTCATACGAAAACGTATAATGATTAGCCGCATTTTGGCAATTTATATTCGTCAATGAATATCCCATTCTCCACCAGTCAACACAGGGTCACAGGAGAACGGGATCATGGCTTCGACGGCACTCATCATCGGCGCGACGGGCGGTTTCGGCGGCGAAATGGCCTTGGCGCTCCGCAATCACGGCTGGCAGGTGCGCGCCATGCACCGCAAGCCCAGGGCGGCGGCCCGGCAATTCGCCGACATGTCCTTCATCGACTGGGTGAAGGGCGACGCCATGAACGCGGCCGATGTGAAGGCGGCGGCGGTCAATGCCGAAATCGTGGTCCATGCGGTCAACCCGCCCGGCTACCGCAACTGGGGCGGCACCGTGGTGCCGATGATCGACAACACGATCGCGGCGGCGAAGGCCACCGGCGCGCGGATCGTCTTTCCCGGCACGGTCTACAATTTCGGGCCCGACGCCTTTCCGCTGCTGGGCGAGGCCTCGCCGCAAAATCCGAAAACCCGCAAGGGCGCGCTGCGCGTCGAGATGGAGCGCCGTCTGCGCGCCGCCTCGGAAGAGGGCGTGAAGGTGCTGATCCTGCGCGCCGGCGATTTCTTCGGCGGCCCGAACACAGGCAACAACTGGTTCGCACAAGGCCTGGTGAAGCCCGGCAAGAGGCTTCGCTCCGTCGCCTATCCGGGACCGCACCATGTCGGCCATGCCTGGGCCTATCTGCCCGACATGGCGGAGACGGCCGCCCGGCTGCTCGCCCGCGCGGACGATCTCGGCGCCTTCGAGGCCTTCCATTTCGGCGGCCATTGGCTGGAGCAGGGGATCGAGATGGCGGACGTCATTCGGACCGTCGCGCGGCGCTCCGATGCGCCCGTGAAAAAGCTGCCCTGGTTCGCGCTGACGCTGCTTTCGCCCTTTGTCGAGACGTTCCGCGAGATGCGCGAGATGCGCTACCTCTGGAAAAAGCCGGTCCGGCTCGACAATGCAAAGCTCGTCGCCTTTCTCGGACACGAGCCCCACACGCCCCTCGATATCGCCGTCGGAACCACACTCGCCGCGCTGGGCTGCATCGATGCAGAGCAGCGTGCGGAAAACCCCCATGCGGCAGACGCCGCCCTCATGAAAGGAACGATCTGATGTCCCGCACCAATCGCATCGAACGCATGCTCACCGCCGTCGCCGCTACCGCGCTCGGCATCTACCTCCTCGGCTTTCTGCACGAAGCGGCCACGCTCTATGTCATCTGAACGAAAGCGGCGGCGGGATCGCTCCCGCCGCCGTCGCGTAAAGTGCCTGCGGCACAAGGATTATTCTGCCGCCGCCTTCAAGGCGTTGAGCGCTTCGGCCGGCATCCGTTCGGCGAATTCGCGGCACGCCTGCACATATTCGCGCTTCAGGCGGTCGACGAGTTCGGCAACGGGCGGCGCGTCGGTGATCTGGCCGATGCCCTGGCCCGAACCCCAGATGTCCTTCCACGCCTTCTGCTTCATGTTGCCGCCCGAGCCGAAATTCATCTTCGACTTGTCGGCTTCCGGCAGGTTGTGCGGGTCGAGGCCGGCCGCCGCAACGGAGGGCGCCAGATAATTGCCATGCACGCCGGTGAAGAGATTGGTGTAGACGATGTCGTCGGCGGCGTATTTGACCAGATGGTCCTTGTAGGACTGATCGGCATTGGCTTCTGCGGTGGCGACGAAGCGCGTGCCGAGATAGGCGAGGTCGGCGCCCATGGCGAGCGCGCCGGCAATGCCCCAGCCGTCGCTGAGCGCGCCGGACAGGATGACCGTGCCCTTGAACCACTGCTTGACCTCGCGCACCAGCGCGAAGGGCGACAGCGTGCCGGCATGACCGCCGGCGCCGGCGCAGACCAGGATCAACCCGTCGACGCCCTGTTCGGCCGCTTTCTTCGCGTGCTTGACGTTGATGACGTCGTGGAAGACGACGCCGCCATAGGAATGCGCGGCGGTGACGATTTCTTCCGGCGGGCGCAGGCTCGTGATGATGACCGGCACTTCGAGTTTGGTGCAGATATCGACGTCGTGCATCAGCCGGTCGTTGGAGGCGTGACAGATCTGGTTGACGGCGAAGGGCGCGACTTTCTTCTCGGGGTGCTTGGCCTGATATTCGCCAAGCTCGCTCTTGATCCGCGTGATCCATTCTTCCAGCACATGGGCGGGGCGCGCATTGAGCGCGGGAAACGAACCAACAATGCCCGCCTTGCATTGCGCGATGACAAGCTCCGGGCCCGACACGATGAAGAGCGGCGAACCGATGACGGGCAGTTCGAGCCGGTTCTTGAGGTTGGCGGTCAATGGCATGGGGTTTCTCCTCCAGGGCGATTTCGTAACCGGGACTATGGCGCGAAACGGCCGTCGACGCCTGTCTGCCAGCGCGCGTCTGGCCGTTCAAATACGTTCAGACGCCATCAGGGCGCGGCCTGCGGCGCCCTCAGAAAATCCAGGATGGCGGCGCTGACCGCATCCGGCGCCTCGATCTGCGGGAAATGGCCGACATCGGCGAGTTCGACATAGCGATAAGGGCCGGTGAAGGCCGGCGCGGCCGCCTCGAAACGCTCGACGGCAATCGCGCCATCGGCATCGCCGGCAATGACCAGGCTCGGAACCGCGATCTGGCTCTCCGGCGTCGCCCGTACCGCGCCTTCGGCATCGCCGCCGAAAAACGACCAGTAATAGCCGAGCGGCCCGTCGACGCCGCCTTCAGCAAGCGAGGCTTTGATGTCGGTGAGATCGACGCTCGAAACGTCGAGTGTCGGCGACCATGCTTCATAGATGCGGTCGATATGGGTGAAGTCGTTGCGCGACACCCACCAGCGGACAAACGGCAACTGGTAGTAAATGAAATGCGGCGCGCCGAGCAGCACGCCGGGATCGCCCGCTATCGCCAGCGGATGGGGAATGGACAGCGCGACAAGCGCCCGGACCTTCGAGGGGTCGGCGGTCGCCGCCGTGTAGACCGCGGCCGCGCCCCAGTCGTGGCCGACAATGACGGCATCCTCCTCGCCAAGCGCCTCGATCAACGCCAGCACGTCGGCACCGAGCGTCGGCACGCTGTAGTCGCCGTCCTCGGCCGCCGCGCTCGGCCAGTAGCCGCGCATATAAGGCGCAACGACGCGATATCCGGCGGCGGCGAGATCGCGCTGCACCGGTGCCCAACTCCGTGCGGTCTCGGGATAGCCGTGAAGCAGCAGGACGAGCGGCCCGCTTCCCTCCTCGACATAGGCAAAGCGGATGCCGTTCGCCTCGACATAGGCGATGTCGTCGGCGGCGGCGGGTGCAAAGCCGAACAGGATGAAGAGCGCCGCCGCAAGCAGGTGTCCACGCATGGCCATGAGGTTCCCCTGTTTCAGCGCCCGGCCAGCCGGTCGCGGTCGATCTTGGCTTTCTCGCCGATGAAGTCGATGACAGCGCGCACAGGTGCCGTGTCGCGAAGGTCCGGATGCGCCAGCAGCCACATTTCGGTGCCGTTGGCGAGTTTCTGCGGCGCGATGCGGACAAGATCGTCGTAATGGTCGCCGGTGAGGCAGACCAGCGTCGAAATGCCGACGCCGGCCCTGACCGCCTGCACGAGATCGGCATCCGCAAAACAGCGCAGCGCCACGCGCGCGCCCTGCGTCACATGGGCGAGCCAGTCGGCAAGCTCGACTTCGGCCGCCCGGCCGCCGAAGCCGACAATGCGGTGGTCCTTCCATTCCTCGCGCTTTGCCGGCAGGCCGAAGCGTTCGGCATAGGAGCGCGAGGCATAGAAGCCGACGCCGATGCGGCCGATCTTGCGCCCGACGACATTTTCGCGCCCCGGCCCGTAAGGCCGGATGACGACATCGGCGTCGCGCCGCTTGACCGAAATCTGCGTGACCTCGCTCACGATCTCGATTTCGATGCCGG
>NZ_JBBECC010000065.1:0-5673 GCF_040882025.1 Parvibaculum sp. | reverse complement strand
CGGCGGCGGTGCTGCTCGGTGCGGCGCTCGGCAGCCCGAAGCAGCTCGGCGACCCGGTGGCGCTGACGGTGAATTTTTGCGCGCCGATTGCGAAGGGCGATTTTTTCGTCGACGTGAAAGAAGTGCGCACCAACCGCTCAACGCAGCATTGGTCGATGGAGCTTTCGCAGGGGGACGGAATCGCGGCGAGCGCGACGGCCGTATTCGCGAAACGGCGCGAGACATGGAACCACCGGCCGGCACGGATGCCCAACGCGCCGCCGCCCGCTACGCTCGCGCCGATGGCGACGGAGGGACGCAACGCCTGGCTGCAGCGCTACGGGTTTCGGTTTGTCGAAGGTATCCCCGATTTCGAACATCCACGTGACGACGATCCGGCGGGCACACGCTCGGTGCTGTGGATTGAGGACGTGCCCGCCCGACCACTCGACTTCCTGTCGCTGGCGGCGCTGACCGACATATTCTTTGTACGAATATTTCAGGTACGCGGGCGAATGCTGCCGGCGGGCACGGTTTCGATGACCAGCTATTTCCATACCGATGCGGCCGGGCTTGCGGCGCAAGGCACGAAGCCGCTGCTTGGCGTCGCAGACGCAAGGATTTTCACGCAAGGCTATTTCGACCAGTCGGCCGAACTCTGGAGCGCCGGCGGGCACCTGCTCGCGACCAGTGTGCAGACGGTCTATTACAAGGATTGATCGGTCGTCAGTCGCGTTCGCCGAAACCATCGGCAACGAGAGCTTCAAGTGCCGTGAGCGCAGCTTCGGCATCGGCCCCTTCCGCTTCGACCAAAATGCAACAGCCAGGCGAGGCGGCCAGCATCATCAGTCCCATAATCGAGGTGCCGGGGACCGTTTGGCCTTCGCGGGAAACGCGGATTTCGGCGTCGAATTGTTCGGCCACCTGCACGAACTTCGCCGAGGCCCGGGCATGGAGACCGCGGGTATTGACGATATTCAGGAGCCTCGATGCGGGACGCGGTGCCCCGCCGCCTTCGACCGTCACGAGCCGTCGCCCGCCAGGACCCGGCTGGCGATCGAGATGTATTTGCGGCCCGATTCCTGCGCCTGATCGACGGCATCGCCCAGGCTCGCGGTATCTCGGACACTCGCCAGCTTGATCAGCATGGGCAGGTTGACCCCCGCAATCACTTCGACTCTGGCCTTGTCCATTACCGAAATCGCCAGATTGGACGGCGTGCCGCCAAACATGTCGGTCAGCAGGATCACACCGTCGCCGGAATCGGCCGCCGCGACGGCCTTCAGGATGTCCTTGCGGCGCTGTTCCATGTCGTCGTCCGGGCCAATGCTGATGGCCGCAACCTGCGGCTGGGCGCCCACGACATGCTCCATTGCGGCGACAAACTGGCTGGCCAGTTGGCCATGCGTGACAAGTACCAATCCGATCATCGACCGCCCTCTTTGCCGCTGCCCGTCCGCCATGGGCGGCGGGGCGGCGATGCCGTACCCCTGCAAGGGGCGTATCGTGACCTCATTCCGACGTCAATGACAAGTGCTGCGATGCAACAATCGGCATCGGAGCGGGGATTTCCGAGAGTCGAGGATTTCCGGGTCACGCGCGGGTCACAGGCGACCATCGGGGCCCGGAAAACCCTTTTCGGGGATTGCGGCCAGCGCGAGACGAAGTTTTTCAGGCGTCGTGGCGTCAAAGGCATGGAGCGCCAGCACCGGCAGCGATAAACCGCCGATTTTCTCGTGTCGCGGCTCGGCGAGACGCGGTACATCCTCGCGCGGCACCAGGTCGACGATCAGCGCTACATCGCCCTGCGCTGCGACCGGCACCGCCACGAGGCCGAGACCGCGCAATTCGATGAGGCCTGCCAGCACCGCCGGCGCGGAGGCAACAAGGCGCTCGCTCTCACGAACGAGATGGACCTGATCGTCGGCAACAAGGCGCGTCTCGCCGGCGGCATCGGCGCGGATGAGGCGAAAGGCGAGATCCGACTTGCCGGCGCCGGACGGGCCACGCAGCAGAACAGCGCGGGTGCCGCAGGCAACGCATGTGCCGTGCACATAAAGGGCATCCTCATTGGGCGTAACGGGTTGCGATGGCGTGGCGGATGGCGGCATGGCGCGTCAGTCCGCCGCCGGCAGATCGACGGTGAAGCGCGCACCAAGAACCATTTCGCCATCCATCCGGTTCTCGGCCCTGATGACACCCCCATGCACTTCGACGATCTGGCGCGAAATGGCGAGGCCCAGCCCCGAATGCTTTCCAAAACTGTCCGGACGGTCGGTGTGGAAGCGATCAAAGATGCGCTCGAAACTGACCGGTGGGATGCCGGGCCCTTCGTCGTCGACGCGGATGATGATGCGCCCTCGCACGCGCTCGGCGAAGACGCGGATCGTGCCGCCCTTGGGCGTGAACGAAAGCGCGTTATCAATCAGATTGCGCATAACCTGCCCGAGACGCATGTCGAAACCCTTGACTGTCATGCCCTCACGGCCCTGCGTGCCCGGATCGATCTCAAGCAACACGCGGGCGTGGGCCGCAACACCGGTTTCGGTGAAAAGATCGCAGACCGTTTTGAGCAATGTCACAACATTCACGTCTTCCATTTCCTCACGCGACAATTCGGCGTCGAGGCGGGAGGCGTTGGAGATGTCGCTGATCAAGCGGTCGATGCGACGCACATCATCCTGGATGATCTGCATCAACCGCTCCTTGGCGCCAGCATCCTTCGCCAGTCGGAACGTCTCGACGGCACTCCGGAGTGAGGTCAGCGGGTTTTTCAGTTCATGGGCCACATCGGCGGCGAAGCTCTCGATGGCGTCGATGCGATTGTAGAGTGCGTTGGTCATGTCGCGCAGCGAACCGGAGAGTTCGCCAATTTCATCGCGCCGGCCGGTGAAGTCCGGGATCTGGGCACGGGCGCTCTTACCGCGACGGACGATTTCGGCGGCCTGCGCCAAACGGCGAACCGGCTCGGCGATGGTGCCTGCAAGAACCACCGACAGAAGGATGGTGACACCGAGCGCCACCAGGAAGACCTGCAGAATAGCGAAACGTTCGGCGCGCACGATGGCATCGATGTCACCGCCGCGCGTCGAAAGCATCAGCGCGCCGAGCACCGCACGATAGCGCTGAATCGGTACAGCGACCGAGACGATGAGCTCGCCGCGATCATTGACGCGCTCCATGCTCGAAGGCGTGCCGGCGAGCGCGCCGACAACTTCGACATACATGGTTCCGTTCTGACTGCCGGCATCGCGAAAACGCTCGAGGTCGCGCCCCGGCAGCAGGCTCAGCACCCAATCGGCGACGCCTTCGAAAAAGCCCGGATCGTCGGCACCTTCGGGTGGCGGCAGTTCGAAAGCAACAACCTGACCGGAAGCCGAAAGCTGGCGCGAGTCGAGAACGATCCAACCATCCTTGTCGTAAAGGCGCGCGCGGGTTTGCGTCGGCAGAACGAGACGCCGGAGAATCGGCGCCGCGTCTTCCGGAACGATCGGCAATGTTCGGTCGGCCAGCGCTTGTGGGTCGCCAGGCGGCGGCACGCCGACGCGCTCCACCGAAAGCGGATCGATCACCTGCGCGTCCGGTGTCGAAGTCGCGCCTTCGGCAATGGCACCTGCGATGATTTCGGCCTGGGTCAGCAGGCTCTGGCGGCGAGCATCGATCAGGCCTTCGCGAAACTGATTGAGATAGAGAATGCCCGTCAGCAGAACAAAGAGCGCGGCAACATTGAATGCGACGATGCGGCGCGTCAGGCTTGAAAAACGTCCTCGCGCCAGAAAACCACGAAAGGCGGCAAGTGTTCGTGTCACTCTTGCGTCGAGTCGGGAAGCCAGCGCCGTCCCGGGCGCGGCGCGAGACGTGGCGGCGGGCTCAAGGCGCTCGCCGTTCTCGCTCTCATCCTCGATCAGGCTCGCCATGATATCTCTGGCCCTTTCGTGTCGCGGCCAGGCGTTGCGAGCCGTTGCCGCTGACAGGTATCAGGCCTCGCGGTAGCGATAACCGACGCCGTATAGCGTTTCGATGGCATCGAAATCGTCATCGACTTCCTTGAATTTCTTGCGCAGGCGCTTGATGTGGCTGTCGATGGTACGGTCGTCGACATACACCTGATCGTCATAGGCCGCATCCATCAGCGCGTCGCGGCTCTTGACGTAACCCGGACGCTGGGCAAGGGCCTGAAGGATCAGGAATTCCGTGACGGTCAGCACGACCTGTTTGCCGCCCCAAGTGCAGGTGTGGCGTTCGGGGTCGAGCAGCAACGAGCCGCGTTCCATCACCTGATTGACTGCGCCTTCGGCCGGGGCGCCGTCTGCCTTGGGGCTGACGCGACGCAACACCGCCTTGACGCGCTCGACCAACAGGCGTTGCGAGAACGGCTTGGTGATGTAGTCGTCGGCACCCATCTTGAGACCGAACAATTCATCGATCTCATCGTCCTTGGAGGTGAGGAAGATCACCGGCAGGTCGGATTTCTGGCGCAAACGGCGCAGAAGCTCCATGCCGTCCATGCGCGGCATCTTGATGTCGAAGACGGCGACGTCGGGCGGATTGGCGGCAAGGCCCGCCAGCGCCACCGCGCCGTCCGTATAGGTCTGGACATGGTAACCCTCGGCTTCGAGCGCGATGCTCACCGAGGTCAGAATATTGCGGTCGTCGTCGACCAGCGCGATGGTCGGCATTTGCCCCTGTTCCTTCTGGCGCTTCTCGCCCCGTTGAAGCTCATCCCTTGGGACTTCCGGCTTTTGGACCTCTTGCATCCCGCATACCCCGCTCTCGAACGCCACCCAGCGTGGCGAAGAGGCTTAGGCATGCTTTTGGCCCAAAATGTGGCGGCAGTATAAGGGCTTGGACGCGCAAGGGATAGAGCGGGATCGGGCGGACAGCGCCCGTGCGGCCGGCGCATTTGACAAGGTGGGGGTGGCGCGGCCATTGAAGGACGGAGGGTGGGGCGAAAAGAAACCGCCGGAAAGAACGCGAAAAAGGGGGAATCATGACGAAACGCATTCTCATCGGGCTGACAGGGCTCTTCGTTCTGCTGGTCGCGGTCATTATCGGCCGGACGCTGGCGGTGCCGGTGCTCGACGTCGGGGCCATGAGCGAGGCGGCGAGCATCGATCCGGAGCGCGCGGCCGAACATCTCTCGCAGGCAGTCCGCTTCGAGACGATCTCCCACCAGCGCGGCGCGAATGCGGACGCCATCGCGCGGTCGGATGCGGCTTTTACCGGCTTTCGCGACTGGATGGACGCCACCTATCCGGCCTTCACGACTGCAACGAACCGCGAGATCGTGGGTGGCCATACGCTCTTTTATACATGGGCCGGGCGCGACGTTTCCCTCGATCCCGTGCTGTTGATGTCGCATATCGACGTCGTGCCGATTGCGCCGGGGACGGAGGATCAATGGGAGCACCCGCCGTTCTCGGGCGCGATCGCCGACGGCTATGTGTGGGGACGCGGCACCATCGACAACAAGGGGTCGCTGATCGCGATGGTGGAGGCAGCCGAACTGCTGGCGGCCAAGGGCTTCCAGCCGACGCGCACCATCATGTTCGCCTTCGGCCATGATGAGGAAATCGGCGGCGGCACGGGAAACAAGGCCCTGGCCGAATTGCTGCAGGCGCGCGGCACGCGGCTTCATTGGGTGAAGGACGAGGGCGGTGTGATCGGCCACGGCTTGCTGCCGGGCGTGACGGC
>NZ_JBBECC010000064.1:0-1049 GCF_040882025.1 Parvibaculum sp. | reverse complement strand
ATGCCAGCCAGGGGGAGGGTCTCACATGGGTCAATTCTCAGTGGAAATCTTGCGCGGTGCCGTAGCTGAATGTGTTGGAATTTGGCGGCGCAGCCTCCGGTAGGACGAGATTATCGGTTCATGCTGCGAGGTCAATCTGGAAGTCGAGCGGCTTGTCGGGCAGCGTCCGCCAGCCGTCAATCTTTCGCATCGAGATCTGGCCGGACGCCATCAGCGCCCAGAACAGCATGGCCGCGGTTTCGGCCGAAGGCAGCACCGTCTGGGTCTTGATGCGCCGCTTGAACTCCTCGTGCAGACGTTCAATGGCGTTTGTTGTCCTGGCGCCTTTCCATTGGGATGGCGGCAGCCGGGTGAAGGCGAAGAGGCGTTCGCCAGCTTCCTCCAGGCTGTCGGCCACCGCCCGGCACTTGAGCCGCCATTTGCGCAGGAATGTCTTGCGGCGGATCTCGATCTCCTCCGGCGTGGCCGCGTAGATCATGTCGGTGTAATCGGCGCTGACCTCCTCGTGCAGTCGCTCCGGCGCATGCGCCAGCAGGTTACGGTGCTTGTGAACCGTGCAGCGCTGAACGGGCACGCCATCCCATAGGGTGGTGATGGCGGCATCGAGCCCCTTGCCGCCATCGACGATGAGGAATTCGGGCCGGCGAAGGCCGCGTGCGACGAGATCGTCGAGGACGATCCGCCAGGCCTCGGTCGTTTCGCCGCCCATGTTCTTGACGGCAAGCAGAACCTTCTGGCCGTCCTCACGCACGCCAACGATCACCAGCAGCGAGATCGAGGTCGCCTTGCGGTCGAGCCTGACGCGGACCATCGTGCCGTCCAGGATCAGGCGCACGATCGGTTCGTCCGCCAGCGAGCGGGCGTTCCATGCATCCCAGTCGGTCTTCACCTTGCGCCAGGTGCGGCTGACGATGTCCTTGCCGATCGCTCCGCCGAACAACGCGGCAAGCGCTCGCCGCACACGGCGCGTGTTGGTACCGGAAAGATAGACCGAGGCGATCAGCGCGTCGGCCGCCTGCGTGCGCCGCTGATAAGCCCGCAGGGCCTTG
>NZ_JBBECC010000063.1:3574-5704 GCF_040882025.1 Parvibaculum sp. | reverse complement strand
CCGCAAGGCGGCGTCTCTCTTCACAAAAAATCCATGGTCCGTAGAAAACCGTCGCGTCCATATCCGGCCTTCGCCGCCAGACGCATCGCAACCGACCTTCATGCTCCGTGCGCCGACGGCTCCGCACGGCCTGTTGCTCGGCCCGCCCGAGAGGGCATACTCATGCCGAGACTCTGATCCCCGGCGAGGGAAGCTTCGGGGCAGGTCGCCCCCCGGGGAATATTTGCAGACCGGCAGGTGCTTCTAACGGGAGTTAGGCATGGGAGTTCGAACAAGGCTGGCAGTAGCGTCGGTTTACATCCTGTCCGCCCTTCTGCAAGGGGCGCATGCGGATGTGCTTATACCCCGCCCGATAGAAGAACATATCGATAGATCGGATATCGTTGCCTTGGTTCAGATTGAGACTGCGACCGCGGTATATTTCGACACGGAACAGTGCGGTGTTCGCTATGTCGCCAAAGTAGTTCGTCCGTTTAAGGAGAATGACGACCCTGAACAATCGGACCGAATTGAATTTGGAGGAGGCGGCACTTTGGAAGTCGGTCAATACTACATAGTGTTCCTGAAATATTTTGGGAGCGTCGACGAGTATCACCAGGATCTGGTCCGGCGGCTGTCCCGATGGTCCGACCAAAGCGAACTGCGTGAACTGAACGAAAAGGATGAAGCCTGGATCGAAGGGATGATCACATGTGACGGGTTGGTCCCCGGCTTCGCATTCGACTCGGAAGTGGCTTGGCGTACATACGACAATTTCGTGGACATCGGTGGCATGCGTCCTCGGCCATTCCCGGAATCTGTACACATTGTTTTCGATGAAATTGCCGGGCGAACGGTTGATGCCGGGGATTTGTTTCTGTTTCTCGATCGCGCTTCGAAGGCGAACGAAAAGTAGGTTCGGCAGGTATTTGGCTTGGTGTCGTTTCTGAGTGGAAATGGCGCTTGTCGCGGGACCGCCCGCTCAGTCCCTCCGGCGCGACAGTATGGCGAGCGTCGAGAAGAGGGCGCCGGAAATCCAGAGCGTCGGGCCGAGAAGGCCGGGGAAGAGCGGGATGTGGCCGGGCAGGAGAACGAAGATGACGAAACCGAGATCGGCGGCGCTCACCATGACGAGGTTGAGCCAGTAGCCGCGGATGTCGTTCCGCCAGTTGAGAAGGATCGCGATCAGGATGGCCGCGACGGAGAAGAAGGCGAGGTCCCATGCGCCTTGACTGAGCTTGCCTTGAACGAAGCCGGGCGCCTGCGTGGCGGCGAGCAGGAAGCCGTCATAGGCGGCCCTGAGGTGAAGGAGGCCCCAGAGCACATACGAAACCGCGCCGATCCTTGCGAGCGTCATGGCCGACCTCCCGTTCGGGGGCGCTGCGGCCCCGCGCGTTGCATGAGCGCAACCGGGTTTATGTTAAGTCGGCTGGCCGCAATCCCCTAACCCTTCATTTCGGCATCGAGCCGCGCCCACAGCGTCCGACAATCCACCACCGTTCCCTCGCGCATCGCCCGGTCGACCGCCATCACGGTCAGCCCGGCCACCATCGCGTCGTGAACCTGCACGGGGAAGGGCGCGCCTTCGAGCAGATGCGCCGCGAGGTCGCGCCCCATCGCGGGGTCGGAGCCGTAATGGGCCTCCGGGCCGAGCCCCATATCCTCCGTCTGCGGAGCGTCCTCGCCCAGCGCATCGCGGAAGGTGAGGCGATTGGTCACGAGATCGGCCTCCATCGCGCCGCCCGTGCCGGCGAAATACCAGCGCCTTTGCATCAGCCCTGCATGCGTGTTGGCGTGGAAGGCGAGGCGGACCCCGTTTTCGTATTCGACCAGCGCCACCTGGTTGTCGGCGACATCGGCGTCGGACGAAAAGACGTCGTTGCCGCCGTTCCAGCCCGCGCGCCACACCGAATAGGCTTGCGCGCCGTCCTTGTGGCGCCGCTCGGCGAGCCCCGCATTTTCGGGCGTGAAGATCGTCCGCCCGCCGAAGCTCGCGACGCGGGCGGGGAGCGCCCCGGCGAAAAGCCGGTAGAGATCGAAATCGTGGCAGCATTTGTCGAGCAGGAACGAGCCGCCATGGGCTTCGTGCCGCCGCCAGTCGCGCATCAGGAAGGCGCCGTGCTCGGGATGGAGATGTTCGTTGCCCTCGAA
>NZ_JBBECC010000063.1:0-3474 GCF_040882025.1 Parvibaculum sp. | reverse complement strand
CCGGCGCCGGATCGCAATAACCGGCAAGCCGCACCCCCGGCGCCGCCGCCACGAGATGCCGGATCACGGTCGCAATCCGCTGCCCGAGGCCTGCAACGGCGATGGTCAGTGTCTGTGTGGATGTCATTTCATTGTGGGTGAGTTGAAGGAAGACGAGAGAGTAGGAGGTGAGAGCGAACCTGTGCAAATTCAAATGTCACACGCACAACTTTCATTTGAGCACCCACCCTCCCCCTGTGGGAGGGTCGAAATTTTCGGCGCATCGGCGTCGCAAATTTCGGGGAGGGGTAAGCGTGGAACTGCGGCGTATAACCGGACGCATAAATTTCCGTGAGCGGAGTCCCCCTCCCCAAACCGCTTGCAGCGGTTTGACCCTCCCGCTGGGGGAGGGTGGAAAAGAGTGAAAGCCGAAAACGCCTCACCAATCCCCCAGCATCAACCCCACCACCGCCAGCGCCGCGATCGCCGCCGTGTCGGCGCGCATGATGCGGGGCCCGAGCGACAGCGCCACCGTATCGATCCGTGAGCGGAGCATATCGCGCTCCTCGGGGGAAAACCCGCCCTCGGGGCCAACGAGAACGGCGAGCGGCGCACCGCGCCAGCCTTCGCCCGCAAGCCGTTCCAGTGCCGCCCGCGCCGCGCCGGGCGCCGCGCCCTCGTCGCAAAAGAGAATGCGCCGCCCGGGCGCGATCTCGCTCCATCGCTCGATCAGGCTGCCAAGCTTCGCCGCCGCGCGCACCTCCGGCACCGCCACAAGCCCGCATTGCTCGGCCGCCTCCACCGCATTGGCCTGCAGCCGCTCGTCCTTCAGCCGCGTCACCACCGTGCGCGCGGTGATGACGGGCTGGATGACGCCGGCCCCCATCTCGGTTGCCTTCTGCGCGATGAAATCGAGCCGCGCCTTCTTGACCGGCGCAAAGAGCAGCCAGATGTCCGGCAGGGGCTCCTGCGCCCGCGTCCGCTCGACGAGTTCGAGCACGCAATGCTTCTTGTGCGCCTCGGCAATCCGCGCCGCCCATTCCCCGTCGCGCCCGTTGAACAGCAGCACCGGCGCGCCCGCGCCCATGCGGAGCACATTGACGAGATAATGCGATTGATCGGCGTCAAGCGTCAGCGATGCACCGCCGCGCAACTCCCCCTCGACAAAAAGCCGCGCCTTCCCGCTCGCACAGCGCGGATTGTCGTCGTCGGAGTCGGGTTCGGTCATGGTGGTGATATGCCGGATGCTTGTCATTGATCGTCATTGCGAGGAGCGAAGCGACGAAGCAACCCAGAAACGGCAAGCACTGCGTTTGACGCTTCTGGGTTGCTTCGCTTGCGCTCGCAATGACGTATATAGAACTAAAAACCCCTCTGCGTCTCTGCGCCTCTGCGTGAGACCTTTTCTTCTTCCACATTCCATTGCCTCTGCATCTCTTCTATCCTCACCCCATGCGCCCCCGTCCCACCGCCCGCATCCTCCTCTTCGACGCCGCGAACCGTCTGCTGCTGATCCGCATGCACGACCCCGCGGTCGGCGACGCGGACGGCGCGGTCTTGCGCGACGCCTATTGGGTGACGATCGGCGGCGCCATCGAGCCCGGCGAGACGCTCGAAGATGCCGCGCGCCGCGAGCTCGTCGAGGAGACGGGCCTCGCCGACGCCCGCCTCGGCCCGGCTGTGTGGTACACGGAGCATATTCTGACTGTCGGCGGCGAGAAGCGGCTGCTGCAGGAAACATTTTTCATCGCTCATACCGAAGTGACCGTCCTCGCCACCGCCGGCTGGACCGGTCTCGAGCGCGAAGTGATCCGCGAGTTGCGCTGGTGGGCGTTGCCGGCCCTCCAGGAGAGCGGGGATATCTTTTTTCCGTCCTCCCTGAAGCGTCACCTGCCGGCGCTGATCGAAACCGGTCCCCTTTCGGACATCCTCCGGATCGAGCCATGAGAAATTTGCTTCTGCGGCAATAAAAAAGTTTGACACAAAGACAATTTCCGATAGGGAGGCAGATGAGTTGTTGCCAGTACGGCAAAACGGGGACAGCCCGATCTGCCGGCACCCATGCCGTTATGCTGCACCGCAAACCGGGAAATTGCCTCGCACAACCCGAAAATCGGGGATAAATCCGTTTGTGACAGTTTTATGACAGTTCCGTGACAGAGGGGGGTCTGGCTGCGATTCCACTGTCACAATCGCTGTCACAAATCCCCGTCCGGGCGCGCCGTGGCATCATGCCGGCATACTGAATCGAAGCGCCAGCCGAGTATCCGATGACCGATCCTGCTCCCTCTCCCGTCGCCGATGCGCCGCCCGAAAACTGGGTCGACACAAGCGCGCCCGCCTTCGCGCGTCCGTTCCTGCGGCTGGCGCGCGCCGACCGCCCCATCGGCACATGGCTCCTGCTGCTGCCCTGCTGGTGGTCGGTTGCTCTGGCCACGGAGGATTGGCGAAACGCCTGGCTGCTGGCGCTTTTCGCCCTTGGCGCGATCGTGATGCGCGGCGCCGGCTGCACATATAACGACATCGTCGACCGCGACATCGACGCCGCCGTCGCGCGCACGCGGTCGCGGCCCTTGCCGTCGGGCGCGGTTTCGTTGCCCGCCGCATGGGCGTTTCTCGTCGCGCAATCTCTGGTCGGTCTCGCCGTGCTGCTCTCGCTCAATGCCTATGCCATATGGCTCGGTTTCGCTTCGCTGCTGCTGGTCGCGATCTATCCCTTCATGAAGCGCATCACCGACTGGCCGCAGATCGTATTGGGCCTCGCCTTCAACTGGGGCGCGCTGATGGGCTGGGCGGCGGTGACGGGCGGGCTTTCGCTGGCGCCCGTCGCGCTTTATCTCGGCGCCGTCTTCTGGACGATAGGTTACGACACCATCTACGCGCATCAGGACCGCGAGGACGACGCGATCGTCGGCGTCCGGTCGAGCGCGCTGAAGCTTGGACCCGCGACATACAAATGGATGTGGGTTTTCTACGGCGCGGCGCTGGCGGGCTTCGCCGCCGCCGGCGCGCTGGCAGGCCTCGGAATTTTTTTCTGGATCGGTCTCGGTCTCGCCGCCGCGCATCTCGTCCGTCAGATCCGGCGTCTCGACATCGACGATCCGTCCCTTTGTTTGCAGCTCTTTCGCTCGAATCGCGACTTCGGCTTGATCCTCTTTGCCGCCATCGTCGCGGGGCAATTCGTCTAGCCGCTTTCCTTCGGCTTGACGTCCTCGAACTTGTCGACCTTGCGCAAATCCGGGAAGAGCCACATCCACAGGCCGACGACGCCGAGCGTGCCGATGCCACCGATCAGCACCGCCGGCACGGTGCCGAACAATGCCGCCGAAACGCCGGCGCGGAATTCGCCGAGCTCGTTCGAGGCACCGATGAAAAGCATTTCGACCGCCGTCACGCGGCCGAGCATCGGTTGCGGCGTTGCCAGCGGGATCAGCGTCGAGCGGATATTGACGCTCACCATGTCGCCCGCGCCCATCACGGCAAGCGCGGCAAGCG
>NZ_JBBECC010000062.1:0-5709 GCF_040882025.1 Parvibaculum sp. | reverse complement strand
GGCCTACAAATTTGTCTGGAACGTCTATTGTGACCTCTATCTCGAATTCATCAAGCCGCTGCTGATGGGGTCGGACGAGGTGGCGAAAGCCGAAACGCGGGCGACCGCGGCCTGGGTGCTCGACCAGATACTGCTGATGCTGCATCCCTTCATGCCCTTCATCACCGAGGAGCTCTGGCAGCGCACGGGTGAGCAGGGGCCGAAGCGCGACACAATGCTGGTGAAGGCCGCCTGGCCGGCGCTTGCCGGTCTCGGCGACGCGGCGGCCGATGCCGAGATGGACTGGGTGACGCGCTTCATTTCCGAAGTGCGCTCCGTGCGCGCCGAAATGAACGTGCCGGCGGGTGCGAAAATCGCGCTGCTCGTCAAGGGTGCGAGTGCGGCAAGTCTCGCGCGGCTCGAACGTCACCGCGACGTAATTCAGCGTCTGGCGCGTCTCGAAACCGTCGATGTGACGGCCGCGATCCCCGAAGGGGCGGTGCAACTCGTGCTCGACGAGGCGACGCTGATCCTGCCGCTCAAGGGTGTCATCGACGTCGCCGCCGAAACCGCGCGCCTCAAAAAGGAAGTCGGCAAGCTTTCCGACGAGGTGAAGAAGATCGATGCCAAGCTCGGCAACGCCAAATTCCTGGCCGGCGCGCCCGAGCAGGTTGTCGAGGAGCAGCGCGAACGCAAATCCGACGCGCAAGCCGCCATGGCGAAATTCGCCGAGGCGCTGAAGCGGCTCGAAGGCGCGGCGTGAGGCCTATCCTCGCAGCAGCGCGCCCCACACCATGAGCGCCGCCATGACGCCGCCCGCGATCGCAAGCAGCGGGATGCCGACGAGATAAAGCAAAAAGAAATAGACGAAGACGCCTGCAAAAAAGCCGACGGCGAACCAGAGGATCGTGATGCCGAGCCACAGCACCACCGGCAGCAGCACGATCAGCAGGACGGCGAGAATGATCAGCACGATCGGGTCGGCGGCGATGAAGTAGCTGTTCGTTTCCATCTGCGTGCCTTTTGATTTTGTGCCCGACACCCGGCATGAGTTTCGGCACCTAATGCGGCGGTATTAAGTCCCCTGTTTTCCGGCAACAAAAAAGGCGGCTCCTTGCGAGCCGCCTTTCGTCTTTCGGGTATCCGCCGGTCAGTTTGCGGGGCTGCCGGTCTGTGCATTGCGTTCGGCCATGAACTGGTCGAACTCGTTCTGGTCCTTGGCGCGGCGCAGTCGTTCCATGAATTCGCCGAAAGCCTTCTGCTCTTCCTCCAGGCGCTTCAGCGCCTCGTCGCGATAATTGTCGAAGGCGCTGTTGCCGCTCGACCGGTGGCGGCGGAACTGCGACGAGCAGCTACGCATGCCGTTCCGATTCCATCCGTGCATTTTTCCGCTCCAGATCATGTAGAAGAGAATACCGAGCCCGATCGGCCAGAAGACGATGAAACCGATCACCATCATTGCGATCCAGGCGCCTTTCGGCAGGTCGTCCAGCATTGCGGCCGTAGGCATCGAGGGGGTCCTCCCGTGGGGGTTCGGATTGAACACAAGGGACAGGTGGATATTGCCGGCGCCTGCGTCAAGGCGCCGCAGGCCGATTTTCCGCCAAATCCGTTTCGGTTTCCGCCAAACAACAAAAAAAGCGGCCCTGCGGGGCCGCCTTTTCCGTCTTGATAGGGCCGAAAGTCAGGCGTCGAACATGATCACCGAGCGGGCGAGCTCGCCGCGCTTCAGCTCGTCGAAGGCCTCATTGACCTGGTCGAGCTTGATGCGGCGCGAGATCATCTGGTCGAGCTTCAGCTTGCCGGCCATGTAGAAATCGACGAAGCGCGGCATGTCCACGGGGAAGCGGTTCGAGCCCATGATCGAGCCCTGGATGCGCTTCTCCCCCAAAAAGTCGGCGCCGTGCAGTTCGATGTTCACGCCGACCGGGATCATGCCGATGATGTTGGCCGTGCCGCCGCGCGCCAGCATCTTGAAGGCCTGCTCGGCCGTCGCCTTCAGGCCGATCGCCTCGAAGGCGTGATGCACGCCGCCATTCGTCAGGTCCATCACCTGCTTCACCGGGTCGCCGTCCTTTGCGTTGACGACATCGGTCGCACCGAATTCCTTGGCGAGATTGAGCTTCGAGCCCTGCGTGTCGACCGCGATGATGCGCCCCGCGCCCGCGATCGCCGCGCCGTTGATGCAGGCAAGCCCGACGCCGCCGCAGCCGATCACGGCAACGGTTTCGCCCGGCCGCACATTCGAAGTGTGGATCACGGCGCCCACGCCCGTCGTCACCGAACAGCCGATCAGCGCCGCGCGGTCGAGCGGCATGTCCTTGCGGATCGCCACGCAGGCATGTTCGTGGATCAGCATCTGTTCGGCGAAGGAGGAAAGGTTGAGGAACTGGTTCATCGAACCGTCGTCTTTCGCCAGCCGCGGCTCGTCGCCCGCCTGCCGCTTCGTCTCCGGGCTGACGCAGCGCGACATGTGCCCCGTCAGGCAATGCTCGCAATGGCCGCAAAAGGCCGAGAGACAGGTAATCACATGGTCGCCCGGCTTCACCGTGCGGACTTCGGAGCCGACCTGCTCCACCACGCCGGCGCTCTCATGGCCGAGCACGGCCGGCAGCGGGTAGGGGTAGGAGCCCTCCACGAAATGCAGATCCGAATGGCAGACGCCGGCCGCGACGGTGCGGATCAGCACCTCATGCGGGCCCGGCTTGTTGATTTTGACGTCTTCGATGGTGAGGGGCTTGCCCACTTCGCGCAGAACGGCGGCCTTCATGTGATTTCTCCCTGTATCCGGATATTGGGTTCTGGTGTTCCGGTTGCGCCGATGTTCCCCCGGCCCAAGCCATTGGTCAACCGGGGTCAACCGGCGGATTTCGGGGCCGCTTGCGGCAACTTGGGGGCTTTATCCGGTGGACCCTTCCCCCTAGTATCCGGCCAACTTTCATCCCGAGAGGCTGGAGGCGCCCCTTCATCCGGGCGCACGATCACATGACTGCCAATATATTCGACAAGTCGAAGCTGCCGAGCCGCCACGTCACGGTCGGGCCCGAGCGCGCGCCGCACCGCTCCTACTACTATGCGATGGGCCTCACCGAAGAAGAGATCGACCAGCCCTTCGTCGGCGTGGCGACCTGCTGGAACGAGGCGGCGCCCTGCAACATCTCGCTGATGCGCCAGGCGCAGGCGGTCAAGCGCGGCGTCACGATGGGTTCCGGCACACCGCGCGAATTCTGCACCATCACGGTGACGGACGGCATCGCCATGGGACATCAGGGCATGAAGTCGTCGCTGGCGAGCCGCGACGTCATCGCGGATTCGGTCGAGCTCACCATGCGCGGCCATTGCTACGACGCGCTGGTCGGCCTTGCCGGCTGCGACAAGTCGCTGCCCGGCATGATGATGTCGATGGTCCGCCTCAACGTGCCGTCGGTCTTCATGTATGGCGGTTCGATCCTGCCCGGCCGCTTCCACGGCCGCGACGTCACCGTCGTCGACGTCTTCGAGGCGGTCGGTCAGCATTCGGCCGGCAATCTGGCGAATGAGGACCTGCACGAGCTCGAATGCGTCGCCTGTCCCTCCGCCGGCTCCTGCGGCGGCCAGTTCACGGCCAACACCATGGCCTGCGTCGCCGAGGCGATGGGGCTCGCGCTGCCGGGTTCCGGCGGTGCGCCCGCGCCTTACGAGAGCCGCGACGAATATGCGGAAGCCTCCGGCCGCGCCGTCATGCATCTGCTCGCCAACAATATCCGCCCGCGCGACATCGTCACGCGCAAGTCGCTCGAAAACGCCGCCGTCATCGTCGCGGCGACCGGCGGCTCGACCAATGGCGGGCTCCATCTCCCTGCCATTGCGCATGAGGCGGGCATCGATTTCGATCTGATGGAAGTCGCCGAAATCTTCAAGAAGACGCCCTACCTCACCGACCTCAAGCCCGGCGGCAATTACGTCGCCAAGGACCTGCACGAGGCGGGCGGCGTTTCGATGGTGCTCAAGGTGCTGCTCGATGGCGGCTATCTGCATGGCGATTGCATGACCGTCACCGGCCAGTCGCTTGCCGACAATCTGAAGGACGTGAAGTTCAATCCGGATCAGAAGGTCGTCTATCCGCTGTCGAACCCCTTGTCGCCGACGGGCGGCGTTGTCGGGCTGCGGGGCTCGCTCGCGCCGGACGGCGCCATCGTCAAGGTCGCGGGCATGGAGAAGGATCATCTGAAGTTCTCCGGTCCGGCGCGCTGCTTCGACAGCGAAGAGGAATGCTTCGAGGCGGTTGGAAAACGTCAGTACAAGGAAGGTGAGGTTCTCGTCATCCGCTACGAGGGCCCGAGGGGCGGCCCCGGCATGCGCGAAATGCTCTCCACCACCGCCGCGCTTTACGGTCAGGGCATGGGCGACAAGGTCGCGCTCATCACCGATGGCCGTTTCTCCGGCGGCACGCGCGGCTTCTGCATCGGTCATGTCGGCCCGGAAGCCGCCGTCGGCGGCCCGATCGCGCTGATCGAGGATGGCGACATCATCTCGATCGACGCGGAGAACGGCACCATCGAGCTCGATGTCGATGCGGCGATCCTTGAAAAGCGTCGTGCCCAATGGAAGCCCCGCGAGACCATGTATGCCTCCGGCGCGCTCTGGAAATACGCCCAGCTCGTCGGCACCGCCCGCAAGGGCGCCGTCACCCATCCCGGCGGCGCGGCGGAGAAACACGTCTACGCGGATATTTGAGACGCATAGAAATCCATAATCGTCATTGCGAGCGTAGCGAAGCAATCCAGAAGCCCAGAATTCTGCGGCTTTCTGGATTGCCGCGCCCCCTGCGGGGGCTCGCAATGACGAACGCTGGAAATTCCGGCACACTGTCCGTCCCGTTGCATTCCGAGGAGCCCCATGATCGCCCGTAAAAGCCTTGCCTCGCTCGCCGCCATGCTCGGCCTGTCCGTCACGCTGGCCGGCGGGGTTCTGGCCGAGCCCTTGCCCGGCACGCAGGCCGCGTTCGACCGTGGCGTTGCCGCCTACAATGCCGGCGACCGCGAGGGCGCGCTCGGCGAATGGGAAGAGGCGGCCGAGGGCGGCCACACAGGCGCGGCCTGGCTGCTTGCCAATCTCTACGACACGGGCACCGGCGGCGTGACGCAGTCGGACGCCAAGGCCTATGAATATTACCTTCAGGCCGCGCGTGGCGGACAGCCGGAAGCCGCCCTGCGGCTCGGCCTGATCTATCTCGAAGGCAATGAGGAGATCGGCCTCAAGCGTAACTATGTCGAAGCCTTGAAGTCCTTCGAAGTGGCCGCGCTGGCGCGCCGCGCCGATGCGCAATATCACGTCGGCATGATGCACCGGAACGGCCTCGGCGTGCCGGTCGACCGCACCGAAGGCCTGCGCTGGATCATAATGTCGTCGAAGAAACGCTACGCGCCGGCGCTGGCCGAGCTTGGCCGCATCTATTTCGAAGGCGAGGGCGTCACGGCCGACCGTGTCGAAGGCTGGACCTATCTGGCGCTGGCCAACCGCTTCGGCACGCCGGAAGAACGCGCCGCCGTCGACGAGCTGTTCGAGAAATACAAGAACCGCATGAAGACCGGCGAACGCGAAAAGGCGCTCGAAATGGCCGACGCCTGGGCAGCGGCGAATAGCGGTTCGTGAGGGCGGCGGATCAGGCCGTAATTCGTCATGGCCCGGCTTGTCCCACTGCTGTCCGGCTAAGCGGTTTCGATTGCAAGAACGTTGCATTTCCCCAAC
>NZ_JBBECC010000061.1:0-5738 GCF_040882025.1 Parvibaculum sp. | reverse complement strand
ACTGAGGCTTCGGTAAATTTCCGGGTCGAAAGTCGCTTCGCCACGCCCCTCACAACCGCCGCAATTTCGGCTCGCCCGCCTCGCCCGACAGCATCAGCTCGGTCAGTGCCCAGACCAGCGCGTCGAGGCGGTCCGGGCTCCTTGCGCCCGGCGTCCAGTCGCACATCTGGTCTTCGAGCTTGGCAAAGGCGCCGACATGATGCACAAGGCCGCGCTCATACAAGGCCGCCACCGGTTCGGCGCGCAGGCGCTTGCCGCGCGTTGCATGCACGAGGCGGATCGGCGCGTCGGGCATTTCCTGGCGCATCACCTGGGCGACCATTTCGCCGCCGTTGTTGGCTTCCGCCACGATGCGGTCGGCCTCATGCGCGCGGAAGCAACCGGCGACGCGCTTGGCCCAGGCGAGCGGCGACAGGCGGCCCATCGAACGGTCGTCGATCACATAGGCGCGGCCATCGGGCCCGAGCCCCGCGCAGACAATGCCGCATTCATCGGCGCCGGCGCCGCTCGAGGCCGGCGGATCGACCGCGACGACGACACGGATGAAATCGCGCGCGTCGCGCAAGCGGCTCTTCTCGATTGTCTCGCGCGTCCACAGCGCGTCCGGATTGTCCTCGATCAGCTCGGCGTCGAGTTCCTGCCGCCCGAGCCGCGTACCTTCATAGCGCGCGATCACGCTGCGGAAAAATCCGTCGGCGAGGTTGACGCGGTTTTTCGCCGTCGAAGCGCGCGTCACCGCCGTCGCCGGATCGGCAATCAGCCGCTTCAGCAGCGGCACCGGGCGTGGCGTCGTCGTCATCACCTGTCTTGGCGCCACGCCCAGCCTGAGGCCGAATTGCAGCATGTCCCAGGCCGCTTCGGCATGGCGCCATTTGGCCAGCTCGTCGCCCCAGGCCGCGTCGAATTGAGGGCCCCGCAGGCTTTCCGGTTCGCCGGCCGAAAACACATAGGCCACCGCGCCGTTCGGCCACAAAAGCCGCTTGCGCGACACTTCATAGCGCGGCCGCATGTCGAGTTTTGCTACCGCGCGCAGGCCCGAGGGCCCGTCGATCATCACCTCGCGCACGTCCGAAAGCGTCTCGCCGACCAGCGCGATGCGGCCGGCGCGGTCGCTATCGACTTCCGCCGTCACCCATTCGGCGCCGGCCCGCGTCTTGCCGGCGCCGCGTCCGCCCAGCATCAGCCAGGTCGTCCAGTCGCCTTGCGGTGCAAGTTGATCCGCCCGCGCCCAGAAGGGCCAGTCACCGACGAGCAAACGCACCTCATTCGAGGTCAAGTGCCTCAGCGTCTTTCCGAGATCGGTTGGCTGCAACGAGACGAGCGAAGCGGCTGTTGAGTTCGGCTCGAAGGCGTCCATCGTCTTCTCGCCGCCTTGCTCTATCGCTTTCGGGGTCATTCTTTTTCGCCTGCCGTGCCGCCTGTTCGATTTCATGGAGCTTGTCGGCCGAGCGCACCAGCGAGGCCAGCCGCCGCGCCTGGCGCTCGCCCAACGCCTCGTCGCGCGTCACCTTGCGCTGCGCCTCGACATCGGCGATCTCGCGCGCGATCAGCTTGATCAGGCGGCCGGCCAGCGCCTCGGCATCGACCGGCAGCGGCGCGCCGGTCGCCATGTGCTGCGTGGCGCGAACCTCGTTCCGCGTCGGCCAATTGTCGCGCGTCGCCCGCGCCGATATTTTCTGAAAATTGATCCCGTGTTCGGCCGCGATTTCCTTCACCTTCCGCTTCCCGATCTCGTAATCGGCCCGGATGCGGTCCCAATCGATGCCGGCATCATCCGGCTTGCGCAGCGGCGCCTTCGGCACGGCCGCCTTTTTCGGCGCGGGTTTTTTGGTCGCGGGTTTCTTCGCCGCACGCGGTTTCGCCGCCGCCGGCGCTTCCTTGCGCTTCGTCGCCATGGTCTTTCCGGATGCAATTCTGGAGATAGAACCTAGGTGGGGATCGAGCGCATCGCTGACAACTGGGGATATCTCATGAGGCGCGATTTTCTTTCGCGTCGGCCGAACGCAAGGAAGGAGGAATGCACGCAGAGGCGCAGAGACGCAGAGAAGAACGATTGCGCCTTCGGCGCGGAAACACTCCCGGCGCGATCTATCCGCCGAAGCTCCGCAAGGAGCGAAGGCGGAAGCGCCAGCCATTCCTCTTTTGGCTGTCCAGAGAAAACTCTGCTTTCGCGCCACCCGCTGCACCTCTGCGTCTCTGCGCCTCTGCGTGCAAACCCCTTCCCTTCGAGAAACAGCCCCACCCCCCTCCCGACTCGGCTATGCTCCCCCCGCCTCAACCCGGAGTTCCCATGCTGCGCCGTTTCATCCTCTCGCTTCGCTACACGCTTCGCCGCCACGCGCCGAGCGCGCCGCGGCGGCAGGTCGGCGCGATCCCTTATGCGGTGATCGACGGCAAGGTGGCGGTGCTGCTCGTCACCTCGCGGCGCACCGGGCGCTGGATCTTTCCCAAGGGCAGCCTGATCGACGGGCTGACGCCGGCCGAGGCCGCCGCGCGCGAGGCCTTCGAGGAAGCGGGCGTCGAGGGCGAGATCGCGGCCGCGCCCCTCGGCGCCTATAGCGGCTACAAGCGGCGGGGCCTGCGCCCGCTTCCCATCGAGGTCGATCTCTACCCCCTGCGCGTCGCGACGCAGCACGAGGACTGGCCGGAAAAAAACGAGCGCCGGCGCCACTGGGCCTCGCTCACCGAAGCGCGGAAACTCCTCGCCGAACCCCGCCTTGTCGAACTGGCGCTGATGCTGCGCGGGCAGCAGTAGCGGCCGCGCCTCAGGCCATAACGAGCTTCAGCACCACATAGATACCGCCCGCCAGCAGGCCCGCCGCCGGCACCGTGATCACCCAGGCGGCGGCGATGGTCAGCACATGGCGGCGCCGCACCAGCCTTCGCGTTTCGCGCTTGATCTGTCTACGGATCGCTTCTTCGGGCGTCCTGTTCAGCGTGTCGGGGTCGCCGGGACGCACCTTCTTCTTTTTCGGCGTGTCGGCGTTCAGTCCTATGTTGGCCAGCATCTCGCGCAGGAAGCCGACGCCGAAAACGCCGCCGATCGCAACATGCGTCGTCGATACCGGAAGTCCGAGCGCGGAAGCGATCAGCACGGTGATGGCGGCCGCAAGCGCGACGCAGAAGGCGCGCACCGCATCCATCTTGGTGATCTTCTCGCCCACCGTGCGGATCAGGCGGGGGCCGAACAGCGCGAGGCCGAGCGCAATGCCCATGGCGCCGATCAGCAGCACCCAGAGCGGCAGCACCACCTTGTCGGGTGCGGCCTCGCCGGTTTCGGCGGCGGCGACGATGGCCGCCAGCGGCCCCACCGCGTTCGCGACGTCGTTGGCGCCATGCGCAAAGGAAAGCAGCGCGGCGGCGCAGATCAGCGGCAGCGTGAAGAGCTTCGCCACATGCTTGCGGCGGTTCTCGATCAGCGCCGCGCGACGCGCGACCCAGGGCCGGGTCAGCAGCCAGCCGGCGGCGAAACCCGCCGCGCCGAGGGCCCATACCGTTTCAGGCGCCGGTTTCCAGACGCGCGAGAAGCCCTTCAATGCGAGATACATCGCGAAGGTGCCCGCCATCAATCCGATCATCACCGGCACCCAGCGCCTGGCGGCCTCGATGCGGTCTTCGTCGCGGAAGAGCACTGTCCATTTGACGAAGCCGAGCAGCGCCGCCGCGATGAGACCGCCCATCACCGGCGAGATGACCCAGCTCGCGGCGATGGCGCTCATCATCGACCAGTTGATCGCGGCCATGCCCGCCGCCGCGATACCGGCGCCGACCACGCCGCCGACGATCGAATGCGTCGTCGAGACGGGCGCGTTGAGAAACGTCGCGAGATGCAGCCACATGCCGGCGGCAAGGAGAGACGCCACCATCAGCATCACGAAGTCGAACACATCGAGTTCTTCGGCGGGCCTCACGATGTTGCGCGAGATCGTGTTGACGACATCGCCGCCCGCCAGGATCGCGCCCGCCGCCTCGCAGACCGCCGCGATGACGAGCGCGGCAGCCAGCGGCAGCGCGCGGCTGCCGACCGCCGGTCCCATATTGTTGGCGACATCGTTGGCGCCGATATTGAGCGCCATGTAGCCGGCGACGACGCCGCCCGCGATCACGAAGATGCTCAAGGGGCCCACCGGCGCGAGGCCCGCCATGAAAAGCAGAACCGCCAGCAGGAAAATAATCGCAAGACCCGGCGCCGCGATCGAGCGCGACAGGGCATAAGTCGCCTCTTCGAGACGGACGACTTTTTTCAGGTCCTTGTCGAGTGCGCTCTTCGCCAAATCCGGCTCCCCCGATTCGTTCGCCGCATCCGGGCGGACCGGCCGGGGAAAGCCTTTAGCATTTCGGGCGATCCGCGCCTAGGGTTTGTGACAGTTTTTTGACAGTTTTGTGACAGAGGGGGGGGTCCGCTGCCGCTTTCGCTGTCACCCGGGCGGCATCAGCGGCCAGTCGACGATGCGGTCCTCAAGGTCTTCCAGGTCGACCTCGTCCTCATAGAGAAACCGTCCGTGGACGGACATTCCGGCCAGCCGCACGGCCTCGTATTCGCCCGAAACCAGCGGGTGCCACCAGGGCAGGTCCTTGCCCTCCTTCAACAGCCGGTAGGCGCAGGAAGGCGGCATCCAGTCGATATCGTCGAGATTCTTCGGCGTCAGCGTCACGCAATCGGGGACGCGGACCGAGCGGTTCGCATAGTCCGAACAGCGGCAGGTCTCCGCGTCGAGCAGCCGGCAGGCGATGTCGGTATACTCGAGGACGCCCGTGTCCTCGTCCTCGAGCTTGGTCAGGCAGCACTTGGCGCAGCCGTCGCAGAGGCTTTCCCATTCCTCGCGGTTCATTTCATCGAGGCGCTTCACGCGCCAGAAGGGTTCGCCGGTGTCGCTCATTCCGGCACAGAAGCCCGCGCCGCGCCTGCCGTCAAGTGGCGCCCGAAAGCGGCGGAATCCTGCCTCCGCTTCGCCGCGAAGCCGCCCCAATCCTCTCACAAAGTTAATCCAGTCTCGTTTCGGCGCAGTCGAAGCTGGCATGGCGCTCGCATGAAAACCCTGTCCGGACGACGCCGGACGTGTAGCTATCGAGGCGGTTAACCGTGTCGCAGGACGACGACGATCCTTATCCGATGCGCGCGCAACAGCGCCGCGTGCCGATGCACGACCTGCCGGAGCCGCCGGACGGGGACGACAGCGAGCGCCTGCGCGTCAAACGACGCTCGCGTCCCGGTTTCCTCGCCACCGTTTCGTTTCTGCTGACAGCATTCTTCATCGGCGTTTTCCTTCTTGTGTCGCAAACGCTGCCCGACTTGCAGCGCGCGATCGATGCCGGCCCCGACGAAGCGCTGATGCTGACGGTGCTCGATGTCGACGGCAACGGGATCGGCAGCCGCGGCCGGCGCACGGCGCCCACGGTGCCGCTCGGCGAATTTCCGCCCTACCTCATCATGGCGGTGCTCGCGACCGAGGATCGCAGCTTCTACGAGCACAACGGTTTCGATCCACGCGGCATCGCACGCGCCATGTGGTCCAACGTCAAGGCTCTGGGTTTTGTCGAAGGCGGGTCGACCATCACGCAGCAAGTGGCGAAGAACCTCTATCTCGACAACAGCCGCACCGTGATGCGCAAGGCGCAGGAAGCGCTGATCACGCTCTGGCTAGAGAACAATCTGTCCAAGGACGAAATCCTGACGCTCTATCTCAACCGCATCTATTTCGGTGCCGGCAATTACGGCATGGATGCGGCAGCCCACT
>NZ_JBBECC010000060.1:0-35179 GCF_040882025.1 Parvibaculum sp. | reverse complement strand
ATGACCCGCCGCGCCGCTATCAGCGGATGATCCCTCCATGCATGAGGACGACGCGCGCCGGTCATCGTACCAGCTGGTCCATCTGGTTGTCTGCGCGCCGCCTCAGGCGCCAAGTCCAGAGGCCACGAGTATCGAGCAGCTTTCGTGTTTCAAGTGCCGCGGCGTCGATCATGGCAAACTGGCGGTGATCGACAAGGAGGACCACAATGTTGGCGGCATCGATTGCCGAAAGGGGGTCGCGAAATTCAACGCCCAGCCGGGCAATGGCATCCGGCAGAGCATCGATATTCGGTTCCGAGGCGATGATGCGTCCGATCTTCTTTCTTGCAAGAAGTTCGACGATTTCGACAGCCGGGCTCTCGCGCAGGTCGTCGATGTCAGCCTTGAAGGCGAGGCCGAGACAGGCGATGACCGGGCGCTCAATGCCGGCCGCAAGCTCGGCGACTGCTGCCACGACCCGATGGGGACGTTCGCTGTTGACGTGCCGCGCGGCCTGCATCAAGGGCGTTTCGTCGGGTGCTGCCGAGATAATGAAATATGGATCCACCGCGATGCAGTGGCCGCCAACGCCGGGTCCCGGCTGCAGGATCGATACGCGCGGGTGTCGATTGGCCAGATCGATCACCGACCAGACGTTGATATCCAGCCTTTCGCAAACGGCTGCGAGCTCGTTTGCGAAAGCGATGTTGACGTCCCGGAAGGCATTCTCCGAAAGCTTAACGAGTTCGGCGGTTTCGGCGGTCGTCCGGATGATGGCGCCGCGCACGAAACCAGCATAGAGCGAAGCGCCCAGTTCGGACGAACGCGGCGAAAGACCGCCGACGCTGCGATCGTTCTGCACGAGTTCCGTCAAAACCCTGCCGGGAAGCACGCGTTCCGGGCTGTAGGCTATGAAAACATCGGCGTCATCGCCGGCAGCGTGGGGGAAGGTCAGATCGGGGCGCAATTCCCCGAGCAGCGCCGACACTTGCCGTGTTGTTCCGACGGGCGACGTCGATTCCAGGATGACGAGATTTCCCTTCCTCAGATGAGGTGCGATGCCGCGTGCCGCATCGAGAACGTAACGGATATCGGGTTTATGATCGTCGGTCATCGGTGTCGGGACCGCAATGATGAACGCGTCAGCCGGCTCCGACTCGGTCGTGGCACGTACCTTGCCGTTGGAAACAACCTTCTGCACAAGCCCGTCGAGATCAGGCTCGACAATATGCACCTCGCCGCGATTGACGCTATCGACGACATTCTTGTTTGTGTCGACGCCAATAACGGAGATGCCGCGGCTTGCGAGCAAGGCGCATGTGGGAAGCCCTATGTACCCCATGCCGATGACCGATACCGTGTTCCATTCACGCATGACGTAGCAGTTCCTCAATGATTCTCCGGCTTGCATCGCCGTCGCCATAGGGGCTGTGTTGCAAACTCATTTTCCGGTAGGCGTCGTGGCTGTCCAAGAGCAGTGACGCTTCGGAAACTATCCTGTCAATGTCCGTGCCGACGAGACGAGCAGTCCCGGCAGCAACACCTTCCGGACGTTCCGTTTTTTCACGCATCACCAAAACGGGTTTGCCGAGAGCCGGTGCTTCTTCCTGAACGCCACCAGAATCCGTGAGAACAATGTGAGATTTTTTCAGAAGATAGAGAAATGGGAGATAGTCCTGCGGCTCCAGCAGATGAATATTGGACACCTCGCCGAGCGCGGCAAAAACCGGTCCACGAACATTGGGGTTTGGATGTACGGGGTAGACAATCTGTACGTCGTCGCGGCGGGCAAGGTGTGTCAACGCCTCGCATACCCGCTCCATGCCTCCATCGAAGTTCTCCCGGCGATGCCCGGTCACGAGGATAAGCCGCTTTCGGGGATCGAGAAATGGAAAGGAGACTGCAAGGCGATGCGCCTGCTCGGGGTTTTCGTCGATCATCCGGCTGAAGTGAACGAGCGTATCAATGGAGGTGTTGCCGGTAACGATCACCGAGCTCGACCGTTTTCTTTCGGCCAGCAGATTCTCTCGGGCCTCCGGGGTAGGTGCAAAGTGGAGAGCCGCAATATCGCTGATGATCCTGCGGTTCAGTTCCTCCGGCCAGGGAGAATAAATGTCGCCGCTGCGCAGGCCAGCCTCAATGTGGCCGACCGGGATACGTTTGTAGAAAGCCGCCAATGCAGCCGTCATAGCGGTTGTTGTGTCGCCCTGGACCAGTACGTAATCTGGTTTTGCCTGCTCCAGAACCGCTTCCATCTGTAGTAATATTTTTGCCGTTGTATCGAAGAGTGTCTGGCCGCTCTGCATCACGTTGAGATCATAATTGACAGGTATGCCGGTCAGATCGACTACCCGATCGAGCATATCGCGATGCTGGGCCGTTAAGCATACTTCGAGGTGTATGCGGGTGTCGCCAAGAGCGCGTTGAGCGACGGGAAAGCACTTCAACGCCTCTGGCCGTGTGCCGAAAACGATTAGTAGACGAAGCGTCAATTTAAATCAGCCCCCCAAACCTGAACAATGCTGGACAAGGTACACTTGATTTACAATATCGCATATGTCCGATCAAAATGATGACGTGAAGACTCGGAAAATGCAGTTGGTATAGAACGGTGGCCTGCTCCGTGGGCCGTGTTGACCTTCAAATCGGGGTACCGGACGCGATGCTCAGCTTCGGCGACGACTATTACGCAAACGAGAAGTCGCTCGGCAGCCGGTTACGGCGGCGCAGGTTCGCCCTGGTTCGGGACATGCTGGGCGAGATCAGCCGGCGATCGTCGCCGGTCAGGATTCTCGACATTGGCGGAACGGAGCTCTACTGGCGGCCCCATCTCGAAGATATCGAGGCGCTCAATTGCGAGGTCACGCTGGTTAACCTCATCGAGACGGAGGCCGCGAATCCGCGCTTTACCTCGATGAAGGGAGACGCCACCGGTTTGCCGTTCGCAGACAACTCCTTCGATTTCGTTCATTCCAATTCGACCATCGAACATGTTGGACGCTGGCCGGAGATGCGGGCGATGGCGGGGGAGGTGCGACGGCTTGCGCCTTCCTTTTACCTGCAGGTCCCCTATTTCTGGTTTCCGGTCGAGCCGCATTTCCGTGCGCCGTTCTTCCATTGGCTGCCGGAGCAGGTGCGTGCCCGCTTGCTGATGAGGCTTGGCCTCGGCTATGGCGGGCGTCGGCGCGAAACGTTTGACGAAGCCATGACGGCGCTTCAAAGCTCGCAACTTCTCGACGTGAAGCAGCTCAGGGCATTGTTTCCCGATGCGGATATTCGCCGGGAACGTTTTCTGGGGTTTACCAAGTCGCTGTTGGCCGTTCGTTATGGTGGGGCTTGAGCCAGATCCTGGCATGCCACGTTAACCTTCTAAACCTGCGTAATGTTCCGGCGGCCATTTCCTGTCGAACGGATGCGCAGCCCGCAGGATACGGCGCGCTTTTTGCCTTGGGCTGGTGGCAGCGCTAGACTTTTCCCGGGAGTGGCCCCTGCGGCAACAAGCCATTGGGACAATCGACCGATAATGGCGCATTATGCCGTTTGTTTCGAACGGCCGGCCGGGATGCGGTTGCGCTGATACGACATAGATGACTGGGGATTTGGGGGAAGTTGCATGCGGAGTGCCGGAAGGCAACTCGAAGACGGTGTGATGTTTGCGGCGCCGGAGGCGGCCGTATCCGTCGCTGGCGCAACATGCCCCGCCGACCACGCGCCGGCGGAAAGACCCGTTGTGCCCCCCGACAACCGGCCGATCTCCAAGCGGGTGATCGGAGATGCCGTCACGGCCGTCGACGCGCTTATCGTCTTTGTCGCAGCGATCATCGCCAAGTGGTTCTATATCGGTGCCGTGCTCCAATCGGATCAGGACATCATCCCCTATGCCGCCGTCGGCGGCGTCGGCGGCGTCGTTGCGGTTCTCGCTTTCCATTTTCAGGGGCTCTATGTCTTCGAAACGCTTGCCCGACCGCGCGGACAGACGCGGCGGCTTCTTGCCGGCCTCGTTCTGACCGCGCTGGCGGTCGTGACCGCCGGCTACCTCCTCAAAATCGGCGAAGCCTATTCGCGCGGCTGGTTCATCTCCTGGATTTCATTGTCCGCGCTCACGCTGGTCGTCTTCCATCTGGTGCTTGGCAGGGTGCTGCGCCGGTGGACGGCGAAAGGCCTTTTTGCGCGACGGGTGCTTGTCTACGGCAGCGGCGCCATTGCGGCGCGTCTAACTGAAAAGGCAGCCGGCGACGGCGCCCAGCTCCAAATCCGCGGAATCTTCGACGATCCGGAAAGCGACGCCGCGACGCGCGTTGCCGTTGCTGGCGGGCTTGCGGACCTCATCGCATATGCGCGTGAAAACCCGCTCGACGATTGGGGCCCGATCCTCAAGGCGATCGAGGACCGGGCGATTGGCCTTGTAGCCCTGATCCTGTTTGCACCATTCATGCTGCTTGTGGCGCTGGCGATCAAGCTCGACAGTAGAGGGCCGGTCTTCTTTCGTCAGCGCAGGCACGGATTCAATCATCAGATATTTCACGTCTATAAATTCCGAACCATGAGTGTGACCGAGGACGGACCGGTAATTCTCCAAGCAAAACGCGACGATCCACGTATTACACGGGTCGGTCGATTTTTACGCCGAACCAGCCTCGACGAACTGCCGCAATTGATCAATGTGCTGCAGGGCGACATGTCCCTGGTCGGGCCACGACCGCACGCGCTCTCGCACAATGATCACTATTCGACGCTGCTCGAGCGGTATGCCAACCGGCATAGAGTGAAACCGGGCATGACCGGTTGGGCGCAGGTGAAGGGTTTTCGTGGCGAGACGGAGACGCCAGCGAAGATGAAGGCGCGCATCGATCATGATCTTTACTATATCGAGAATTGGTCTCTCTGGTTCGACATCAAGATTCTGGCGATGACGCCTTTTTTTGGTCTTGTCGGAAGTAATGCGCGATAGAGAGAAATAGGCTCTGCGCGCAACTTGTATCGGCGCGCCGGCCATTCACAGGATTCTATCTTTGGTTTTGTTTCAATCAGGTAGAGCTGGTTTCCCGAGTATTCCGTCAAAGCCGGTTTTCAACGGACGCGCCCGATCGACTATAGGGTTTTCGGCGAAAGTTTCTCAGGTCCCATATGAAGAAGCTTGAGACGATTGAAGCGGGTCGCGCGATTGCTGCGCTTTCGGTTGTTTTCTTTCATGCTAATGCGGGGGTGGGATTCGTATTTGGCGACGCGCATATGACGAACTTTTTTGTCTGGGGCGATCGCGGCGTCGATTTCTTCTTTGTTCTTTCGGGTTTTATCATCGGCCACGTTCATGGTGGTGACGTGGGCAAGCCCAGTCGACTCAGGAGTTACGCGCTGAAACGCGCGATAAGAATTTTCCCGATACTCTGGCTTGTGGCCGGTTCATGGATTGTATTGAAACATTTCTCCGGAACCCTTTCTCCGAGTAGCGAAGTTGTTATCACATCGTTATTCCTTCTGCCTAGCCTTGAACGTCCCGAGCCCTTAGTTGTCTGGACGCTTCGCCATGAAATCCTCTTTTATGCGATGTTTGCAGTGCTTATCGCTTCCAGAAGCGCGGGAATTACTATCGCTTTGATTTGGCTTGTCGGTTGTTTTGGTCAGTTCGGACTTCTTCTGCTCGATCGAGGTTTTTCCGGACTGACGGCAATGATACTGAGCACCTTTCAGCTGCAGTTCGCGATAGGGCTCACGGCGGCTTGGGCATATAAAAAGGTCACCTTGCCGTCACCGCGGCTCTCTCTGCTTGTCGCTTTTGGTGTTGTGACTATCGTGGTCGTCGCGTCAACAATTCTAGGTGCTGGACGTAGCGATACGCTTGATTATGTCTCGGTCGGAGCCACGGTCTGGGTTTTGGTATTCGGCATTTCTCTCGGGCTTCTGGTTTTTTCGTTGGCTGCTTGCGGCAATGTGCTGAGCGTACCGCGCTGGCTGGTTTTTCTCGGGGGCGCGAGCTATGCGATCTATTTGATACATGTTCCGGCAATTTCAGTTGCACAGCGCGCTCTTGCGCCTTTGCTTCCCGAAGCGCTTGTTCAGTTCGGTGTTGCCCATTTGATTTTCATTGGCGTTGGTGTGGCTGCGGGATGCGCTCTCCATGTTGCGTTTGAGAGACCGATTACGCAGTTCTTGCGTGACAGATATCTCGCTCGTTCTACGGTCCATGTACGCTAGTTTTAAGCATAGGTTTTGTCATTCGCTTTGGCGTTGCACACGGGAAGGCACCACCGTTTCGCGCCCCACTGAGTGATATTCGAACCCCGCCCGTGCCATTTCCGCCGGAGTATAGATGTTGCGCAGGTCGATAATCAGTGGTGCTTTCAGTTCGCGTCGTATGCGGTCGAAGTCGAGAACACGGAACTCGTTCCACTCGGTCAGAATGAGCAGTGCGTCGGCTCCTGGCATCACGCCGTATGCCTCTTCGACCCATTCGATGTCCTTCAGATGTTTTCGCGCCTCACCCATGCCTTCCGGATCGTAGGCACAAATGCGTGCCCCTGCCTGCTGCAGCAGGGGCAGGATGTCAAGGCTCGGGGCGTCGCGCATGTCGTCGGTGTTGGGCTTGAAGGTGACGCCCAGCACGCCGACCGTTTTGCCTGCGATATCGCCGCCGCAAGCCGCAACAACCTTTTCGGCCATGCGACGTTTTCGTTCGCTGTTGGCCGCCATCACCGCTTCGACGATCTGTGTCGGCCGTCCCACTTTTCGTGCCGTTCCGGTCAGTGCCAGCGTGTCCTTCGGGAAGCAGGAACCGCCGAACCCCGCGCCTGCCTGCAGAAACTTCGAACCGATACGGCTGTCGAGTCCGATACCGCGCGACACGTCCTGAACATCAGCGCCGACGCGCTCGCAGATATCGGCGATTTCGTTGATGAACGTAACCTTCATGGCCAGAAATGCGTTGGCGGCATACTTGGTCAGCTCGGCCGTCGCGCGGCTCGTGTAGACGATCGGCGTCTGGCTCATCATCAGCGGCCGGTAGAGCGCCTGCATTACATCGCGGGCACGCGCTGTGTTGGCGCCGATAACGATGCGGTCCGGGCGCATGAAATCATCGATCGCGTTTCCCTCACGCAGGAATTCAGGATTTGAGGCAACGTCAAAATCTGCATCCGGATTGGCTTCGCGGATGATCGCCTCGACTTCGTCGCCGGTGCCGACCGGCACGGTCGACTTGTCGACGATGACGGTGTAGCCGTCGAGGTGCGCCGCCGTGCCGCGCGCCGCCTCATAGACCCAGGAAAGATCGGCGTCGCCGTCCTCACGCGGCGGCGTTCCGACACAGATGAACACCGCGTCGCATCCGGGAACGGCCGCGGCGGCGTCTGCCGTGAAGGAGAGACGCCCGGCCTCGACGTTGCGTGCGACGATGTCCTCAAGGCCCGGTTCGTAGATCGGGATTTTCCCGCAACGGAGTTGCGCTATCTTGTCCGGGTTGATCTCGACGCAAACGACGTTGTGTCCGAGATCGGCAAAGCAGGCGCCCGAAACCAGGCCCACATAGCCGGTGCCGATCATTGCCACTTTCATCGTTTTCTCCTGACTGTCTGTCTATGGGCGAGGCGAGGTAGCGAAGAAACCGGGCATCGATATGGCGGAATTCGGGCAGGATGGGGACTCGTCCCAAGCGGCGACAGGTCTTATTTCCACAGTCAGCGCGCTTTCACAAGCGCCCGCAGATAGTCGCCATAGCTGCTCTTGCCGACGCTGCGCGCGATCGCCAGCAGGTGTTCGGCATCGATATAACCCATGCGAAAGGCGACTTCATCCGGGCTTCCGATTTTCAGGTTCTGACGTTCCTCAATCGTTTCGACAAATTGGGCGGCTTGCAGCAGCGACTGATGTGTGCCGGTATCAAGCCAAGTGAAGCCCCGGCCCAGCAGTTCCACGGTCAGCTCGCCGCGCTTCAGATACATCTCGTTCAGCGTCGTGATCTCGAGTTCGCCTCGTGCCGAGGGTCGGACCTCAGCCGCCATGTCGCAGACATGCGAGTCGTAGAAATACAGACCAGTCACCGCATGGTTCGATTTCGGCTTTTGAGGCTTTTCCTCGATCGAGATCGCGTTGCCCTCATCGTCGAATTCGACGACGCCGTAGCGCTCCGGGTCGCGGACCCAGTAGCCGAAGACGGTTGCGCCCCTGCCGGGTCGGGCGGCGCGCTGCAGAATTGCCGACAATCCGTTGCCGTAGAAAATATTGTCGCCAAGCACCAGCGCGCAGCGACCGCCGCCCACAAAATCGCGGCCGATGATGAAGGCTTGCGCGAGACCTTCCGGTTTCGGTTGCACCGCATAGGAAATCGAAATGCCCCACTGGCTGCCGTCTTCCAGCAGATGTGCGAAAGCGCCTGCATCCTGCGGTGTCGTGATGACCATGATGTCCCGGATGCCGGCCAGCATCAGCGTCGTCAGCGGGTAGTAGACCATCGGCTTGTCGTATATCGGCAACAATTGCTTCGACACGGCCTTGGTTACCGGATAGAGCCGGGTTCCGCTGCCGCCCGCCAGGATGATGCCTTTCATGTCGCTTCGGCCTTTCGCTCGCTTGTCGCCGTCAACAGCCGGTCGAGCACCCCATCAAGCGCTTCTTCCCAAGGTCGGGGCTCGATGCCGAAAACGCTCTTGAGCTTCGCGCAGTCGAGCGCCGAATTGGCCGGGCGGTGCGCAGGTGTCGGATAGGCACTGGTCGGGATCGGCTGGACTGCGGCGGAGGGCGCACCGCGCATTTCGGCGCCCGCCATGATCGCACGGGCGAAGCCATACCAACTCGTCGTCCCGGCATTGCAGAAATGGAAGGTGCCTCGTGGTTGCTCGCCGCCTGCCGTCTTGTCGTCGAGGATCGTGGAGGTCAGTTTCAGCAAAACCCGCGCGACATCGGTTGCTGAGGTTGGGCACCCGAGCTGATCGTCAACCACGGAAAGCTCGTCGCGTTCGCTCGACAGGCGTAGCATTGTCCTGACGAAATTATGTCCATGGGGGCTGAAGACCCAGGCCGTTCGCAGGATGACATGATTTGCGGTAGCGCGGCGCAACGCGTCCTCACCTTCCGCTTTGCTCGCTCCATAAACGCCGAGCGGCGCAACCGGGTCGTCCTCGCGCCAAGGCCTCCCCGTATTTCCGTCGAAAACATAGTCAGTTGAAATATGAAGTAGCGGAATGCCCGCGCGGTCGCAGGCAACGCCGAGGAAACCCGGCGCGCGGGCGTTGATTGCGTGGGCCCGCTCCGGTTCGCTTTCAGCCTTGTCGACGGCGGTATAGGCGGCTGCGTTGATCACGACATCGGGTTTCAGCGCGGTCACCGCTTCGGCGATGGCATTTTCGTCCGCGATATCGAGGTCGGTATGCGGGAGGGCTGCGACCGAGAAACCCATGCGGGCGGCCTCGACCGTCAGTTCGGTGCCGACCTGGCCGCCGGCGCCGGTCACCAGCACGCGTTTCGAAGGTGGCGCAATCATGTGTCCGCGTCTATCAGGCCGAGCCGTTCGCCGCGATACGATCCTGAGCGTACGCGCTCCCACCAGTCGCGGTTGTCGAGATACCATTCGACGGTCTTGCGCAAGCCGCTGTCGAAATTTTCCCGTGGCTGCCAGCCGAGTTCGCGGGCGATCTTCGAGGCGTCGATCGCATAGCGTGCGTCGTGGCCCGGCCGGTCCGCGACGAAGGCGATCAGCTTTTCATGCGGACAATGCGCTGCCCCGGGCTGCAATTCGTCGAGCAGGCGGCAGATTGAGCGCACGACATCGATGTTGGTACGCTCGGCATTGCCGCCGACATTGTAGGCCTCGCCGACCGCGCCTCTCGTCGCGATGGTGATCAGCGCACGTGCGTGATCGTCGACATGAAGCCAGTCGCGCACCTGCAGGCCCGTGCCATAGACTGGCAGTGGCTTGCCCTCCAGCGCATTCAGCACGACCAGCGGGATCAGCTTTTCGGGAAACTGGTAGGGGCCGTAATTGTTCGAGCAGTTGCTGGCGACGGTCGGCAGACCATAGGTCTCGCGCCAAGCGCGCACCAGATGATCCGAACCCGCCTTCGAGGCCGAATAGGGTGAGTTTGGCGCGTAGGGTGTTTCTTCCGTGAAGGCGCCGGTCTCGCCCAAGGATCCGAAGACCTCGTCGGTTGAGATGTGATGAAAGCGGAAGCGCGCCTTCGTCTCGCCTTCAAGGCTTTCCCAATGGGCCCGCGCGACCTCGAGCAGGTTTGCCGTGCCGACGATGTTGGTTTCGATGAAGGCAGCCGGCCCGTCGATCGAGCGGTCGACATGTGTTTCGGCCGCCAAGTGCATCACGATGTCGGGCCCGAAATCCTTAACGGCGCGGCGCAACGCTGGCAGATCGCGAATGTCGGTGCGCGAGAAACGATAGCGGCTGTTTTCCGAGACGCTGGTGAGCGAATCGAGATTGCCGGCATAGGTCAGGCAATCGAGGTTCAGGACCTCGTGGTCCGTTTCGCCGATCAGCATCCTGATTACGGCTGAGCCGATGAAACCGGCGCCGCCTGTCACCATGATACGCATCGAACGACTCTCCCCCTCTTTCGCACCCGGCGTATTATACAGCACTCAGATGGCGCCATAGGTGAAAGGATTGGTCAGATTCGCGAGGCGCGGCAGGGCTGCGTCCTTGTCGGAGAGCGTAACCTTGTCCGGCGTAACCGGCCAATCGACCGCGAGGTCTGGATCATCCCATACTATGCCCGCATCGTGAGCTTGCGAATAATACGCATCCACTTTGTAAAAAACACGGGTATCAGGCGCAAGCGTACAGAATCCGTGGGCAAAGCCCTTCGGCACCAGGAGTTGCTGTCCGTTGTCGGTACTGAGCGTCACGGCGACGTGACGCGCATAAGTCGGTGAGCCCCGCCTGATATCGACCGCAACATCAAGGATTGCCCCGCTAAGAACGCGCACCAGCTTCGTCTGAGCGAAACCGGGTGCCTGGAAATGCAGAGCGCGAACGGTGCCGGATGCGGCGGAGAATGACTCATTGTCCTGCACGAAATCGATGTCGATCCCGATTTCCGCCAGTGCCCGGCGGTTGAAGGTCTCGGAGAAATAGCCCCGCGCGTCGCCGAAGCGACGCGGCTTGACGATACGAACGCCGGGGATAGCGGTTTCTTCTATTTCGACCATGGGCGATTTCGATCTCGGGATTTCAGCCGCGGGAACGGAAACGGATGCGTGCGGTTTATCGGGGCCCCGTCAGCTTTTCGAGGATCAGGCGGAATTTCGGTTCAATGTCGTCGCGTGCCAGCGCAAACGCCACATTGGCGGCCAGAAAACCGATCTTGTCGCCGCAATCGTAAGTCGTGCCCTCGAAGCGATACGAGAAAAAGTCCTGTTCGGCCATCAGTGCGATCATCGCGTCGGTGAGCTGGATTTCGCCGCCGGCTCCCGGCTTCTGAGTGGCAAGCTTTTCGAAAATCTCGGGCTGCAGAATATAGCGCCCGGAGACGATCAGGTTCGAAGGCGCATCCGCGATTTTCGGCTTCTCGACCATTCCGGCGATGCGATGCGTCTCATTGCCGAGGTCTTCGGCCAGTGCGACAACACCGTAGCGATTGACCTGTTCATGCGGCACTTCCTCCACCGCGATCACATTGCCGCCGTGACGCCCGTAGACCTCCATCATCTGGGCGAAGCATCCGCGGGGTGCCTGGATCAGCATGTCAGGAAGCGCCAGCGCAAAAGGCTCGTCGCCGACAATATCGCGTGCGCACCAGACGGCGTGGCCGAGGCCCAGCGGTTCCTGCTGGCGGACGAAACTTGCCGCGCCGGCCGCTGGCCGGCTCGCGTCCAGCCGTGCGATTTCAGCGGTCTTGCCGCGGGCCCTCAATGTTGCTTCAAGCTCATAGGCAAGATCGAAATGGTCCTCTATCGCTCCCTTGCCCCGCCCCGTCACGAAGACAAAATGTTCGATCCCGGCTTCGATGGCTTCCTCGACCGCGTACTGGATTACCGGTTTGTCGACGACGGTCAGCATTTCCTTCGGGATCGCCTTGGTGGCGGGCAGGAAGCGAGTGCCGAGACCGGCGACCGGGAAGACGGCTTTTCGAGGCTTATGGGGCATGAGGCAGCAATTCCGGCGGGGGGTTGTCTTCTAAGTACTTAATATCAGTACCTATTTCGAAAATCTCGGTTCTGTTCTGGCATGCCCCGTCGTCATCGGCAAGAGCGACGCCGGCGCACTGTTCCCGTCCCGGCAAAATCCATGTATCTAGAGGCCGTTACGGCCAGGAGACGGAAGGCGCATGTCGCCGGACATTTCCTCGTTGGCCGGCGTCGGACGGCAATTGCGGGAGAAAGTCGGGTATGACCAAACGGGTCGCGCTAATTACGGGCATTACGGGCCAGGACGGCAGCTATCTGGCCGATCTGCTGGTCGACAAGGGTTACGAGGTGCACGGGCTGATGCGCCGCTCCTCCTCCTTCAATACCGACCGGATTCATCATCTTTACGGCGAAGAGCGGGGCGCCAATTCCGCGCTCAAGATGCATTTCGGCGACATGACCGACGGCTCGAGCCTGTTCCGGGTGCTGAAGGAAGTGAAACCCGACGAGGTCTACAACCTTGCCGCCCAAAGCCACGTCAAGGTCAGTTTCGACAAACCCGAATACACCGCCGACGTCAACGCGACCGGTGTGCTTCGGCTTCTCGAAGCAATCCGTCTTCTCGACATGGGCGAGACCGTCAGATTCTATCAGGCGTCGACGTCCGAGCTTTTCGGCAATGTTCAGGAAACACCGCAAAGCGAGACGACACCTTTCCGGCCGCGCAGTCCTTATGCGATCTCGAAACATTTCGCCTTCCAGACCGTCGTCAACTATCGCGATGCCTATGGTTTCCATGCCTCGAATGGCATTCTCTTCAATCACGAGGGCCCCAATCGCGGCGAAACCTTCGTCAGCCGCAAGATCACGCGTGCGGCCGCCGCCATCCATCATGGGCTGCAGGACAAGCTCCATCTCGGCAACATCAATTCGCGCCGCGACTGGGGCCATGCGCGCGATTATGTCGAGGGCATGTGGCTGATGCTGCAGAAGGAACGCGCTGGCGACTATGTCCTGGCGACCGGCGAGGAGCATTCGGTGCGCGATTTCGTCCAGCTCGCCTTCGAGATGGTCGGGCGTCCACTCGAATGGGATGGTTCGGGCATCGAGGAAAAAGGTATCGACCGGAAAACTGGACGAACTCTCATTGAAGTCGATCCGAAATTCTACCGCCCGGCCGAGGTCAACGCCCTTGTCGGCAATGCCAGCAAGGCGCGCGACGAGCTCGGTTGGGTTCACAAGACGAGCTTTGCCGAACTCGTCGTCGAAATGGTGGAGGCCGATATGCGCCGTGCCGCCGACAGCCTTGCGGTCAGTGGCGGCGTAAGGGTGTGACGAAAGCGCCGGCTGCGTGACCGTTAACCAGTGTCACAGAGCGATCATGGAAAATCGCTCGCCGATGCATTAGCCTTTTGCGCATCTGCCTTTTCGTGTTTGAGGGGCGGTCCAGACATGCAAGGGCCATGGCCCAGGAGAAATCCGGTGCACCCGCAATGAGCAATGTGTCGATTTACCCTGTGATCCTTTCGGGCGGCGTCGGTTCCCGGCTCTGGCCGACCTCGCGTGCGCTCTATCCGAAGCAGTTGCTGCCGCTCGTCACGGAACGAACGATGCTGATCGAAACAGCATTGCGCGTGACGGGCCCATCGCATTATGAAGCGCCCATCATCGTTTCCAATGAGGCCCAACGCTTCATCATAGCCCAGCACATGCAGGAAGCGGGACTTGCACCCCTTGCTCATATCCTGGAACCGGACGGCCGCAACACGGCGCCCGCGGCGGCCGCCGCCGCCGCTTTTGTGCAAGCACGCGACGCTCAGGGTATCCTGCTGGTGTTGCCTGCTGATCATCACATCGGCGATATCGAGGCTTTTCACCGTGCCGTTGCGGCCGGCGCCGCGCTTGCCCGCACCGGCAAGCTCGTTGCCTTCGGTGTCGTGCCTTCGGCAGCCCAAACCGGTTATGGCTATATCAAGCGTGGCGCTCCTCTTTCCGACGGGTCGTCCGCGGGGGAGACGGGCTTTTCGATCGCGCGTTTCGTCGAAAAACCCGATGCGGTAACAGCCGCGGGTTACCTCGCCGAAGGCGGATATGACTGGAACGCGGGTATCTTCATGTTCCGTGCCGACCGCATCCTCGACGAGATGCGGGTTCATTGTCCGGAAATTGCCGCGTGCGCTACCGAGGCAGTCGCGAAGGCGGCGCGCGACCTCGATTTCCTCAGGCTCGATGCTCAGGCCTTTGCCGCCTGTCCGTCCGACTCTATCGATTATGCGGTGATGGAACATACAAGCGAGGCCGTGGTCGTTCCCGTCGATATGGGCTGGAGCGACATCGGTTCATGGTCGGCGCTCTGGGAAGTCGGTACAAAGGATGGGGACGGCAACGTTATCGTTGGCGATGTGATCACCGAGGATACGCGCGACAGTTATATCCGCGCTGAGCAGGGGTTGGTTGCCACGCTCGGGATCGAGAATCTCATAATCGTCGAAACGGGCGATGTATTGCTTGTTGCCGCGCGCAACCGCGTGCAGGACGTCAAGAAGATCGTCGAGCGGATCGCCGATGCCGGGCGGAGCGAGCACAACGCGCATCGTCGCGTTCACCGGCCGTGGGGCTATTACGAGAGCCTCGATGCCGGCGCGCGCCATCAGGTCAAGCATCTGATGGTGCACCCAGGTGCGGCGTTGTCTCTGCAGATGCATCACCACCGCGCCGAGCACTGGGTTGTCGTCAAGGGCCGGGCACAGGCGACCGTCGGCGACGAGATCAAGATTCTCGAGGAAAATCAGTCGGTTTATATCCCGGTCGGAACGACGCATCGCCTCGAAAACCCCGGCAGCGAACCGCTCTCGATCATCGAAGTGCAGTCGGGCGCCTATCTCGGCGAGGACGACATTGTCCGTTTCGATGATGTCTATGGCCGCGATGTCGAGAAGCCCGCCGCCGAGTGACCTGTCAGGCGTTTCCGAATTTGTCACGCTTCACGTCCGGTCTGGCACCTGCATCCGTGCCCTTCTTTCGGGTCCGACCCGCGCAACGAGGGGCAAAGTGAATTTCAGCGACCCGCATACTGTTCGCCGTGTCCGGCTGCTGCTCGCCTCGGTCTGGTTCGGGCTCTGTCTCATTGTTCTTGCGGGTTCGCTTGCGCCGGGCGTTGCTCCGTCTTCGCATTTCCCCCATGCCGACAAACTAGTGCATTTCTTGGCCTGGGCGCTTCTGGCTGCTTTCTTGCCCCTGTTGTTGGCACGCTGGCGGCTGCGTCTGACCGCTATTTCCGGCCTCTTTCTACTCGGCGGCGTGGTTGAGTTCGCGCAAGGTTTCATTCCCGGAAGATCGTGTTCTCTGGATGACCTTGCAGCAAACGGGCTGGGGATTCTGGCAGGCTCAGGCGCGGGAGTGCTGTTTGCTGCTGTTGTTGCCAGATGGCGCTGTGACGTTGCGGCAGCGCTTGTCTTCGACGGTGACGCGACGCCAGCGCTTGCGTCAGTGGCCGAGGATTGATCAACATCCGTGCAGCCAAGGTGTTCATTCTCGTCCGGAATGCTAGGCAGAACCGGATCAAATAAGGCCTGTTCTACAGGCGGTCGATTGATCCCGCGACCGAGCGTTCCGTCGGCAAAATGTCCCGGTGGAGTAAGCGACACAGTGCGCACGGAATTCGCCAATTGGCGCGCCATCGCCGTGACGCCGCCGGCCTTGCCTCACTCGTTCCTTGAAACCGCTCAATCGCCGAGCTTGAAAAAGGCGTCGCGTGGAACTGGGCCCGTACGGGCCCGACGGACACGGCGCCGGAGCGCGAACTCTGAATTCTCAGCAAGCGCCCTGACGCAGCAGTACGGCGGGCAGGGTCTTGAACATGATCGCGATGTCCTGCCAGAGCGACCAGTTCTTCACATACCAGGCGTCGAGCTGGACGCGCCGCATATAGGTCGTGTCGTTGCGGCCGCTGACCTGCCAGAGGCCGGTGATGCCGGGCTTGGCTGAGAGATAGTATTCGGCGTCCTCGCCATAGCGCAGCACTTCCGGGTAGGTGACGGGGCGGGGGCCCACAAGGCTCATTTCGCCCCGGATCACGTTCAGGAGCTGCGGCAGTTCGTCGAGGCTCGTCTTGCGCAGGAAGGCGCCGACGGGCGTGATGCGCGGGTCGTTGCGCAGCTTCTGGTCGCGGGCCCATTCGGCCGCGCGCATGGGGTCGCTGTCGAGGATGTTCTTCAGAATTGTGTCGCTGTCGACATGCATGGTGCGGAACTTCCGGCACTGGAACTCGCGTCCCTTTTCACCGACGCGGCGGTGGCCATAGAAGGCTGGGCCCCCATCGAGGCGGATCAGCGTCGAAACGGCCCAGAAAAAGGGCGAGAGCACGATCAGCGCCAGCGAAGCAACAGCAAGGTCGAAGCTGCGCTTCACGATGCGGGCCATTGGCCGGTTCAGATTGTCGGCCAGCGTCAGCATGACAAGGTCGTGGCTGAAGAAATTGCCGGTCTCGAGCGCCATCACACCAATACCCTTGACCGGTGGGATGATCGAAAAAGCGATGCGGGCGCGATGCAGCGCACGCAAGATATGATCGAGCTTTGCCATTTCCTCCGGCGAGGGCGCCAGCACCACGAAACGGGCGCCATAGCCGTTGCAGGCCAGCCGGAGCGCCGCGGAGAGCTGGCCGCCGGCGCGGTAGAGCAGGCTGCCAGGATTGGCGGCGTTGGCTTCGGAGGTCAGCTCGTCGAGATCGATCGTGCCGGCAATCTCGTAGCCCAGATAGGGTTCCGATTCGAGCACTTGCGCGGCCTCGTCGGCGTTCTCTTTTGAGCCGATCAGCAACACAGGCGCGGTCCAGCTCCCGTACCGCTTCAGCACATGTCTCATGGCGATACGCGCCACCGGCACCAGCAGCAGGGCCCAAACCCAGGCCTGGAGCATCCAGAGGCGGGAGAAGTAGTCTTTGGTCAGATAGAGCAGGAAGCCGTCAACCAGTGCCACCAGGGCGACAGCCTTAACGATTTCCTTGGTTTCGGCCCAGAAGGGCGTGCGCTTGGAATAATGGCCTTTGGCTGCCCACCAGAGCACCGGCAACATCAACAGAAAACCGATGCGGACGAGGCGGCCGGTCAGTTCATCGGCGCCCAAAGCGCCGAATTCGGTGTTGAAAAGCTGGATACTGACGCCGAAAGCGATGGCACCGGCGATAAGCTGGGCCAGCACGAGAGCGCCCATGTCGCCCATTAGCAGCATGAAGCGGTCGGCCAGCGGCGTCAGGCGCGAGCCGGTGCTGTGCTTCTGCGTGGCCGCATCCGCGGTGATGGGGAGAGGCACGGCAACGGGGGTTGCGGCCTCGAATGCGGAAATCTGCTTGTTCAATGCGGTCACGGTACTCACGCCAACTTTGTGTCCGAATGCGACAGTCGTTTCGTGAGGTCGCAAGGAGCGCGCCAGTACCGGCGGTTTCGGCCCGAACTTCGGCTCATGGTTAATGCCGCGTTAACGCCGCTTTCCGCCACGATCCGCTATTGGTATGAGAGATTGGACAGCGTCATAGGGGGATCACCTGTTTACGGTCAGACGACATTCGATGCCGGGCGGCCGCGAGCTTCTGCTCTACGGGCGCGGAGCTCACGAGGTGCCGCTTCTCGCCGCGTTGCCCGCCGAGCCACATGCCGCTGCCGCGCATCTGCGCTGGCACCCGTTGCTGGGCGAATGGGTCGCCTATGCCGGTGCGCGGCAGGGGCGGACGTTCCTGCCGGATGCCGCTGCCTGTCCGCTCTGCCCGGCCGCGGATGGCCGTCTTGGCGAAATTCCCTTCGCCGATTTCGAGATTGCTGTTTTCGAAAACCGATTTCCCGCACTGACGCCCGGCGCCGTCGGGGTGCCCGACGTTGCCGGTGTCGCCACATCGGCCGCCGATGGGCGTTGTGAGGTGGTGGTGTTCTCGGCCGATCATGTCGGCGGCCTCGGCACGCTGCCGGTCGACAGGCTGGCGCTGCTGATCGAGGTCTGGGGCGCGCGGATCAAGGCGCTGCGTGACGAGGCAGGTTTCGCCTTCGTCCTCCCCTTCGAGAACCGGGGCGAAGAGATCGGCGTCACACTGCATCATCCACATGGCCAGATTTATGCCTTCTCCTTCGTGCCGCAACGCGCGCTCAAGGTCGCAAGGGCGCAGCAGGATGCGCCGGTCCTCACCCACCTCATCGAGGACCTGCCGCATGAATTGCTTCTCGACACCGAAGATGCTGCCGTTTCCTTCGTACCGGGCTTTGCCATGTATCCCTACGAGACCTGGCTTGCGCCACGCCGCCGCGTTGCCGGACCGGAGGCGCTTTTGCCGGCTGAAACGCTGTCGCTCGCGCGGTTGCTGCGGCGTGCGGTGCGGCGGCTCGACGGTCTGTTCGGCCGGCCCATGCCCTACATCCTGGCGGTGCAGGCCGCCCCGCGCGGATTTGAAGAGAGCTTCCACATGACTGTCGAGCTCCGGCCGTTCCGGCGCGATGCCGACAAGCTGAAATATCTCGCCGGCGTCGAACAGGGGACGGGTGTTTTTCTGGTCGACGTGCCGCCGGAGCAGGCGGCGGCACGCTTGAAGGCGGTTGATCCGGAGAGGGGCGCGTGAGCGGGACGTTCCTGCGCGTGTTCGGTCGTGCGCCGGCGACCGAGATGTCGGCACCCGGTCGCGTCAATCTGATCGGCGACCATACGGACTATGCCGAAGGTTTCTGCCTGCCGATGCCATTGACGCTCGAAACGCATGTTGCGATGGCACTGGCCCCCGAATTTTGCGCCTATAGCGAAGAAATGGATGCAACACTTGCCTTCGATCCTTTCGGCGCGCCACGCCGCGATTGGACCGATTACATTGCGGGGCCATTGGCCGAACTGGTGAAAGCCGGTTTCGATGTGCCGCCGGTTGCCGTGGCGGTGCGCTCCACTGTGCCGTCTGGCGCCGGACTTTCGTCCTCGGCGGCGCTTGAGGTCGCCACATTGCGCGGGATGCTTGCGCTGACCGGCCAGACACTGCCCGATAGCGAGATCGCACGTCTCGCGCGAGCCGGCGAGAACAACTATTGCGGCGTTCAATGCGGCATTCTCGATCAGATGGCCAGTGCCGTCGGGCGCCCTGGTCAGGCTTTGCTGCTCGATTGCCGTACCGATGCGGGCCGTCTCGTGCCGGTGCCGTCTGCATTCCGATTTGCGATCGTTCATTGCGGCGAGCCGCGTCGTCTTGCCGACGGCGTCTACAATGCACGCCGCGAGGTGACGGCCAATGCCGCGCGTCTGCTCGGTGTACCTTCATTGCGCGATGCCAGCGATGCGCTGCTCTCAGTGCTCACCGACGGAGAGATGTTGAAGCGCGCGCGCCATGTTGTGAGCGAGAATGCGCGCGTTCTCGCGGCGGTGGAGGCAATCGAGGCTGGCGATGTGCGGGCGTTTGGTGTGCTGATGAACGAAAGTCATGTATCGCTGGCACGCGATTTCGAGGTGTCGACACCGGCGCTCGACCGGCTGACCCGGAGTGCACTCGATATGGGTGCTTTCGGGGCGCGTCTCACCGGCGCCGGCTTCGGCGGTTGCATCGTCGCGTTGCTGTCGGGAAAAATTTCCGATTGGTGGCCTCGCGTCGCAGCGGATAATCCGGCTGCGTGGCTTGTTCAGGGTGGGCCTGAACGCTCCGTCTAGCGTGCGGCGTGAAACGTTTCCTGCGATGACGCCGGATACGGCAGGATCCGTTCTCCCGGGAAGCGGATGCTGACCGTCGTGCCGTGCCCCGGCTCGCTGTCGATTTCCAATGTGCCGCCATGATGTTCCATCAGACATTTCGACAGGGGCAGACCGAGGCCTGTCCCCTCGTACTTGCGTGCGAGGTCGGAATCGATCTGGCCGAACCGTTCGAGGGCGGTTGGGATATCCTCCGCCGCCATACCAATTCCGGTGTCGACAACGCGGATGACAAGCGACTGGTCATCGATGGCGGTCGTGATACGAACATCACCGCCAGGTGGTGTGAACTTCACAGCATTCGACAACAGGTTCAGCAGGACCTGACGGATGCGCCGATGGTCGGCACGGATATGAGGCAATGTCTCGTTGGTTTCGACGTACAGGGCGACGCTACCGCTCGTGGCCTGTGCTTCGATCATGCGCGCTGCATCAGCGATCGCCTCGGCGACGTCGATATTTTCGTCCGTGAGCAGGAGCGCGCCGGCGTCGGCGCGAGTGAAGTCGAGCACATCATTGATCAAGGACAGCAGGTGTTGTCCGCTCTTGAGAATATCGTCGGCGTAGTTCTTGTAGCGGGTGCTTCCGAGCGGACCGAAAGTTTCGTACGCCATGATTTCCGAAAAGCCAAGTATTGCGTTGAGAGGTGTCCGCAACTCATGGCTCATCGTCGCCAGAAATTGCGACTTTGCCTGATCGGCAGAGGCGGCTGCACCAAGCGCCACCAGAAGCTCCCGTGATGTAACCTCGAGCTTTTCCTTGGTATCTTCGAGTTCAGCAACGTAAGCGCGCAAGCGTTCTGCTTCCTTTACCGAGCGGCCGGCCAGATGACGGTCGACTACCGATCCGACAAAGGCAAGCGCGACGATCAGCACGGTGATGGCTGCGACCGAGATCGCCAGCGAATGCGCATCTGCCGCGCTTTCGACAAGCGGGATGCTCGGATCGGGAACGATGGAGACGGCCGCCATGCCGGTGAAATGGAGGGTGCAGATCGCGAGTGTCAGCAATGTCGCGCCTGCGATCCGTCCTTTGAGGCCTGGCATGGCGAAGAGTGTCTGCAGCGACGCTGCGCCGAGAACAACGCCAAGGACAATCGAAGCGACGACAAAATCGCGGTCCCAGACGAGATGACCGTGAAGGGTGACAGCAGCCATTCCTACATAGTGCATGGCGCCGATGGCGAGACCGAGCACCGCGCCGCCAATGCCTGCGGGTCGCACGCGGGTGGCGATGTAGAGACCGGCGGTTGAAAGCGCCAGCGCGATGATGAGCGAGGCAAACGTCAGGCCGGGCGCATAGTTCACGGGTTCGTCGGGGCGGAAGGCCAGCATGGCGATGAAGTGCGTTGCCCAGATGCCGCAGCCGGCCACAACGCCGGCGCCGAGAATCCAGAGCGCACGACGTTCTGGCCCGGCTTCCGCCGCATGGGCAAGAAGGCTGACCGCCGAAAGGCTGGCAAACAGGCAAATGAGCCCGGCGAGAATAACCAGGTTCAGATCGTGTTCAACCGTGATGCAATTATAAATCGTTAACATGCCCCTGAATTGGAACATGCGGGCACTTAAGCGCCTCTTAACCTCGACTGAAAACCTTGTTTTTCAGTACGCGGAGTAGTTAATGAGTCTGCTCTTCATCAGGTCTGTCCGATTGCTGAGCCAGCCGGTCAAGCAGCTGGAAGAGCAGAGCGCCGACCACCATCGCCGCAAGCCCCATGGCGACGACACCGTCAAATCGATCGGGAAAATAGGGCTCAGAGGCGATCAGCCGCATTTTTTCGCCGATCAAAGCATACTCACGTTCCTTGAACGGCCAGACCGCCAGTAGCGAGCCTGCCAGTATGCCGATCACCGTCAGCATTGTTTGACGCTGATAATGCGTCAGCAGCCAGGCGATGGCGCGAGAGAAAGCGAGCGCCCCGGCGATGATGCCGGCGGCAAGCGGTACAAGGAACGAAAAATCGAGTCGCCCCAGCGCGTCGATCATGTCCGTGTATTTTCCGAGAATCAACAGCGCGAACGATCCCGAGATTCCCGGCACCAGCATGGCGGCGATGGCGATCATGCCGCAGAGGAAGACGAACCAGATGTCGTCCGGCGTACGAACCGGCACGAGGATCGATATGGCGAGACCGAAGGCGGCGCCAAGAACCAGCCATATCCAATGCAACCGGCTGCCGGCCCCGACATGCTCCAGAAGTCCGACGACGGAAGCGGCGATCAGCCCGAAAAAGAAACCGAACATCACTTCCGGAAACTCGGCTACCAGAACCGACAATGGCACGATACGGGTAAAGATGACGATCGCGAGTATTGCGCCAATTCCCAACGGCAGCAGGAAGAGAAAATCGATCCGCCGCAGGGCAGCGGCGATTTCCCGTTGCCGTAGATGCCGCAGGAACACCATGTCGGCATGGGCGATGGCGGTGATCAATCGTTTGTAGATGCCGAGGATCAAAGCCATCGTGCCGCCGCTAACGCCCGGTATGAGGTCTGCCGTTCCAACGCACATGCCGCGCAGAATCTGTCGCGTTGGATCGAGATTGTCGCGGCCGTCTACGCTCAATTTTTCGACGATACCGAGCCACAATCCGAGTGCGGCCTCTGTTTGACGGACGGCGAAACCGTAGACCCACCAGCCGAGCGGCGTCCCGCGCACGAGGCCGACTGCCAGCAGCGTCACAAAGCCGCCTCCAATCACAACATCGGTTGCCCAGTGGGCGCCGGCCGCCATGCGTGGCAACGCGAAAAGCACGCCGAGCGTTGCCCCCACAAGTCCGAAGCGCCAGTTGAAACCGACCCACCACAAGGCAGCGATGATCATCGCGACGGTAGCGTGGTCGCCGGGAAAGCTGGAGTCGGAGCCCTCCTTCGCAAGTGACCACGGAACATGAGCCCGGATCGAGTGGTAACTGTCGAGGGCCAGCGCGGGCGAGAGGCGTGAAAAGGAGATGATCTCCCGCTGGAGCACGATAATGACGAGTAGAATCGCCGCCGTCACAATGCCGAAAGCGATGCCGTCGCGGAAACGCGCAAGGTTGTCGCGCGAGATGTAGGCGAGATAGATTCCGAAGATGACGAGAGCCGAGAAATAATCGAAGCGACGGTCGCCCGACAAGGCCCAAAACACGGCCATCGGTTCCCAGGTCACGGTCGCGTTCAATACATGGAAGACCCAAAGGTCGACGGCGTCCCAGAACTCGCGCGTGACGGCGATGGGCCACCATGAAGCGAAGAGAAGAGTCGAAAGCGCCGTCCATAGCAGCAGCGTTTTCCAGTGCCATGTTTTGGACAGTGCGAATTCCATGTCGGCCCCCAAATCGCGAATCGCTTCCGGCCCCCGCCGCATACCAACCCGAGATTCTATATTTACGTCGTGGAAATGACACAAAAATCGGATTTTTGTCAGGGCGATACGGATCTTTATTTTGCCCGCGTCAGTGGAAACGCGGCATCCAGTCTCCATGGGCCTCGATCAGGTCGTCGACGAGTCCCCATATCTGATCAAGCGAGAGTTCAGCGGATGTGTGGGGGTCGAGCATGGCCGCGTGATAAATGTGCTCGCGCTTGCCGGTTGCCAGTGCCTCGAGCGTCAGCGACTGAACATTGATGTTGGTCTGCATCAGCGCGGCCAGATGCGGCGGCAGGGTGCCAACCCGTGTCGGTGTCACGCCGTTTCCATCGACAAGGCAAGGCACTTCGACGCAGGCACCGGCCGGCAGATTGTCGATCAAGCCTGCATTGGCGACGTTGCCGTTGATGACCGCCGGTTTGCCGGTCGCGATGGCGCGCATGATCTTCGCGCCGTACTCGCCCGAGAACTTCACCTCCAGTCGGTTGGCCGAAACCAGTTCGCTCTCCTGAGCGTCCCAGGCGGCAATCTGCTCCTCGCAACGACGGATATATTCATCGAGCGGAATATTGAATTTCTCGATCAGCTCCGGCCGGTCGCGTTTGATGAACCACGGCACGTATTCGGCGAAGTGCTCGCTCGATTCCGTTACAAAGTAGCCGGTGCGGCGTAGCACTTCGTAGCGCACCTTGTTCCATTCGGGCTCGCCACCCGCTGCGGCGATTTCCTTCAGCCGCGGATAGAGATCTTCGCGGGTGCCGTCGGGCAGCTCTCGCTCGAACTTGGTATAAAACGCCATGTGGTTGATGCCCGCGCATTGATAGCGCAGCGACTTGTGGTCGACATCGAGATCCTTCGAGAGTTCCCAGGCGGTGCCTTGTACCGAATGGCAGAGGCCGACATGGCGGATGTCGGGCGCCATGCGGTTCAGCGCCCAGCAATTGATCGCCATGGGGTTCACGTATTGCAGCATCAATGCATTCGGGCAGAGCTCGCGCATGTCGTTTGCAATATCGATCAGTACCGGCACAGTGCGAAGGCCGCGCATTATGCCGCCGATGCCCAGCGTATCGGCGATGGTCTGACGCAGGCCGTATTTCTTCGGTATTTCGAAATCGGTCACCGTGCCCGGTTTATAGCCCGCGACCTGGATCATCACGATGACGAAGTCCGCGCCTTTCAGTGCCTCGCGCCTGTCGATTGTCGCGGTGATCGTCGGCGATACCGACAGCGCATCGGCGATCTTGGTCGCGACGACGGCAGAGGTTTTCAGGCGTGCCTCGTCGATATCGTGCAACGCGATCTCGCAACCGGCAAAAATCTCGTTCAGCAGGATGTCGCCGACGAGATTCTTCATGAAGACCGTGCTGCCCGCGCCGATCAAACAAACCCTGGTCATGTACCGTCCCTCATGCCGCCTTGCGGTCCCGCCACCGTTTCCGGCAAGTTAGAGAAAACCGAAGGAGGAATCCATGGCCGAACCGCGTGCCGCCGATGCCACGATCGGTGTCTGCTACTACCCCGAGCACTGGCCGGAGGCGATGTGGCTGGAAGATGCGCGGCGGATGCGGGCGGCCGGAATCAAGCGTGTGCGGATCGGCGAGTTTGCCTGGTCGCGCCTCGAGCCGCGCCCCGGTCACTATGATTTCGGCTGGCTCGGCCGTGCGTTGGATATTCTGCATGGCGAGAAGCTCGAGATCGTGCTCGGCACGCCGACGGCGACGCCACCGAAATGGCTGGTCGACCAGATGCCCGACATGCTGCCGGTCGACGCCCGCGGCCGCACGCGCGGTTTTTCTTCGCGCCGCCACTACTGCTTTTCCCATGCCGGCTACCGGCGCGAATGCGCGCGCATCGTTAAAGCGCTTGCCGAGCGGTTCGGCGGGCATCCCGGCATCGTCGCCTGGCAGACCGACAACGAATATGGCTGCCACGACACGGTCCTCTCATATTCGCATGAGGCGCTTGTCGGCTTTCGTCATTGGCTGAAAGAGCGGTACGGCGACATCCACTCGCTCAACGAGGCATGGGGTAATGTTTTCTGGAGCATGGAATATCGCGACTTCGCCGAGATCGACCTGCCCGTGGGCGCCGTCACTGAGACCAACCCGTCTCACCGCGCCGACTTCCACCGCTACTCGTCCGATCAGGTCGCAGCATTCAACCGCGTGCAGACCGGAATTATCCGCGCGCTTTCGCCGGGACGTGACATCCTGCACAATTTCATGACCTTCTTTCTCGACTTCGACCACTACGCGGTGATGAAGGACCTCGACATTGCGACCTGGGATTCCTATCCGCTCGGCAGCCTCGACGTCTTTCCGGGAGAGATGGTGCACAAGGCGGCTTTCGCACGCACCGGCGACCCCGATATGCAGGCTTTCCACCACGATCTCTATCGCGGTGCCGGTCGCGGGCGCTTCTGGGTGATGGAGCAGCAGCCGGGGCCCGTCAACTGGGCGCAATACAATACCGACGCGATGCCTGGCTTGGTCCGCCTCTGGGGCCTCGAAGGCTTTGCGCACGGTGCCGAGACGATTTCGTACTTTCGCTGGCGGCAAGCGCCGTTCGCGCAGGAGCAGTTTCACGCAGGCCTCAATCTTCCCGACAACACACCCGACCGAGCGCTGGGCGAAGTCGAACGATTGTCGGCCGATCTCGCCATGCTCGGGCCGCTTGGACAACCCGCACCGGCGAAGGCGGCGCTGGTCTTTTCCTACGAGGCGGCATGGTTCCTGCGCGTGCAGCCGCAGGGCCGCAACTTCACCTACGTCGAACAGGTCTTCGCGATGTATCGCGCGCTTCGGCGCCTCGGCCTCGACATCGATGTTGTCGGGCCCCATGCCGATCTATCCTCTTATGCGCTTGTGCTGGTGCCGCCGATGCCGCATGTCCCGGACGTGCTGGCCGCCGCGCTGGTGAATTTCGAGGGCACGCTGCTGGTCGGGCCGCGTACCGGCAGCCGCACCGCCTCGCATCGCATTCCCGATAATCTCGCGCCCGGTCCGCTGGCCGGTGTCCTCGGCGTCAGGGTGACGCGCGCCGAGAGCTTTCGGCCTTATTCGGCCGTCTCCGTGCGTTACGACAATGAGGTGTTCGCCTTCGACCGCTGGCGCGAGTTCGTCGTGGCCGCGCCGGGAACGGAGGTTCTGGCCGAAACGCAGGATGACCAACCCGCGCTGACGCGGCATGGTCGCGCGCATTACCTCGCCGGAACGCCCGACAAGGGTCTTCTCGAACGCATCGTCGAGCGGCTGGCACGCGAAGCCGGGCTCTCCGTTGCCCCGCTGCCGCCCGGTCTTCGCACACGGCGGCGCGGGATCTATCGTTTCGTCTTTAACTATGGTCCGGAGCCGGTCGATATCTCGCCTCATTTCCCCGATAAGGATTTTGTGCTCGGGGCACCGGCGCTCGATGTCGGCGGTATTGCAGTCTCTCGATTTTTTGCCGGGTCGTGATAGCGTCTGCCGAACGACATGCGTTGGAGTGCGCGAATGCCAGCTTCTTTCCGTCCGGGGTTCCTTTTGCGGGTCCGGCTTCCGCTGCGGTTGACCGTGGTTGCCATTGCGCTGCTCGGTCTCACAATGACGGGCTGTGCGGCCGATGCGCAACCCGGCCCGCCTTTGGCACCGCCTGGTAGTGCCGCCGCTTTGGCCGACGACGCGCAATTTGCCGATTGGCTGACGGGATTTCGCGAGGCGGCGCTCAAGGCCGGCGTTGCGCCGCAGACTTTCGATCGTTCGATGCGTGGCATCCGTCCCGATCAACGAGTCGTCGAGGCGAATGAGAGCCAACCCGAATTCACCCGGCCCGTCTGGGAATATCTCGAAGGGGCCTTGTCTGACACGCGGGTGGCGCGCGGCAAGGCGCTTCTTGCGGAAAACAAGGCGCTGCTCGATAGAATAGAGGCGGCATATGGCGTCGACCGTCATGTTCTGGTTGCGATCTGGGGGCTTGAATCGAACTACGGCACGTTCCAGGGCAGCATGAGCGTGGTCCGCTCGCTGGCGACGCTCGGCTATCGCGGCCGCCGTCAGGAATACGGCAATACGCAGCTTATTGCGGCCCTGCAGATTCTTCAGAAAGGCGACATCGAGCCCGAAGGCATGCTGGGCTCGTGGGCGGGCGCCATGGGCCAGACGCAGTTCATTCCGACTACCTACAATGTCCATGCAGTCGATTTCGACGGCAATGGCAGACGCGACATTTGGAATTCCCATGCGGATGCGCTGGCGTCGGCCGGCCACTATCTGCAGAATTCCGGTTGGCGGCGCGGCGGGGTCTGGGGCTACGAGGTCAAGCTTCCGGAAGGCTTCAACTTTGCCGAAGCCGACATGTCGGTTTCAAAGACCCAAGGCGAGTGGGCAAAGGCCGGTGTCGCGCGTATCGACGGGCGGCCTTTCCCCGGCGGCGAGGCGGAGGAAAAATCCTCGATCTTCCTGCCCTCGGGTCACAAGGGGCCGGCCTTTCTCGTCATGCACAATTTCCGCATCGTGCTCGCCTACAACGCTTCGACCTCCTATGCGCTGGCGGTGCATCTCCTTGCCGACCGCTTCAAGGGCCGTGGCGAGATCGTGGGTTCCTGGCCGCGCGGCGATCACCCGCTCGGTCGCAGCGAGCGCCTCGAGCTGCAGCAGCTTCTGAGCGATCGCGGCTACGACACAGGTGGCGTCGACGGCATTATCGGCTTCAACACGCGCAAGGCGATCCGTGCTTTCCAGGTTGCGGCCGGGATGCCGGCCGATGGCTATCCGACGCCTGAATTGCTGGAGCGCCTGCGTCGTCCCTGAAGAGCTTTTGAGCAGACTGCCTCTTTAGGCGGCGGCGGTGCGGCCCGGCAGCCCCAAAAACCGGTCAGGAAACCCTTGTTTGTGCGCGCAAAAGCCACCGACGCCGTATATCCGGGCGTGGCATCGCTTTTGCTCTCCCTATAGGCTTGAAAAAGGCGAAACAATCGTCGCAAACGACAGGAGCGTCATGGCGCCGGCCATCTTCGATGAAATGGGACCACGTGGCGTGGAGGTGCGGCAGGCCTATCGGATACTGCAAGCCTGGCTCGACGAGACGCCGACCGAAATTCTGACACTTCGCCGCGATGAAGCGGAGACCTTTTTTCGCCGCATCGGCATCACCTTCGCCGTCTATGGCGAGGGCGGCGACCCGGAGCGCCTCATCCCCTTCGATATCATCCCGCGCATTCTCGAGGCGGCCGAATGGAGGCAGATTTCCGATGGCCTCATTCAGCGCGTCAAGGCGCTCAACGCCTTCATCGCCGATGTCTATGGGGCGCAGGAAATTCTGAATGCCGGCGTCGTGCCGCGTGGCCAGATACTGCTCAACGAAACCTGGCGCTGCCAGATGCAGGGCGTCGTCCTTCCATACAACGTCTACACGCATATCGCAGGCATCGACATGGTGCGCGTCGGCCCGGAAGAGTTTTACGTTCTCGAGGACAACTGCCGCACGCCGTCCGGCGTTTCCTACATGCTGGAGAACCGCGAAATCACGATGCGGCTCTTTCCCGATCTCTTCTCGCGCTACAATGTCGCGCCGGTCGATCACTATTGCGATGAGCTGTTGCGGACGCTCTGTTCGGTCGCGCCGCGCAATTGTCCGGGCGAACCGACGGTGGTGGTGTTGACGCCCGGCATCTACAACAGCGCCTATTACGAACACTCGTTTCTGGCCGACCAGATGGGCGTCGAGCTTGTCGAAGGGCCCGATCTCTATGTGATGGACGACATCGTCTATATGCGCACCACGCAGGGGCCGAAACGCGTCGACGTCATCTATCGCCGGGTCGATGATGAATTTCTCGACCCGCTCTCGTTCCGGCCTGATTCGGCGCTCGGCGTCGCCGGGCTGATGAGCGCCTATCGCGCCGGCAACGTCAATCTGACCAATGCGGTCGGCGCCGGCATTGCCGACGACAAGTCGATCTATATCCATGTGCCGAAGATGATCGAGTTCTATCTCGGCGAGAAACCGATCCTGAAGAACGTGCCGACATGGCGCTGCGGAGAACCGGACGACGCGGCCTATGTGCTCGAGCATCTCGCCGATCTCGTCGTCAAGGAGGTGCATGGTTCGGGTGGTTACGGCATGCTGGTCGGGCCCAAGGCGACGAAGGACGAGATTTCCGCCTTCGGCGCGCGCGTCAAGGCCGCACCGGAGAAGTATATCGCCCAGCCGACGCTGGCGCTTTCGACCTGTCCGACATTTGTCGACGAAGGCGTCGCGCCGCGTCACGTCGATCTCAGGCCTTTCGTGCTCTCGGGCGCGGAGACGCGCGTCGTGCCGGGCGGCCTCACGCGTGTTGCGATGCGCGAGGGCTCGCTCGTCGTCAATTCGAGTCAGGGCGGCGGCACCAAGGACACGTGGGTCCTGAAGAGTTGAGGCGCCGAACCCGATGATGTTGAGCCGCACCGCCGACAGTCTCTTCTGGCTTGCCCGTTATATGGAGCGAGCCGAAAATCTTGCGCGCATCCTGCGCGTGACCGACCGTTTGTCGCTGATGCCGTCGGGCGCTGACGCCGACGGTGGTGAATGGCATTCGACGGTCGTCGTTTCCGGTTCCGAGGAAGAATTTTATCAGAAGTACGACGAGGCGACACCCGAGAACGTCATCTCCTATCTGGCGTTCGATCCGGAGAACCCGTCCAGCATCCGCTCCTGCATCGAGACCGCGCGGCGCAATGCACGTGCCGTGCGCACCGCGCTCACCACCGAGCAATGGGAAAGCCTCAACACGGCCTGGCTCGAATTGCCGAGCTGGAACGAGGCGCGGATGCGCGGCAGCGGCCTGCACCGCTTTCTCGACTGGGTGAAGGATCGCTCGTTGCTCTTTCACGGCGGCACGGTCGCCACCATGCTTCGCCGCGACAGCTACTGGTTCACCCGCCTTGGCACCTTCATCGAGCGCAGCGACAACACGGCGCGCATTCTCGACGTCAAGTATCACCTGCTGCTGCCCGAACATGCCGAAGTCGGCGGCGGCATCGATTATTATCAATGGGCGGCGATCCTGCGCGCCGTTTCCGGATATCGCAGCTACAATGCGGTCTACAAGGAAGGACTGAAGCCCTGGCTGATCGCCGAATTCCTGATCATGCGCGAGGAAATGCCGCGCTCGCTCATCAGTTGCGCGGCCGAGATCAAGGAATGCCTCGACAGGCTGGGCGAGGAATACGGCCAGCGCAACGAGGCGCACCGTATGGCGGGGCAGATTTATTCGCGCCTCAGATTCGGCAAGGTCGACGATGTGTTCCGGCAGGGGCTGCACGAATTCCTGACCGAGCATATCGATCAGAACGACCGGCTCGGCATCGAGATCAGCCGCGGTTACCTGATGTGATAGGATTGCGCCGATGCGAATTCTGATCCGCCAGGAAACCACCTATCGCTACGAGACACCCGCCAATTATTCGGTGCAGGCGCTCCGGCTGCGGCCGCTCGACCACGCTTCGCAGAAGGTTCTCTCGTGGCGCGTCGCTTCGTCGCCTGCCGGCACGATGCGCGAAAGCCGCGACGCCTACGGCAATGTCCTGCAGATGCTCTATCTCGAAAAGCTGCATGACACATTGACGCTCAGCGTCTCCGGCGAGGTCGAAACCTGCGATGCGGGCGGCGTTGTCGGCGGTATGGCCGAGCCGCTGCCGGCGGTCTTCTACCTGCGGCAGACCGAACTGACCGCGCCGAACGATGCGATCCGCAATCTCGCCGCGGCAGCGAAGGCCGCGTCGGACGGCACGGCGCTCGATCTTGCCCACCGGCTGATGGACGCGGTGCGCGACGCCGTCGACTACCGGATCGGCGAAACGCATGCGGCGACGACGGCGGCCGAAGCGGTGGCGCATCACTACGGTGTCTGCCAGGACCACACCCATGTCTTCCTGTCGGCGGCGCGCCATGCGGGGCTTCCGGCGCGCTATGTCAGCGGCTATCTCTGGTTCGAGGGCGACGCCGAATATGAGGCTAGCCACGCCTGGGCCGAGGCCTATATTGAGGGCCTCGGCTGGGTGGGATTCGACGTCGCCAACCGCATCTGCCCGACGGAAGCCCATGTGCGGGTCGCCTGCGGGCTTGACTATCTGGAGGCCTCACCCGTCCGGGGCCGCCGTCGCGGCGGCGGCGAGGAAACACTCGAGGTTCGCCTCAAGGTGGACGACGGCGCGGCGCAGCAATAGCGCGGGCCCTGACGACAAGAAACAGAAGAGACCGGGAGACTTCGATGACCTATTGCGTCGCACTTCGGCTTGAAGGCGGCCTTGTGATGCTGGCGGACACCCGTACCAATGCGGGCGTCGACAATATCTCCACCTTCCGCAAATTGACCGTCATCGAACATCCGGGCGAGCGGGTGATCGGGCTGATGACGGCGGGCAATCTCGCGATCAGTCAGGCCGCCATCAATCGGGCGGTCGAGCAGGGGGTGCGGCTCGGCGACGGCGAAGAGCTTGAGACGCTCCACACCGTGCCGACCATGGTGCGTGCGGCGCAACTGATGGGGCAGGCCGTGCGCGACGTCTACCGCACCGACGGGCCCTCGCTCGAGGCGCAGGCCGGCGATTTCAACGTCTCGATTCTGCTCGGTGGCCAGGTCGGCAATGGCGAGCTCCGCCTCTTCCAGGTCTATTCGGCCGGCAACTACATCGAGGCGACGGAAGACACGCCCTATCTGCAGATCGGCGAACACAAATACGGCAAGCCGATCATCGACCGGGCGCTCACCTATGACACCGATCTCGGTGACGGGTTGAAGCTGGCGCTGATCTCGATGGATTCGACGATGCGCTCGAACCTTTCCGTCGGGATGCCGATCGACCTGATGGTCTATCGCCGCAAGGCGCTGAAAGTGGCGCTGCAGCGGCGCATCAAGGACGACGATGCCTATTTCGCCGGGCTCCGGCGCTCATGGTCCGACGCGCTGACGCAAGCCTACCGCGCCATTCCCGGGCCCGGTTGGGAGTTCTAGGCGGCGGTCAGCTCGCGGCCCTGGTGAACGTGCCGAGGTCGAAATAGTCGCGCCAGACCTTGATCTTGCCGTTTTCCATCTCGAAGACGCCACAGCAGGGCAGGGCCACCTGCTTGCCGCCGACCTTCATGCGGTCGATGCGCTCGGCAACAACGAGACTGCCATGCGAAACAAGATTGAGGATTTCCCATTTCGTGTCGGACCAGTTGGCGACGAAGGCGCCGATAAAGCCCGTCAGCGCCTCGCGGCCCTTCACCGGTTCCAGCATCATGTTGTGATAGACGCCGTCGTCCGTGAAATAACCGACGATCTCGTCCACATCGAGCCGCGGCCAGGCGTCGACGAAGTCGCGGATGATTTTTTCGTTGTCGCTCATGCAAGACCTCCTTCTCGGAAACAGTTCGGGGCGATGCCTGCGGCACCGCCCCGTTTTTCATTCGATCAGAAGTCCGCGAACTTCTTGCCTTCCGCGACGATCTTTTCCAGAAGCGCGGCGGGCTTGAAGTCGTCGCCCATCTGCGCCTGGAATTCCTTCATCTTGGCCAGCACCTTGTCGGCGCCCACCGTGTCGCCATAGAACATCGGGCCGCCGCGATAGACCGGGAAGCCGTAGCCGTTGATCCAGACGATGTCGATGTCGGAGGACCGGATGGCTTTCCCTTCCTCGAGGATCTTGGCGCCCTCGTTGATCATCGGATAGATGCAGCGTTCGAGAATTTCGTCGTCCGAAATCTTGCGGCGGTTGATGCCCTTGCTGGCGGCGTGATCGAGGATGATCTTTTCCACAACCGGCGAGGGTTTGGCGTTGCGGTTCTCGTCATAGTCGTAGAAGCCGGCGCCCGTCTTCTGGCCGCGGCGATCCATCTCGCAAAGCTTGTCGCGGATCGTCTCGCCTTTCGACTTCTCCTTCGACCAGCCGATATCGAGGCCGGCGAGGTCCGACATCGCGAAGGGGCCCATCGGCAGACCGAAATCGTAGAGCACGCGGTCGACGTCCCAGGGCATCGCGCCTTCGAGGATGAGCTTCTGCGCCTCGCGCTGGCGCTGGGCGAGGATGCGGTTGCCGACGAAGCCCGGGCAGACGCCGACCAGCGCGGCGATCTTGCCGATCTTCTTCGCCATCTGCATCGAGGTCGCGATGACGGGCTTCGAGGTCTTGTCGGCGCGCACGACTTCGAGCAGGCGCATCACGTTGGCCGGCGAGAAGAAGTGGAGGCCGATCACCGCTTCCGGCCGCTTCACGGCGGTCGCGATCTCGTCGATGTTGAGCGCCGAAGTGTTGGTTGCGAGAATGGCGCCCTGCTTGACGATCCTGTCGAGCTTCGAAAATACTTCCTTCTTGATATCCATGTTCTCGAACACGGCCTCGATCACGAGGTCACTGTCGGCGAGTGCCTCCATTTCGAGCGAACCGGTGAGAAGCCCCATGCGCTTCTCGACCTCTTCCATCGGGAAGCGGCCCTTCTTGGCCGAGTTCTCGTAGTTCCTGCGGATGGTCGCGATGCCGCGGTCGAGCGCTTCCTGCTTCGTCTCGACGATGGTGACGGGGAGGCCGACATTCAGGAAGTTCATCGCGATGCCGCCGCCCATCGTGCCGGCGCCGATGATGCCGACCTTCTCGACCGGGATGGTCGGCGTGTCGGCCGGCACGTCCGGCAGCTTCCAGACCTGGCGTTCGGCGAAGAAGACATGGCGCTGGGCGGCCGACTGCGTCCCCGTCACGAGTTCGCGGAAGAGCTTCTGCTCCACCTTGATGCCTTCGTCGAAAGGCAGATTCACCGCCGCCTCAATGCACTGAATATTGTATTCGGGCGCGAGGAAGCCGCGGAACTTGCGCGCATTGGTCTTGCGGAAGTCGGCGAAGATTTCCGGCTTGCCGCGGGCGGCTTCGACCTTGTCGTTGAGGTCGCGCACCTTCTTCAGCGGCCGTTTTTCGGCGACGATCTTCTTCGCGAAGGCGACAGCGCCGTCGCGGAGCTTGCCTTCTTCGGTCAGCTCGTCGACGAGGCCCATCTCCAGGCACTTCTTCGCAGCCACATGTTGCCCGCTCGTCACCATTTCGAGCGCCTTTTCCGGGCCGACGATGCGGGGCAGGCGCTGCGTGCCGCCGGCACCCGGCAGCAGGCCGAGATTGACTTCCGGCAGTCCGCATTTTGCCGACGGCACCGCCACCCGGTAATGGCAGGTCAGCGCCACTTCGAGGCCGCCGCCCAGCGCCGTGCCGTGGATCGCGGCGATAACGGGCTTCGGCCCGTGCTCGATCATCGCCAGCGCATCGAACAGGCTCGGGCCCGACGGCGCCTTGCCGAATTCGGTAATGTCGGCGCCGGCGATGAAGGTGCGGCCTTCGCAGATCAGCACGATGGCTTTGACGTCCGCATCGTCGATCGCCTGCTTGATGCCGTTGGCGATGCCTTCGCGCACCGGTCCGGACAGCGCGTTCACGGGCGGCGAGTTCAGCGTCAGAATGGCGATCTCGCCTTCCTTCTCCAGCGTCGCGACATCGTTGATCTTCGTCATGGACGGGCTCCCTTGCGGCTTTTATGGCTGTTGGTTGCGCGGGATTATAGCGATGAGGGGCCCCCGCGCCAGCGCCGGTGGGGCCCCATGCTGTGCAGCGCTGATCGGCCCCGGTCAGGTGCTGAACAAGCGATCACATCTGCGTGCGCTGCGGCTTTCACGGTTGACGCCTTCCGGCGGCGGTGCAAGCAATCGCTACGTCAACCTTGGGGGGAGGATCGTCAGATGCGTCTCATGCTTGCCGTTTTCGCGGCCGCGTTCGTCTTTGCAGGCCCGGGTTTTGCTGTCGGGGGCCCCGAAGGTCGCTGGATCGCCGCCGAGGAAGACGCCATTGTCGAGATCGCGCCCTGCGGCGAGGCGCTTTGCGGCACCGTCGTCGAAATCATCTCGGACCCGGACGGCGATGCCGGTTCGGCGGCGAAAATCCTGATCGACTTCAGGACTTCCGGTTCCGGCACCTGGTCGGGCACAGCCTACAGCCGCAAGAAGGACAAGAGCTACGATTGCAATATCGAGATGCTCGACGCGAACCGGCTGAAGCTCAGGCCCTATGTTGGCATTCCGCTTTTCGGCGAAACG
>NZ_JBBECC010000059.1:0-5795 GCF_040882025.1 Parvibaculum sp. | reverse complement strand
TTTCCTTTTACCGGGAACGCGAACGCGCGAAGGATCTGGTGATCTATGCCTGCACGTCGGGCTATCCGGTTGCGGCCGAGGATGTCTGCCTTTTGGAGATCGGCCGGCTGATGGAAGAGTTCGGACCCGAGGTCAGGGGTGTCGGCTTCTCGGGCCACCACCTCGGCATCTCGACCGATATAGCGGCGCTGACCGTCGGCCGGATGCACGAATTGGCCGGCCACGGACGGTTCACCCATGTCGAGCGCCATTTCACGCTCGACCGGACGTGGAAAGGCACCGACCACGCAGCCAGCCTTGAGCCCGATGGTCTTCGCCGGCTCTGCCGCGACATTGGCGGTGTCGATCTGACCATCAACAGCAAGTGGCAGGACATTCTTCCCGTCGAGCAGGTGCAGCGCGACAAGTTGAAATGGGTCGCCGAGCGTCATGGCGCGCTTTCGGCGGGCCGGGAGCCGCGCAGGGCCAATCGTTGACGGGCGGCTTTCGATGATCCCGGCACTCCGGCCGCTTCGCGGCATTTGAAAGGCGATTGAGCGTGGCCAGTCCGACAAGGCCGGGCCCGGCCGTGGCGATATTGCTCGCCCGCGGCGGCTCCAAAGGCATCCCCGGCAAGAACCTGAAACCGGTCGGCGGGCTCTCCCTGGTCGCGCGGTCGGTCGTCGCGGCCCGGCAGGCGCGCTCGGTCGCCGCGATCTACGTATCGACGGACGATGCCCGCATCGCCGCGGAGGCCGAAAGATACGGCGCGCGCGTGATCGATCGTCCGGCAGCGATTGCGGACGATACGGCAACGTCGGAAAGCGGCTGGCTCCATGCGCTCGGCCTCATCCGAGCGGATCATCCGGCCGTCTCCCGCCTCGTTCTGCTGCAATGTACTTCGCCCTTCACCACGGGCGCCGACATCGATGGCTGTCTGGCGGCAATGGAAGACCGGCAGGCAGCCTGCGCGGTCACCGTCATCGAGGATCACTCCTTCCTCTGGACGTCCGGGCCCGATGGCTTCGGCAAGGGCATCAATCACGACGAGGCGGGCCAGCGTCAGCGCCGGCAGGACCTGCCCCCCACCTGGCGCGAAAGCGGCGCCATCTATTGTGTGCGGGTTGCGGATTTCGAACGGGTCGGCCGGCGCTTCTGCGGCCCCGTCGCGCTTTATCCGGTCGCCCATCCTCCCGTCGAAATCGACACCCCCCTCGATCTCCGGCTATGCGACATGATCGCGCGAAGCGGGGAGGATCAGACAACTGGCGTCGCCGATGCGCGCCTCCGGCCGCTCAAGGCGCTGGTGATGGATTTCGACGGCGTCCACACCGACGACACGGCGTCTGTCGATGAAAACGGCATCGAAAGCGTGACCGTTTCCCGCAGCGACGGTATGGGGTTGGAGCTCCTGAAAAAATCCGGCCGGTTTCGTCTTTTGATCCTGTCCAAGGAAAGGAACCCGGTCGTGTCGCGCCGCGCCGAAAAACTCGGGCTCGAATGCCTTCAGGCGCGCGAGGACAAGCTCGCGGTGCTGGACGAGTGGCTGTCCGGCAACGGGCTGTCATGGGAAGAGGTGCTTTATGTCGGCAACGACATCAACGATGCCGGGCCGATGCAGCGCGCAGGCCTCGGCGCCTGCCCGCGCGACGCCCATCCCTCGGTCGTGCCGCTGGCCGGATGGGTCGTGCCGGTCGACGGCGGCAAGGGCGTGCTGAGAGCGATTGCCGACAGGCTTTTGGCGCTTGCATGAAGTAAGGTATCCGGACATTTTCCGCCTTGTACGGACCGTTTCGGGAAGACCCGGCGAGATTTTGAATATTTGCTGAATTCGACAGGAAGGTTTGCCAATCATGAGTCGTCGTATCCTGATCACCGGTGGCGCAGGCTTTATCGGCTCGCATCTCAGCGAACGGCTGATTGCGATGGGCAATGAAGTGCTGTGCGTCGACAATTATTTCACCGGGCGCAGGGAAAACATCGCCGGATTGTTCGGCAATCCCCGCTTCGAGACGCTGCGGCACGACATCACCTTCCCGCTCTATGTCGAGGTCGATGCAATCTTCAATCTCGCCTGTCCCGCAAGCCCGATCCACTATCAGTTCGATCCCGTTCAGACGACGAAGACATCCGTCATGGGTGCCATCAACATGCTGGGTCTTGCAAAGCGGCTCAAGGTGCCGATCGTGCAGGCATCGACCAGCGAGGTCTATGGCGACCCGCAGCAGCATCCGCAGCAGGAAAGCTATTGGGGCAACGTCAATCCGATCGGCCCGCGCGCCTGCTACGACGAAGGAAAGCGCTGCGCCGAAACCCTGTTCTTCGACTATCGGCGGCAGCACGGCATGGATGCGAAGGTCGTGCGCATCTTCAACACCTATGGACCGCGAATGCTCGAGAATGACGGCCGTGTCGTCTCGAACTTCATCGTTCAGGCGCTCAAGGGCGAGCCGATAACGGTGTTTGGCGACGGCTCGCAGACGCGCTCGTTCTGCTATGTCGACGATCTCGTCGAGGGACTGATCAAGATGCTCGACACGCCGCCGGAGGTTTCGGGCCCGATCAATCTCGGCAATCCGGGTGAATTCACGATCCGCCAGTTGGCCGAGAAAATCATCGCCATGACAGGCTCGAAGGCAAAGGTCGAATATCGAAACCTGCCGGAGGACGATCCGAAAATGCGCAAGCCCGACATAACGAAGGCGCAGAACGTGCTCGGATGGGGACCGACCATCGCGCTCGACAAGGGCCTTGAGCCGACGATCGCCTATTTCAGAAAGCGCCTGGCGCAATGACCGTTGTCTTCGTCACAGGGGGCGCGGGTTATATCGGCAGCCATACCGCGAAGGCGCTGCATCGCGCGGGCTTCACGCCGGTCGTGATCGACAATCTGTCGCGCGGGCATGAATGGGCCGTCAAATGGGGTCCGCTGGAAAAGATCGATCTCGCCGACGGCGCCGCGCTCGACGCGGCCTTTGCGCGGCACCGGCCGGCGGCGGTGCTGCATTTCGCGGCCTTCGCCTATGTGGGCGAGTCGGTTTCAAATCCCTATCTCTATTATCGCAACAATGTCGGCGGCACGCTGTCGCTGCTCGAGGCGATGCGCCGGGCCGATTGCGGAAAGATCGTTTTCTCCAGCACCTGCGCAACCTACGGCATTCCCGACAAGACGCCGATCTCCGAGGACGCGCCGCAGCGTCCCGTGAACCCCTATGGCGCGAGCAAGCTGATGGTCGAGCGCATACTGGCCGACGCCGGCGCGGCGCACGACCTGCGCTCCGTCTGCCTGCGTTATTTCAATGCCGCGGGCGCCGATCCCGACGGCGATATCGGCGAGGCGCACGACCCCGAGACGCATCTCGTGCCGCTGGCCTTGCAGGCGGCGGCCGGCGCCAACACCGCGCTCTCCATTTTCGGCGACGACTATGCGACACCCGACGGTTCCTGTATCCGCGACTACATTCACGTGAGCGATCTCGCCGACGCCCACGTCCTCGCGCTGCGCTGGCTTCTGGACGGGAACCCGTCCCGTCAGTTCAATCTCGGAAACGGCCGCGGCTATTCGGTACGCGAGGTCGTGGAAGCCGTCCGGCGAATTTCCGGGCGCGCGGTACCAGTCGAGGTCGGGCCGCGGCGCGCCGGCGATCCGCCGGTCCTCGTTGCCGATGCGCGCCGTGCCGCCGATGAGCTCGGCTGGAAGCCGCAGCGGGTCGATCTCGATGCGCAGATCGCCGATGCCTGGAACTGGTTCGCCAAGATGCAGAGAGGGCGGGGATAACTTTCCCTCCGCCATGCCTTGTCCCCGCCCCTGAACACGCTTCTCCCCGGCTCCGTCATCCGCTCGGAGACGCGCCGAATCCATTTGTGACAGTTTTTTGACAGTTTGATGACAGAGGGGTCCTTTTTCGCCTGCCTCTGTTCAAACCCGCTCAAGATCCGGTCAACTGACGAACAGCTGGCCGGCGGTGGCGCGCGCTCAGCGCTCCTCGATCGAGATGCCGCTTTCGCCGATCTCGATGTCGACGCCGCTCTTCTGTTCTTCCTTGTAGAGCAGATAGCCGGCCGCCACGGCGGCGATCACCAGCAGGCCGATCACAAGATAAAGTCCGTTCCGGTTGTTCATGGCATGTCCTCGTTGATCTCCGGGCCCGCTCCAGCATACGCCGCAATCGCGCCGGCGCCACATCCAAACTTCGGACGGGACCTGCCCGACAAAACCCGCCGAGCGGAAGCTCAGCGGGCTGATCGTTGGTTGCGGGAAAGGGGGACACATCATTCTTCCCATCGTTTTGCAGGTTTTCGAGCCGCGTCTCCCACATGGCGCAAGACAAGGCGCGCTACTTCTTGAGCAGGTTTTCTTGCGCTTCCGGCAGGTTGCCTTCGGATTGCTGCTCCTGCATCTCCACAGCCTCGTTGGACAAGCCGCCTTCGCTGGGCGTCGTATCGCTCATCTCGTCAGCGGCAAGGGAGGCGCCGGCACCGCTTTCAGCTTCGCGCGAGGCTTCTGCAGTGCCCACCATCTGGATGACGGGAACGCCCTTGGGGAAAATCACTTCGCGCGCGGCATCCGGCAGTTCGATACCACCCTTGAGGAGCGCGTTCTTGGTCTGGCGCAACAACGCCGAATTGATTTTGTTAGGCGAGTAGGTGGCGCTGTCGAACCAGTAATAGATGCGCAAATTCACCGTTGCCGCGCCCAGCTCCTCCACCAGCACCAGCGGCTCGGGCGTCTTGAGGACGGCAGGATGCGCCTGCAGCACCTCCGCGATCAGGACCTGCGCCTTGGCGGCCGAGGAATCGTAACCGATGCCGATCGTAAATTCGGCGCGGCGGTTTGGAATGCTGCTGTAGTTCTTGATGACGCTCTTGTAGACGATGGAGTTTGGGATCTGCACCTGATTGCCGTCGAGCGTGAGCAACACGGTACTGCGCACGTTCAGGTTCTGGACGACACCTGTGTACCCGCCGACATCGATCAGGTCGCCGCTGTGGAAGGGATTGCGCACGCTGAGCAGGATGCTCGCCAGAAAATTCTCGGCGATGTCACGCAGGCCGAAGCCGATGATGATGCCGATCAGCCCGGTGCCCCCAAGCACGGTGATGGCCAGCCGTGTCAATCCGGAAAATTGCAGCACGAAATAGACGCCCAGCAGAAAGACCGGAATCGCAAACGCCCGCGCCACCACCGACAATAGCAGCGAGGACTCGATGCGGCTCGCGAACAATAGCCGAACCGCCAGCGCTACCAGTCTGGCGATCAGCCATGTCGCCAGAATGACAAGGGCGGCGAGCGCCACCATTGGCCAACCTCGGACGATCTGGCGGTAGAAGCCTGTGAATTCCTCGCCTGCGCGCGCCAGGGTGGAGCCGACATCGGCATTGGCCTCGATCCGGTTGACGACGGCGACAGTGCCTTGCATGTTTTCGGCAAGCGTGCCGGCCCAGGCCCGGTGCGCCGGCGTTCCCGTCGTGCCGTCGAGGAAGACCACCCCGTCATGCACCGAGACGCGGGTCGCCTCGAACCATCCGGTCGATTGCAGGATGCGTTGCAGGCGTTCCTCAATCTTCGCATCGCTCGCTTCGGGAACGATCTTCACGGCCTGCGGCGACACGGTTGGGGCAACATCCTGCGCCAGGGCAGGCGTCGCACAGACAAACAGCAGCATGGCAACCCCTGCGGCGCGCAGGCATCCAACAAGCCGGACGAGGCAACTTTTCGGATGCTGGCAAAGCAGGATCATGTCTTCCTCGATCGAAGGGTGCCCACCAGAATGGATAGTACCAGTTCAGCAACCCGGCCCACAAAAAACCCGACC
>NZ_JBBECC010000058.1:0-35526 GCF_040882025.1 Parvibaculum sp. | reverse complement strand
ACCTGTTCGACACGGCCGGCGAAGCAACGGCGGCAGGTTCGCTGCCACTTAAAAATCGCGTTCCGGCGCGTGATGCGGAAGTGCTGGTGCGGGCGACGCGCGCGGGTGCCGTCTGCCTCGGCAAGACAACCATGACCGAACTGGCCTTTTCCGGCCTCGGCATCAACCCGAAATTCGGCACGCCGGCCAATGCGCATGATGAACATGTCGAACGCGTGCCGGGCGGTTCTTCGGCGGGCGCCGGTGTTTCCGTTGCACGCGGGCTTGCGGCCGGTGCAATCGGCACCGACACCGGCGGCTCGGTCCGCATTCCTTCGGCATGGAACGGACTTGTCGGCCTGAAGACGACCGCCGGTCGCCTGCCGCTTGGCGGCACGGTGCCGCTGTCGCCGACATTCGACACGGTGGGGCCATTGGCCAGAACTGTCGAGGATGCCGCCGCCCTCTTCGCGCTTCTCGAAGGACGGCAGGCACGCCCGGTGGACACGCTCGATCTTTCCCGCGCCGTTTTCTGGCTGCCCGGCGGCATCGGCTGGTCGGAACTCGACGAAGGCGTTGCCGACGCGCTCGAAACCGCCATCCGCCGCCTCGTCCATGCCGGAGCAAAAATCGTTGAACACAAATTACCCGAACTGGATGAGATCGACGCACTGACATGGTCGCCGAAATCGAGCCGTCTCGTCGCCGAGGCCTATGCCCGGTGGGGCGACATGCTGGCCGCCGGCAAGGCCGACATCTACCCGCCGGTCTTTGACCGCGTGATGGCCGGTGCGGCGCTCACCGCCGCCGACATTATCGCGGCCGATCTGAAGCGCGCTGAAATTCGCGCCCGCTATCTTGTGGCGACGGCGGGTGTCGACGCCGTGCTGCTGCCCGCCGTTGCGATTTCGCCCCCGCCCATCGCGGCGCTCGAAGCCGGCGGCGCGGCTTATTTCCGCACCAACCGCATGGCGCTTCGCAATGCCACGATCGGCAACCAGCTCGGCCTGTGTGCGATAACGCTGCCTGCCGGCTACGATGCGCACGGACTGCCTGTCGGACTGATGCTGCAGGCTTCTCCGTTCACGGAGGAAAAGCTTCTTCGTCTCGCGCTCTCGGTCGAACGCGTATTGCGTTGAAAAGAAGCCCCGGAGAACGATCTCCGGGGCTTCCTTCGTGCGGCGCGCCGAGCCCGTCAGTTGGTGGGCTCGTCCCGCGCCCTGTCTTCGAGCGCTCGCTTCTGGATATAGGAGAGGATCGCATCGACATCTTCTTCCGACAGATGATCGGCGAAGCTTGCCATCCCGTTGTCGGAGAGAATGCCGCCGCGCACGACGTCCTGAAAATGCTCGCGCACGCTCTCGCCCATACGGCGGAGATCCGGCGTGACGCCGGGCGACACGGCAAGCGCGCCGTGGCAGAGCATGCAATAGGTCGCATAGCCAATCTCGCCCTGCCGCACGGTTTCTTCCGATGCCGTGAGCGGCGGCCACTCCGGGATCGACTGGTCGAGCATCGCAAGCTGCGGCAGGTTACCGCCGCCACCGATCTTGAAGGCGAGCAGGCGTCCCTGATTGCCGTATTTCGCCGCCGCCGATGTGCGTGCATCGCCGGAGACGATATTGACGCCGCCCCAGCCCGCCAGCACCGAGAGGTACTGTTCGCCATCAACCGTATAGGTCACGGGTGGCGCGACGATGCCGGTCTGGATGTGCTGCGCCCAGACCTGTTCGCCGGTATCGGCCTTGTAGGCATAGAGATAGCCGTCGGCCGTGCCCTGGAAAACGAGATTGCCCGCGGTTGCCAGCACGCCGCCATTGAGTGGCGCCGGATATTCCGCTTGCCACTTCACTTCACCCGTCGCCGGATCCCACGCCTTGAGATAGCCCTTCTCCATCGGCAGTTCCGGCAGCGCGTTGATCGCATCGACATAATCGGTCCAGTCGATGCCGGTGTTCCACCAGTTGTTTTTCGGTGTGAACTTCTTCTCCGTCTTCCATTGTTCGCTGAGCGAATAGATACCGGCAATATCCTGCGTCGGGATGTAGACGAGGCCGGTGCCGGGATGGAAAGCCATCGGATGCCAGTTATGCGCCCCATTGGCGGAAGGCAGCACAAAGGCCGTGCGGTCGCCATATTCGCCTTCGCCCGTTTCGACCGGACGGCCGGTTTCGAGATCGACATGGCTCGCCCAGGTGACGGTCGAGAACGGGTTAGCCGAAATGAGCTTTCCGGTGGTGCGGTCGAGCACATAGAAGAAGCCGTTCTTCGGCGCCTGCATGATGACCCGGCGGGCTTCGCCGTCGATCTCGATGTCGGCAAGCATCAGGGGCTGCGTCGCGGTATAGTCCCAGTTGTCGCCCGGCGTCGTCTGGTAATACCACTTCATGCGACCGGTCTTCGCGTCGAGCGCCAGGATCGACGAGATGTAGAGATTGTCGCCGCCGCCGGGCGAGCGGATTTCGCGCGTCCAGGGCGAGCCGTTGCCTGTGCCGACATAGAGCGTTCCGGTCTCGGGCTCAAAAACCATCGAGTCCCAGGCAGTGCCGCCACCGCCGACCTTCCACCACTCGCCGCCTTTCCATGTCGGAACGGCTGCTGCGAGCTCGGGATGTTCAAGCGGCAATGAGGGGTCGCCCGGCACGGTATAGAAACGCCAGCGCTCTTCGCCCGTCTCCGTGTCATAGGCGGTGATATAACCGCGCACGCCATATTCGCCGCCACCATTGCCGATGACGACCATGTCCTCGAAGACACGCGGTGCTCCAGTGATCGTGTAGGGAGATCCGGGGATCGTGTTGACCTCCCAGACGACCGACCCGTCCTTCGCGTCGAGCGCGAAAAGCCGGCCATCGAAGCTCGCGGTGTAGACGCGGCCTTTCCAGACGGCGACGCCGCGATTGACGACGTCGCAGCAACCGTAGCGGCCCCACTCGCCGGGCACTTCCGGATCGAAGCGCCAGAGTTCGCTGCCGCTCTTCGCATCGACCGCGATGGTGATGCCCCAGTTGAGCGTGAGATACATGATGCCGTCGACCACGATCGGTGTCGCCTCGAGGCCGCGCGCCGTATCGGTGTCGAGCGACCAGGCAAGCGCCAGCTGACCGATATTGCCGTCATTGATCTGATCGAGCGGCGAGAAACGTTGCTCGTCATAGGTGCGGCCATGGGCAAGCCAGTTGCCGGGTTCGCTGTCGGCGTCCGCAATGCGCGCGCCGTCGATGTCGGCAAGCGCGCGCGTCTCGGCCTCTTCCGCCGGCGCCTCGATGGCGGGTGCCTCCGTGACCGTCGGCACCCCCTCCTCCGCACCGCTCGAAATCAATTGCCAGCCGATAAAGCCCGCCAGCACAACGCCTGCCGCGGCGTTGACCGCCACAGGCCAGTTCTTCGCCAGATCCGCCATGACCTCCCCGTCCCTGTTCCCGGGCTGCAAACCGCTACGCGGGTCGCGCCCATCCCTCTGTTTGCGGAGTTACACTCCACTTTTTGTGGCGAAAGCTTAGCCGAAGCCCCGATGCCGCGAAACCCACCCCATACTTCGGGAAAGTGCCACTATTCCGGGCCGATCGCCCCGGACAGACGACTCACAAAAGGCAGAAAGCACAAAAAATATGCAGTTTGAAAAATTTGAGCGTTTTCTGTGCATTTCGTCTGCGCCCGAAGTAGACCGGCTCGAAAAACGAACGCGTTCGTTCAATGATTACAGATAGATAGATCTTTCGAGGCAAACGGCACATTTCTTGAGAATGGGGAGGCAAGCGCCGGAAGACTGCCCGCCGGGGAGACGGGCGGCGCGCCGCGCGCAACAAGCCGGGGGCAAGGCCCACCGGCGGCATATGGAGAGACGAATGACCGACAGAACTGAAAAATGGGGGACTATCCGCCGGGGCGCGCTCGCCGCCGCCACCGGCGTGTTTGCACTCGCCGCAACGGCAGGCGGCGCCCTCGCCCAGGAAGACGTCGTCGAGCTGAGCGCCGGCGACACGGCCTGGATGCTCACCGCCACCGCGCTGGTGCTGCTGATGACCATTCCGGGGCTCGCACTGTTTTACGGCGGCATGGTCCGCAAGAAGAACGTCGTCGCGATGGCGGCACAGGTTTTCGCGATCGCCGCGCTGATGTCGGTGGTCTGGATGGTGGCCGGCTATTCGCTGGCCTTCGGCGACGGCGGTTCGGTGAACGCCTATGTCGGCGGCCTCGACAATCTTTTCCTGTCGGGCCTGACCGTCGATGCGCTGTCGGGCACGATCCCCGAAAGCGTCTTCATGACCTTCCAGATGACCTTCGCGATCATCACGCCGGCGCTGATCGTCGGCGCTTTCGCCGACCGTATGAAGTTCTCGAGCATGCTGGTCTTCATGACGCTGTGGGTGCTCTTCATCTACGCGCCGATCTGCCATTGGGTCTGGGGCGGCGGTTTCCTCGCCGAAGACGGCGTACTCGATTTCGCGGGCGGCACGGTGGTGCACATCAATGCCGGCGTCGCCGGTCTGGTCGCCTGTCTGGTGCTCGGACCGCGCAAGGGCTTCGGCATGGAAAACATGGCGCCGCACAACGTCATCCTGACGATGGTCGGCGCGGCGCTGCTCTGGGTCGGCTGGTTCGGCTTCAATGCCGGCTCGCAGCTTGCCGCCGACGGCCGCGCCGGCATGGCGATGACCGTCACGCAGATCGCGACCGCAACGGCGGTGCTCGGCTGGATGTTTGCCGAATGGATCGTCCACCGCAAACCGACGCTGCTCGGCCTCGCGACGGGCGCGGTCGCCGGCCTTGTCGCGATCACGCCGGCCGCCGGCTTCGTCGATCCGATGGGTGCGCTCTGGATCGGCCTCGCCGCCGGCGTGATCTGCTTCATCGCCTCAACCAGCATCAAGCGCGCCATCGGCTATGACGACGCGCTCGACGTCTTCGGCGTACACGCGGTCGGCGGCATTGTCGGCGCGATCCTGACCGGTGTCTTCGCCACCGTGGCGATCACCGGCGGCGATGCGCCGCTGGGCGGGCTCGAGGGCAACTGGGCCCAAGTCGGCATCCAGATCAAGGGCGTCGTCGCCACGATCGTCTATTGCGGCCTCGGCACATTCGTTCTGCTGATGGTGACGAAGGTCTTCTTCGGCTTGCGCGTGACGCCGCAGGAAGAGGTCGACGGCCTCGACATCAGCCAGCATGGCGAAGTGATCCAGTAAACGGCGCGGCATCGCTGCGAAAGGGGCGCTCCTTGATGGAGCGCCCTTTTTGTTTGCACGGAAATGCGCCCTGCACGGCATCGATCCGTGGGCTGACTGTCGGCGGAAAGCCGTGCACAGAATTTGTGCAGCCCCGCGCTGCGAGGAGGGCATTACGGCGCATAGTGCCCGTTCGCGCCCGGAAATCGGCCGGACTCCGGCGCGTTTTTCATCTTCGCGGCGCGGCACGGTTCTTGATTGGTAGTATCGGTCCGCGCCCTTGCCGCCGTCGCAACGCGTCTTGCGGCAGGGAATGGACAAGCAACACGCCGGGAGCACGAGGCGGCCCGGCGGCAAGACGAAGAGGAAACTCAAATGAAGCTCGTTATGGCGATCATCAAGCCATTCAAGCTGGACGAAGTCCGTGAAGCGTTGACCGCGATCGGCGTCCAGGGCCTGACGGTGACGGAAGTCAAAGGCTACGGCCGTCAGAAGGGTCAGACCGAAATTTACCGCGGCGCGGAGTATGCGGTGAACTTTCTGCCGAAGCTGAAGATCGAGATTGTGGTCGCTGCCGGCCAGGCCGATGCCGTCGTTTCGGCCATCAGCGGCGCCGCCAAGACCGGTCAGATCGGCGATGGCAAGATTTTTGTAATTTCCGTGGAGCAGGTGCTGCGTATCCGCACCGGCGAGACGGACGCGGAAGCTATTTAATCCCTATACGGATCGAAGAGGTTTCGCGGCAACGGGGACGGCAACCCTCTAACGAGAGAGGAACGATGACTGAATTAGGAAGATACACACGCCTGGCGGGCATGGCGGGGCTCGCGATACTGGCAATGACTGTGCCGTCGATGGCGCAGGAAGTCGAAGAGATCGCGGAAGAGGCGTTCGAACTGAGCGCCCCGGAAACGGCATATATCTTCAACACCTTGCTGTTTCTGATGACGGGCTTCCTCGTCATGTGGATGGCGGCGGGCTTCACCATGCTCGAAGCGGGCCTTGTCCGCTCCAAGAATGTCGCGATGCAATGCACGAAGAATATCGGCCTCTATTCGATCGCCGGCATTCTCTATTATCTCGTCGGCTACAACTTGATGTATGACGGCGTCGACGGCGGTTATTTCGGCTCGTTGTCGCTCTGGGGCGTCGACGACTCGGCCGGTGCCTCTGCGGACGGCACGGGTTATGCGTCAGCGTCCGACTGGTACTTCCAGATGGTCTTCGTGGCCACCGCCGCGTCGATCGTGTCGGGCACGCTGGCCGAGCGCATCCGCCTCTGGCCCTTCCTCCTCTTCACGGTTTTCCTGACCGGCTTCATCTATCCGATCCAGGGCGCCTGGCAGTGGGGCGGCGGCTGGCTCAGCGAAATGGGCTTTTCCGACTTCGCCGGTTCGACGATCGTTCACTCGACGGGCGGCTGGGCCGCGCTGATGGGCGCGATCATCCTCGGGCCGCGCCTCGGCAAATACGTCAAGGGCGGCGGCATCAACCCGATGCCCGGTTCCTCGATGCCGCTGGCCACCCTCGGCACCTTCATCCTCTGGCTGGGCTGGTTCGGCTTCAACGGCGGCTCGCAGCTCGCGCTGGGCACCGTCGCCGACGCGAACGCGGTGGCGACCATCTTCATCAACACCAACATCGCCGCCGCCGGCGGTGTGGTCGCGGCGATGGCGCTGACGCAGCTCCTCTACAAGAAGGTCGACATAACCATGGCGTTGAACGGCGCGCTTGCCGGTCTCGTCTCGATCACGGCCGAACCGCTGGCCCCGACGCTGGGCTGGGCGCTTGGCATCGGCGCCATCGGCGGCATCATCGTCGTGCTGACGGTGCCGCTGCTCGACAAGCTCCATATCGACGACGTGGTGGGCGCGATCCCGGTCCATCTCTTCGCCGGCATCTGGGGCACGATGGCGGTTCCGTTGACCAATGCGGACACGAGCTTCGCCGTCCAGGCGACGGGCGTCGTCTCGATCGGCCTCTTCGTGGCTCTGACGAGCCTCATCCTCTGGCTGGCGCTGCGTGTCACAATCGGCATCCGCTCCACCGAGGAAGAGGAAATGATGGGTATGGACAAGGCCGAGATCGGTATCGAAGCCTATCCCGAGTTCGTGACCAACTAGCTTCGACAATCATGAGCGCGGAGGCCTTCCTCGGGTCTCCGCTCTCCTCCCGCAGCCGCCGGCGTCCCCTGCCACCAAATTCGGGGCGTCGGCGGTGAACCTCGGAGCCCGGTAGGTCCCCTCCCGGGCTCCGTTTTTTCCGCGAGCGGGAATGGCGGACGAACCGAAACATCGCCCCGCCTGATTTCCAGGCAGCGCCTTATTTGCATAACATTTAGGCCGATTGCCTCCAAAGCGTGTTCATTCGCTAGGCGGTTTTGAGCACCCGCCCGTAACCCTTCCTGCTAAACCATTGATCGTCCCTGCCGTTCAAAGCAGCATCGCTGTGGCATGCCTCTTGATTGAGCAGGGCGCTGAAGAAAAAGGCCGGCAACGGCTCTCAGCCGCCCGACGGGGGAGTTCGTCCGGGCGACCGGTGGCAACGAACAGGGAGATCTCCCATGGATCCGATCGAAAGCGCAAGCGCCGGCCTCGGCGCCGGCGGCGACGTCTTTTTCATTCTGATGGGCGCGATTCTGGTTTTCGCGATGCATTCGGGCTTCGCCTTTCTCGAAGTCGGCACGGTGCGCCACAAGAACCAGGTCAATGCGCTGGTGAAAATTCTGGCGGATTTCGCCGTTTCGACGGTGAGCTATTTCTTCATCGGCTACAGCGTCGCCTATGGCGTCGACTTTCTGGTCGGCGCCGCCGAATTGAGCGGCGCAACGGAGGGGTCCGCCTACGGTCCGCAGGGCCTCGGTCTGGTGAAGTTCTTCTTCCTGCTGACCTTCGCGGCCGCCATTCCGGCGATCATTTCCGGCGGCATCGCCGAGCGCGCCCGCTTCTGGCCGCAGGCCGTCGCAACCGCAATCGTGGTCGGTCTGGTCTATCCCTTCTATGAGGGTCTCGTCTGGAACGGCAATTGGGGCTTCCAGGACTGGCTGGAAGGCGCCTTCGGCGCGCCCTTCCACGATTTCGCGGGCTCGATCGTCGTGCACGCGGTCGGCGGCTGGCTCGCCTTTGCCGCCGTCATCATGCTCGGCCGCCGCGCCGGCCGCTACACGGCGGACGGCAAGCTGATCGGCTTCCCGCCCTCCTCGATCCCGTGGCTGGCGCTCGGCTCCTGGCTGCTCTGCATCGGCTGGTTCGGCTTCAACGTCATGTCGGCCCAGTCGCTCGAGGGCGTCTCCGGCCTCGTCGCCATGAATTCGGTGCTGGCCATGGCCGGCGGCATTCTGGCCTCGCTGGTTGCCGGTCGCAACGATCCGGGCTTCATCCATAACGGCGCGCTGGCGGGCCTCGTTGCCGTCTGCGCCGGCTCCGACATCATGCACCCCGTCGGCTCGCTGATCGTCGGCGGCGTTGCCGGCGCCCTCTTCGTCGTCATGTTCGACTTCTGCCAGCGCCGTCTGAAGATCGACGATGTGCTGGGCGTCTGGCCGCTGCACGGGCTTTGCGGCCTCTGGGGCGGCGTGGCGGCCGGCATCTTCGGCATGGTGGAACTGGGCGGCCTTGGCGGCGTCACTTTCATGAGCCAGCTTGCCGGCTCGCTGGCGGGCGTCGTCTATGCCGCCGCGCTGGGTTTTGCCGTCTATGGCGGCCTGAAGCTGGTCGTCGGCATCCGCCTGACCGAGGAGCAGGAGCGCCGCGGCGCCGACCTGTCGATCCACAATATCGGCGCCAACCCCGAATCCGAGATTCCGGTTCGCTGACCGCGTTCTCCAGGGCGGCCGCGGGCCGCCCTGGATCGTTAACCAATGGTTAATAATTTGCTTGCAATTGTGTGGATAAGGCGCGGGAATTCCACAGCTTTTTCCACCGGGTGCGGCGTGCCGCACCACTGGACCCATCGCACGGCCACCGCTAAGATCGCGCCAGCTTAACCATTGGGACCCGCCCGTTTCCTCAAACCCGGCCCCGAATCCCGCGCGAGTTTCATGACGGACAGTGCATCCGCCTCCCGTTTCGACAGCCTGCCCGACAGCCCCTTCCCGCGTCTCAATGCGCTGATCGAGGGGATCGCGCCGGGCAAGCCGCCGCTTGTCATGTCGCTGGGTGAACCGCAGCACCCCTTTCCGCCCTTCGTGATGGACGAAATCACCCGCCATGCGGCGCTTTTCGGCAAATATCCGCCGATCGTCGGTACCGCCGAATTCCGCGCCGCTGCGGCCGGCTGGCTCGGCCGGCGCTATGGTATCGCCGACGCGATCGGCAAGGGCGCCGCCCTCGACCCCGATCTTCAGATCCTGCCGGTCAACGGCACCCGCGAGGCCCTTTTCAACATCGCTCTGGTCGCGACGCCGCCGGAAAAACGGGGCAAGCGGCCAGCCATCCTGATGCCCAATCCCTTCTACCAGTGCTATGCGGCAGCCGCGCTGGCCGCCGGTGCCGAGCCGGTCTATGTGGCCTCGACCCGCGAAACGGGCTTCATGCCCGATTTCGAAGCTCTGCCCGAAGAGCTGCTCGCCCGCACCGCGATGATCTATTTCTGCTCGCCGGCCAACCCGCAAGGCGCGGTGGCGAGCCTCGACTGGCTGACGCGCCTCGTCGCGCTTTCCCGCCGCCACGGCATCGTGCTGGCGGTCGACGAATGCTATGCCGACATCTACGACCGCGAACCGCCCGCAAGCGCCCTGCAGGCGGCGCTGGCGGCCGATGCCGGTGCGGCCGACTCCTTCGCCGATCTGATCGTCTTCCATTCGCTGTCGAAGCGCTCGAGCCTGCCGGGCCTGCGCTCGGGCTTCTGCGCCGGCGGGCGCGCCCTGATGACCCGCTTCCGCAATTTCCGCAACATCGCCGCGCCGCAAGTGCCGCTGCCGCTGATGGCCGCAAGCGCCGCCTGCTGGGCCGACGACGCCCATGCCGCCGCCAACCGCGACCTCTACCGCGCCAAGATCGACGCCGCCGAACGGGTCTTCGGCAATCGTCTGGGCTTTTACCGGCCGCCGGGCGGCTTCTTTCTCTGGCTCGATGTCGGCGACGGCGAAAAGGCTGCGCGCGAACTCTGGGCGAAGGCGGGCGTGAAAGTGTTGCCCGGCGCCTACCTCTCGCGCGAAGATTCGCCTTACGGTCCACCGGGCAATCCCGGCGCGGCCTATATTCGCGTCGCCCTGGTCGACGGCCTCGGCGAAACCGAAGAAGCGCTGGCGCGCATGGCTGAGGTCCTGTGATCGGCGCGTCGGCGCGGGCAGGTCGCAAGCCTGCCACAAAGAAGAGCAAGATGCCTCCGGGGAACCGCTCCCGGAAGCAGGCCGCCCCGAGGGGCAATCGGAGGATGCAGCGCGTGAGGAGCTGGCTCGTCAACCCGCTCGCCTTTCTGCCACCGTCGTTGCGGGCGTTCCTGGCGCGCCGCGCGTTCGAGGGGCTGGGTGTCGCGCTGGTCGCGCTCGGCGCCTTCACGCTCTTGTCCGTGCTGAGCTGGTCGATCGACGATCCGAGCCTCAACAACGCGACAACACGGCCGCCCGGCAACTGGATGGGTCTGCCCGGCGCCTATGTCGCCGACATCCTTCTGAATGCGCTTGGTCTTGCCTGCGTGGTGCTGCTGCTGCCCTGTTTCGTCTGGGGCGCGCGCGCCTTCGCGCATCGCGGCGCGAACTGGCTCGTCTTCCGCGTCGCCGCCTGGCTCGCCGCGACGCTTTTCGCCGCAATGGCGCTGAGCGCCATGCCGCGCTTTTCCTTCTGGCCGCTGGCGCTCGGTCTTGGCGGTCTGCTCGGCGACGGCCTGGCGGCGCTCGGTTTCAGTCTCTTTTCCCCCTTCACCGCCGACGCCGTCGCCTGGACGCTGACGGTTCTGCTGACGGTGCCCGTCGCCTTTTTCCTGCTCCTCTTCGCGACCGACATTTCCCTGGCCGATTTGCGGGCGGCATTTGTCCGGCTGCGCGACTGGCGCGGGACGAAGGTCGTTGCCGAGGAAGAACGCCGCTACTCATCCGGCGCACGGCCGCGCCGCCGCGCGGACGCCGACGAAACACCCGCCCGTCCCTATCGCCCCGATGTCGAGCCGAGCCGCCTGCGCATTCTCGCCTGGGAAATCGGCGACCGGCTGACCGACGGCCTGGACCGCCTGTTGCGGCGCGGCGATTACGCGCCGCTGACCCAGGCGGAAATCGATGCCGCCCGCGCCGGCAGGCAGGGCAGCTTCGGCCAGCGCAGCCTCGATGAAAGCGCCGCCGAGCGCCGCGCCCGCCGCCGCGCGGCGCGCGAGCGCCAGCTCGCCGAACGTGTCGAACCGAAAATCGACCGCCCCGCCCCGCGCGTCGCGCGCGGCGAAACGAAGCCGTTGAAACCGTCGAACCGCGCCATCCGCGAGGCCCAGCCGCGTTTGCCGCTGGAGCCTGCGGGCAATTATCAATTGCCGCCCTTGAGCCTGCTCACAAGGCCGAAACCGCCGGCCCTGACCGCCAAGCTGACCGACGACGCGCTGCAGGCGAACGCCCGCCTGCTTGAATCCGTGCTCGACGATTTCGGCATCAAGGGCGAGATCATTTCGGTGCGTCCCGGTCCCGTCGTCACGCTTTACGAACTGGAACCCGCGCCCGGCATCAAGTCCTCGCGCGTCATTTCGCTCGCCGACGATATCGCCCGCTCGATGAGCGCCGTCTCGACCCGCGTCGCCGTGGTGCCGGGGCGCAACGTCATCGGCATCGAGCTTCCCAATGCGCGCCGCGAAATGGTCTATCTGCGCGAGCTTCTCGAAACGCGCGATTACGAGAATTCAGGATCGAAGCTGACGCTGGCGCTCGGCAAGAACATCGGCGGCGAGCCGGTGCTATCGGATCTGACGCGCATGCCGCATCTGCTGATCGCCGGCACGACGGGCTCCGGCAAGTCGGTCGGCATCAACACGATGATCCTGTCGCTGCTCTACCGTCTCTCGCCCGACCAGTGCAAGCTGATCATGATCGACCCGAAGATGCTGGAACTCAGCGTCTATGACGGCATCCCCCATCTCCTGGCCCCCGTCGTGACGGAGCCCAAAAAGGCCGTCGTCGCGCTGAAATGGGTCGTCAAGGAAATGGAAGACCGCTACCGCAAGATGTCGAAAGTCGGTGTACGGAACATCGATGGTTACAACACGCGCGTCTCGGAAGCCAACGCCCGCGGCGAGGTTCTGGTGCGCACCGTGCAGACGGGCTTCGATCGCGAAAGCGGCGAGGCGATCTACGAGGAAGAGGAAATGGACCTTGCGCCCATGCCCTTCATCGTCGTTATCGTCGACGAAATGGCCGACCTGATGATGGTTGCCGGCAAGGAAATCGAGGCCGCCGTGCAGCGCCTCGCGCAAATGGCGCGCGCCGCCGGCATCCATATCGTCACGGCGACGCAGCGCCCCTCCGTCGACGTCATCACCGGCACCATCAAAGCCAATTTCCCGACCCGCATTTCCTTCCAGGTGACATCGAAGATCGACAGCCGCACGATCCTCGGCGAACAGGGTGCCGAACAGCTTCTTGGCCAGGGCGACATGCTCTACATGGCCGGCGGCGGCCGCATCCGCCGCGTCCACGGACCCTTCGTGTCGGACGAGGAAGTCGAGAAGGTCGTGACCTTCCTGAAGAAACAGGGCGTGCCCGAATATCTCGAGGCGATCACGGCCGAGGAGGACGAGGGTGGCGACCCCTTCGCCTTCGACAGCCCCGGCTCGGGCGACGACCTCTACGACAAGGCGGTGGCGATCGTCGCGCGCGACAAGCGCGCCTCGACGAGCTACATCCAGCGCCGTTTGCAGATCGGCTACAATCGCGCCGCGCGCTTGATCGAGCTTATGGAAGAACAGGGTGTGGTCAGCCCGCCAAATCATCAGGGAAAGCGCGAGGTTCTGGTCGGCGAGCGTTGACGTCCGACGGAAAGAGAAGCCCGGCCGTTAATGTTCCGATAAGACAGCGTCGCCAAAACGCCCAACCTGCCTCCAGATTTTGCCACAAAGGTTGCCCATGTTCATTGCCATGAGAAACTTGGAAGACAACCATCGCATCCGTCAGGGAATGCTGTTTGCCGCCGCCGCGGTTGGCATCGGCATGCTGATCCTGGCCTTCGTCAGCGCGGTGGGAAGCACGCGCGCCGAAGCGGCGGCGGATGCGGCCGAGCCCGTCCGGAGCGACGAGGCGGCGCTCGATGCGGCAAGCGCCTATCTGGCCGCGCTCGAAAACATGCAGGGCGATTTCCTGCAGCTCGGCCCCGACGGTTCGGTCGCCGAGGGCAAGTTCTATCTGCGCCGTCCCGGCCGTCTGCGTTTCGAATATCAGCCCCCGGACAATCTGCTCGTCGTGGCTGACGGCACCTGGGTCGCTGTCAAGGACAGCACCTCGCCCGCTCAGCGCTATCCGATCGCCTCGACCCCGCTCAGCCTGTTTCTGGCCGCCGATGTCGACCTTGCGAAAAGCGCGCGCGTGCTCAATGTCGAAAGCCAGCCCGGCGCCTTGCTGATCACGCTGGCCGACCGCACCGGCGAGGCGCCCGGCCAGATCACGCTGATTTTCGACCAGCCCAACATGCAGCTTCGCCAATGGGTCGTGACCGACGCGCAGGGCCTGCAAACCACGGTGGCGCTGCGCAATGTCCAGTCGGGCATCCGCGCCGACAACGCGCTTTTCACGCTGCGCGACGACCAGCGCCCGGCCGTCGGCGGCAAAAGATAAGCCTTTCCGTCGAATATCCTCGACAGCTTGCGGTTGCCGCACCTTGACCGCGCATGGGTCCGGCGTGGTAATTTGAACCCGCATGACCCGGAAATCCCCGAAACCCGCGCGCCGCCGCCCGATTGTTGGCGTGCCCTGCGACGTCAAGATGCTGGGGCCGCATCCCTTTCACGCTGTCGGCGAGAAATACATCGCCGCCGTCGATGGCGGCGCCGGCTGCCAGCCCGTGTTGCTGCCGGTACCGCGGGAGCCCTTCGACACAGCCACCGGGCTTGAGGAAATCTTCGCCCTTTGCGACGGCATCTTCCTGACCGGCTCGCATTCGAACGTTCACCCGGAACTCTATGGCGGCTCGCCGCCACGCGAAGGCGTGTTGCTGGACCGCCAGCGCGACGCGTTGACGCTCGATCTGATCCGCGCCTGTGTCGACCGCGCCGTGCCGTTTTTCGCGGTCTGTCGCGGCTTTCAGGAGCTGAACGTCGCCTTCGGCGGCACGCTCCATCAGCATTTGCAGGAAGAGCCGGGCGAAGAAGGTTTCGCGCCGCGCTTCGACCATCGCGAGAAGAAGGACGATCCGCTCGAAACCCAATACGGTCCCGTCCATGACGTGACGTTGACGGCGGGCGGCGCCTTCGAGCGCCTGCTCGGCGCGTCGAAACTTTCCGTCAATTCGCTGCACGGCCAGGGCATTGCGCGGCTTGGGCCCGGGTTGACGGTCGAGGGTCGCGCCGCGGACGGCACGATCGAGGCGGTGCGCGTGACGGAGGCGAAAGGTTTCGCGCTCGGCGTGCAGTGGCATCCGGAATGGCGCTACTGGGAGAACCCCGTCTCGCAGAAACTTTTCCGGGCATTTGGAGATGCGGTGCGCGAAGCGGCCGCGAACGAAACGGCGACACAGGAAAGCAAGGTGCCCCATGGAGATGGGCGAGGAAAAACCGGCGAAGGTCGGCAGCACGGAAGATCTGGTCAAGTGGCTTAAGGACCGCCGCATCACCGAGGTCGAATGCATGGTCTCGGATATGGCGGGTATCGCACGCGGCAAGATCATCCCGACACGGAAGTTCATTACCGGCCTCAACGAACGCTCGTTGAAGCTGCCGGAATCGATTTTTGGCCAGACCGTGACCGGCGACTATATCGACAGCGATTTCCTCGGCGACATCGAGCCCGACATCATCCTCGATCCCGATCCCGCGACCGTGCGCGTCGTGCCCTGGTACGACGAACCGACGGCGCAGATCATCTGCGACGCCAATTATCGCGACGGACGCCCGGTGCCGATCGCGCCGCGCAACGTGCTGAAGCGGGTGCTGGCGCTTTTCGACGAAAAGGGCTGGCAGCCGGTCGTCGCGCCCGAAATCGAGTTTTATCTGGCGGCGAAGAACATCGATCCCGACTATCCGCTGGAGCCGCCCGTCGGCGCCAATGGCCGTCAGGAAACGGCACGGCAATCCTACGGTATCGACGCGGTCAACGAGTTCGATCCGATCTTCGAGGACATGTACGATTTCTGCGAGGCGCAGGATCTCGACATCGACACGCTGATCCATGAATCGGGCGCCGCCCAGGTCGAGATCAATTTCGATCATGGCGATCCGCTCGAGATCGCCGATCAGGCTTTCCTCTTCAAGCGCACCATGCGCCAGGCGGCGCTGCGCCACGGCATCTATGCAACCTTCATGGCAAAGCCTTACGAGGGCGAGCCCGGCAGCGCGATGCATATCCATCAGTCGATTATCGACAACGAGACCGGTGACAATCTTTTTGCGACCAAGGCCGGAAAGGACACGAAACTCTTCCTCTCCTATATCGCGGGCCTGCAGAAATTCCTGCCCGACGCGATGGCGCTGCTTGCGCCCAACGTCAATTCCTATCGCCGCATCGTTCGCGATCACGCAGCCCCCATCAACACTCATTGGGGCCACGAAAACCGCACGGTGGGCCTGCGTGTGCCGGAAGCCAAACGCACCGGCCGCCGGATCGAGAACCGCGTGCCCGGCGCCGACGCCAATCCCTATCTCGCCATCGCGACGTCGCTCGCCTGCGGCTATATCGGCATGATCGAGGATTTGAAGCCGACCAAGGAGATGACCGGCAACGCCTATGACAGCAAGCGCTACGCGCTGCCGCGCCATTTGCTCGACGCCCTCGACAATCTGCGCACCGCGTCCGAACTGAAGGAAGTGCTCGGCGCCGATTTCGTGCAAGTCTATATGGACGTCAAGCTGACCGAACACGAAGCCTATCAGCAGGTGATCTCGGCTTGGGAACGCGAGCATTTGTTGCTGAACGTGTGAGGCGAAGCCTTCTGGTCTCCGGGCGCCGCTTCGCCTATAATCGCCTCATGACCAGCGATGCCTTCACACCCGCCGCAAGGATGCGGCTTGCCAAGCGCGAGCTGCTGATCCTCTGCGCGCGCATCGGCTACAATCCTTAGACCCGCTCCGCCCGCGGGCGCTCGCCGCCCGCGCCTTCCGCGAATTTCTTTCATTCGGAAACGGAGCAGACGTCATGTCGCAAACCGCCGCGATTTCAAATCAGACCAAACGCTGGCAGGAGATGGATGCCGCCCATCACCTCCATCCCTTCACGACGCACAAGGAACTCGCGGGGACCGGCGCCCGTGTCATCACCCATGCCGAGGGCGTCTGGCTTTACGACTCGGAAGGCAAGCGCCTGATCGACGGCATGGCCGGCCTCTGGTGCGTGCAGGTGGGATACGGGCGCGAGGAGCTGGCCCAGGCCGGCTACAAGGCGCTGAAGGAATTGTCCTACTACAACAATTTCTTTCAGACGACGAACCCCTACGCCGCCGAACTTTCGCAGAAGCTTGCGGAGGTTTGTCCGAAGGGCATCGATCGTTTCTTCTTCGCCAATTCCGGTTCCGAAGGCAACGACAGCGCGATCAAGCTGATCCGCTACTACTGGAACCTGATGGGCAAGCCGAAGAAGAAAACCTTCATCGCCCGCAAGAAGTCCTATCACGGCGTCACGCTGGCGGCCGCTTCGCTGTCGGGCCTGCCGCATCTCCATCCGCAATTCGATCTGCCGCTGCCGGGCTTCGTGCATGTCGAATGTCCGGACTGGTTTGCCGAAGGCGGCGAACGCACACCGGAAGAACATGGGGCTTTCGCCGCGCGGAGCCTTGAAGAAAGGATTCTTGAACTCGGGCCCGAGAACGTCGCGGCCTTTGTCGCCGAGCCCGTGCAGGGCGCCGGCGGCCTCATCATTCCGCCCAAGGGCTATTGGGAAGAGATCCAGCGCATCTGCCGCAAATACGACGTGCTGCTGCATATCGACGAGGTCATTTGCGGCTTCGGCCGCACCGGCAACTGGTTCGGCTCGGACACCTACGGCATCGAACCCGACATGATCAACATGGCCAAGGGGCTCTCCTCCGGCTATCAGCCGATCGCCGCCGTTGGCGTCGGCGCGCGTGTCGGCGACGTCCTCTTCAATTCCGACGAGGAGATGGCGCATGGCTACACCTATTCGGGCCACCCGGTCGCTTGCGCGGTCGCGCTCGCCAATCTCGAACTGATGCAGAAGGAAAAGCTGGTCGAAAAGGCCGGCGGCGCGACCGGCGCCTATTTCCAGAAGAAGCTCGCCGAGCTCGACGCCCATCCGCTGGTCGGCGGTACGCGTGGCGTCGGCCTGCTCGGTGCGATCGAGCTGGTGAAGGACAAGAAGACCCGCGGGAAATTTCCCGACGTCGGCACCGTCGGCGCGGCCTGCCGCAATCACTGCTTTGCAAACGGCCTCATCATGCGCGCCATCGGCGACACCATGGTGCTGAGCCCGCCGCTGACGATCACGGAAAGCGAAATGGACGAGCTCTTTGCGCTGGCCCGCCGCTGCGTCGACCTGACGGCAAAGGATCTCGGGCTTGCCTGAGCCCTGTTCCGGAGCGCCCGGCGGCACCCGATGCGGCAAACGGCCGCATCGGCCCGGCCGCCGCCGGGCGGGCGCCGCCAACCTCAAGTCTTTGATTTTATTGTGATTTCAGATTGAGTCACACGGATTAATTTACAGTTTGGAAATGTAAACAAACCGTATTGAAGGCCGGGCCGGTCGCACCTATTTACTTTGCATGAGGGCCAAGCCGTATAAGCCGCCCGGGTGATCTGCCCCCCGCTCACCCGTGACGGCGCTTCAAGCCCTCTCTGACGCCGGTTTTTCCCCTCCCGGCGTCCACGCGCGAACAGCGCGGTTGCGCCTCGCCTCCCCCCGGCGGGGCGCAACTTTTTGCGCTGGCCCCATATACCGTTAAGCTCCCCCACGGCGCGACTCGCGTCATTCCCGCTCATTGCAGAAAATTTCATGTCGCGCCCCTTCGACGAACCCGGCGAACCGCATTTGACGATTTCCGATGCCGAGCTGACGCGGCTCGAGGAGGAGATCCCGATACTGGCGGGTCTGCGTGCCTTTGCCGAGGAAGCGGTCAACATGCCGTGGTTCTCGAAGCTCGGCCGCCCGCTCGATGCCGAGACGCGCGCGCTGGCGCGCTCCTGGCTCGACGGCCTGGGTTTCCCCGATGCCGAGGTCGCCCGTCTGCGCGACTGGGCCGAAGCCGCCGACGCGGCCGCGACGCTCGATTTCGAACCCGTGCACTGGGAAGCCGAGGAGGGCCTGCGCGCCGCGCTTGCCGCCGAGGCGCTGGAGCGTCTCAGCGAGGACGGGCTTTCGATCGCAATGACGCATGTCTCGGCGCTGCTGGGCGAGCGCCTGGGCAACGCCGTGCGCGACGCGGCCGCCTTCTGGGAAGTCGAGGACGAGGAACTGATGAACGCTGCCGCCGGCGCCGCCCTTCATGCCGCGCATGGCGCGGCGCTGGCGCTGATTGTCGAGGCCGACAGCGACCATCCCTTCCGCCGCAAGTTTTCGCTTTTCGCGCGCGGCCGCTGGCCCGTCGGCATTGCCGGCCTGACGCTCAACATTTTCTGAACCCCACCGCCATATCGGAAGACGCTCCCCGTGAACCTGAAAATTGCGACCTGGAACATCAATTCCGTCCGCCTGCGGATCGAACTTGTCGAACGCCTCATGAAGCAGGAAAAGCCCGACATTCTTTGCCTGCAGGAAATCAAATGCGTCAACGACGCCTTTCCACTGAAGGCGATCAGGAAGGCCGGCTACGAACATGTCGCGATCAACGGCCAGAAGGGCTATCACGGCGTCGCCATCGCAAGCCGCATCCCCTTCAAGAAAATCGAGGCGCGCGAGTTTTGCGAAAAAGGCGACTGCCGCCATCTCGCCGCCGATCTCGACATTCCGGGCGGCCTGCGCGTTCATAATTTCTACGTGCCGGCCGGCGGCGACGAACCCGATCCGGAGATCAACGAGAAGTTCGCCCACAAGCTCGCTTTCCTGCGCGAGATGATAGGCCTCTATGAAGGCCACAGGACGAAATCGAAAAACCGCATGGTGCTTGTCGGCGACCTCAACATCGCGCCGCTCGAACACGACGTCTGGTCGCACAAGCAATTGCTGAAAGTCGTCAGCCACACCCCCGTCGAAGTCGATCTGATGAACGAGCTCTACGCCTCGCACGACTGGGTCGATGTGATGCGCCGCTTCGTGCCGGACACCGAGAAGCTCTATTCCTGGTGGAGCTACCGTGCCAAGGATTGGCTCGCCGCCGATCGCGGCCGCCGCCTTGATCACATCTGGGTGACGCCGGCACTCGCCGATGCGCCTGTCTCGATGAAGGTTGTGAAGGAAGCGCGGGGGTGGGAGCGGGCGTCGGATCATGCGCCGGTAATCGCGACGCTGAGGCTCTAGCTGGGGGGGCCAGCCTCGGGGTGAAGGCCTCGCCGTCGCCCGCTCCTGGGGTTCCTACCGTTGCCGTCTTTGCCGACAGAGCGGGTGCTCTGGCCGCCGGTCTTTATTAGGGTAGATGCCCTACGCTAGGGTATTGACCCTATTCTGGCAAGAGGGCAGCCTCGGGCCGGAGATAAGCATGCCGCTACGTTCTAATATGACAGTTTTGTGACAGTTTTTTGACAGGCGATGACAAAAAGAGCCAAAAACAGCCAGGCAGCCGCCGGAACCAAGGATCGGATCCTCACCGCGAGCCTCCGTCTCTTCAACGAAAACGGCTACGACGCCGTAACGACGGCGCGTATCTCCGAGGAGGTCGGCATCTCGGAAGGCAACCTCTGGTACCACTTCCGCACCAAGCGTGACCTCGTGCGCGCGCACCAGCTGGCGCTCTTTGTACTGATCGACAAGCGTCTTGCCATCGCATCGACGCCTGACACCGTGCTCGAGGCTTACGCGCTTTTCAATCGCTCGGCTTTCGAGGAAGTCTGGACCTATCAGTTTCTCTATCGCGACCAGGCCGAATATGGCCGCACCTCACCCGAACTTGAGGATCGCGTCCACCGCATCTACGAAATGACGACAAACATGCTGGTGCGTTTCTTTCGCCACATGATCGAGGCGCGCCATCTCGACATGCCGGACGACGAACTGACGGCGCTTGCCGACAATGTCTGGATGGTGATCCGCTACTGGCCGAGCTTCCTGCGCGAAACGCGCCGCGTCGTGAAGCTCGACAAGGCCGCGCTCAATGCCGGCATCCGGCATCACTTCGCGCTCTTCAACACGCATCTGACGCCCGAGGCGCGCGCCTTCTTCGCAAAGAAAGCCTACGCCTGAGCGCTGCTTTCGGCTGGTACTTCTTTCTTTTTCAGCGTCACGAAGGTCGCCGTCGAGCTTGCTGTCGCAATGAGCTTGCCGTCTTCCGAGGTCAGATCGCCCTCGATAAAACCGACCGACTTGCCGCGCTTGATGACGCGGCCCGTCCCGAGAATACGCCCCGGCCGCGCCAGCGTCAGCATCGAGACCTTCAGTTCCAGCGTCGGCGAAATCTGGCCCCACTCGAGATCGAGGCCGACGGCGAGGCTCATCACATCGTCGAGCATCGCCGCTACCATGCCGCCCTGGATGCCGCCCCACATGTTGCAGAGTTCGGGGCCGGCATTGAACGCCACTTTTACAATGCGCGCTTCGCGGTCGGCATCGAGAATCTCGAGACCGAGATAGCGGCTTGCCGGCGCCATCCGCTTGAACACCGCCTGGATGTTCGGCGGCCAGTCGCGCTTCGCTTCCACCTGACGCTCACTCATCGACATTTCTGCCCTTCTTCGTTTCGATCCGGCTTTCGTCGAGCCGTCCGCCAAGCACCGTTAGCTCTTCGCCCAACGCCGAGAGCCGCCCGGCAAGCCGGGACGCAACGGCCCCCGCCATCTCGGGAAATTCGCCGATCAGCCGCTGAAACATGTCACGGCCGATCCTGAGCGTGTGAAGCGACGAAACGGCGCGCACTGTCGTCAACCGCCGCTGTGGCTCGAACAATGCCGTCTCGCCGATGAGATCGCCACTGCCGAGCCGGAGCGCCCGTGCTGCACCACTCTCGTCGCGCGCCAGCATCGCCGCCTCGCCGTCGAGAACGAGAAAGGCGCAATCGGCCTCGTCTCCCGCTTCGAAAAGCGTTGCGCCGGGCGCGTATTCGCGCCGTTCGCAGGTAAACGCCACCACCTCGAGCCGGACCGGATCGAGGCCCGAGAAAAGCTCCGTGCGTTTCAGCATGACGATGGCAGGTTCGAGGCTCATGGCGCGAGCATAGCGGAGGGTGGGCCGCGATCCCAACCCCATTTGCGCTCGACGCCTGGCACGGCTAAGAAGTGCGGACGCCGCAACGGAGCGCTTCTCATGGTTCTGCCGATGCCCCGGATCGACTGGGACTGGCCCGATCCCTTCATTCACGAGGTTCGGGTCGAACCCCGGCATATCGACGATTTTCAGCATACGAACAATGTCGTCTATCTGAGCTGGATGGCAAAGACGGCATGGGAGCACTCGAAAGCACTCGGGCTCGATTTCGCTGCCTACAAGCGCCTCAACCGCGGCATGGTGGTACGACGGCACGAGCTTGAGTATCTCGCGGCATGTCACGAAGGCGAACGCGTTCTCATCGCTACCTGGATCACCGGAAACGATGGTCGTCTGCGGCTGCGCCGCCGCTTCCAGATGGTAAACGCCGAAACGGGCACGACCCTGTTGCGCGGCCTCACGGATTTCGTCTGCATCGACATCGAGACAGGCCGCGCAACCAGGATGCCGCCGCACTTCGTTGTCGCCTACAGGCCGACGGCGCGCGTCGAAGGCGACTAGGCCGACAATGCCGCTGCCTGGGCCGGATCGAGATATTCTTCAAGTCGCGTGATGCGACCGTCTTCGACAAGGCAGACGACGCAAGCCGGCATCGCGAAAATCGTGCCGTCGGCAAGCGTGCCGCGCACGACATGCTGCTGCATGAATCCGCCGGGAATGGCGACCCGCCGCAATACATCGTAGCTCCGGCCCGGAAGCTTGCGTGCCATCCAACGCAAGACCTTGAGATTTTCTTCCACCGTCTGTTCCGTCTGGCTGAAATTGTGCCAGATGCGGGCTTGCGGGGCATAGATGCGCGCGACCTCATCGGTCTCGCCTGTTGCAACCGCGTGGAAGAATCTCTCGGCAACGAGAAGTGCCTCACCATTCGTGCTCGTTCCCATTTCCGCTCCGATCTGCTTTCACGGAACCAGCCGGTAGCCGCCCGTTTCGGTTACAAGGATCTCGGCATTCGACGGATCCTTTTCGACCTTCTGCCGCAACCGGTAGATATGCGTCTCGAGCGTGTGCGTCGTGACGCCTGAATTGTAGCCCCAGACCTCCGCGAGCAGCACGTCGCGCCCGACGACCTTGGCGCCGGCGCGATAGAGATATTTGAGGATCGCCGTTTCCTTCTCGGTCAACCGGACTTTCTTTTCCTGAGCGTCGACCAGCAGCTTGGCGCTCGGCCTGAAGGAATAAGGACCGATTTTGAAGACGGCATCCTCGCTCTGCTCGTGGCTGCGCAGATGTGCCCGGATACGTGCCAGCAATACGCCGAAACGGAACGGCTTGGTGACATAGTCGTTCGCCCCGGCATCGAGACCCAGAATTGTGTCGGAATCGGTGTCCGCGCCGGTCAGCATGATGATCGGCGCCTTGACCCCGGCCTTGCGCATCAGCCTGCAGGCTTCCCGCCCGTCCATGTCCGGCAGACCGACATCGAGCAGCACCAGATCGACATGACTGGCGCGAATCCAGTCGAGCGCCGCCGTGGCTGTCGCCGCGTTTGCGCAGGAGAATTCTTCATGGAGATCGAGCTGTTCGACAAGCGCCGTTCGCAACGCATCGTCGTCATCGACGATAAGGATCTTCTTGATACCGCTCATGAAACCTTCAAAGGGAATAGCCGAAGCGCTTGATATGCGCCTCGAGGATGGGCATGACGGACCGCATATGCTCTTCATATCGCCGCCAGCGGTCGGCGGCCGTCGAGTATATGGGTTGTGTCACTTGCGAATAGGAAGGGGTCTTGATCGTGCCGCGTGCCCGCGCGTGTGCCGCCGGATCGCTTACCGCTTCATGCCAGGGTAGTTCGAGGAATGAAAGAGCGGGCGCGACCTCCTCGCGCAAATCCGCGATGAGGTTTTCATAGCGTACCTCATGCACGTTGAGAGGCAGCAATGCCCTGTATGCCTGCCAGAGGGTCATCACCTGGTCATAAAGGCGCGCCGACCCTTCAAGCGTGAGAAAATTCAGCATTGCTCCGTTGGGCACGAAATCCTGCATGAAGCAGGACAACACGCAATCGGCGGGATGGCGCAAGGCAAAGATGATGCGCGCTTCCGGAAATACGCGCTGGATAAGACCCGCATGAACGATATCGAGCGGCATCTTGTTGATGACGGTTTTTCCTTCGAGATCGGCTCCAGCCTCGCGCAACGCCGTCCAGTAAATCTGTCGTGCCGCCTTTCGCGCGTCATCATCCATTCCCGCAAGCGATCGTGGATAGTCGGGGATCGACTTTCTGACCGCGCGCAGAAATGGTTGCTCCTCGAACACTTGAACGTTCGGATGCGCGTCGAAAATCTGGTCGAGCAACGTTGTGCCCGAGCGGGGAAAGCCGACCAGAAAAACCGGCGGCGCGGCGTGACCCGGCTCAACGCCCTGCTCCGGCAGCAAGCGCCAGCCCGACACGAAATCTTTCGTATACGTATCGGCCAGCGCATGAACCTCATCGACAAATGCCGAACGGTTGACATGCTTGAGGTCTGGCAGACGTGACGTGTAATCGTTCTGCTGCGTGAAATAACGGAACGCCGCGTCAATGTCACCGGCTTCATGACAAATCTGCGCGAGCTCCGAGGAAACAAGACGTGCATCGTTCACCGTGGTCTTGCCGCCGAGATCGAGCGCCGCGAGTTGCTTTCGGCATTCGGCGAGAACCGCTTCGTCGCCCTTGTATCGCCGACGCCGCGCTTTGGACCAGACGGCCCGCGCGCCGCCGCTTGCGGCATCGATGGCAAGAGCCTTGTCCGCCCACACAATTGCCTTGTCGAAATCGCCCAATCGCTCATATGTCGCCGAGAGAACCGTCGCAAGCTGCAACGGAATATCGGACGTTCGTTCTGCGGCGCACAGTAAAAATCCCAAAGCATCACGAAAACGTCCGGCATCGGTCGCCGCCGATGCCGCTCGCATATAGGGCGCAACGTCATCCGGTATCAGCGCGATGAGCTTTTCGAATTCGGCGATGGCAACACCATAATCCGCGGTATCCCTGTAGAGCTGGCCGCGGTTGAGAAAAATATCGGGATAGGCAGGATTGATCGCCTCGGCGCGACGATAGGCGATGAGCGCTTCGTCGGCCTTGCCCTGATCCCGTTGCGCATTACCGAGATTGACCCAGACGTTCACGTGCCGCGGCATCATCGCCGCCGCAGCTCCGATCAGCTTCTCGGCATTGGCAGCGTCGCCCTTGCCGAGCGCCACCAGCCCGAGAAGATGAAGCGCATCGGGATTTTGCGGTTCGGCCTTCAACACATGCGCCGCGGCCCGGCCGGCGTGATCGAGGCGGCCAGCCGCAAGATGAGCACCGCCCAGCTGCAATAAGCGGACAATGTCGTCGGGCGCGAGGGGCGGGCTACCCTCTTGAAGGCGTTGAGGTGGATTGGCAGCCGGTCGAAAGCCGCCCTCTCCGCTCTGCGGGAGTCCGACGGTCGGCTTCGGTCCACCCAACGCCGAACGTGGCAGCCCGACAGTCGGCCGCATACCCCCCTGCGGCGCGAAGACAGGCCCCTTGGCCGACCCCGGAAAAGAGGGTTTTTTCGCCATACTCTTCGGTCCCAAATACACGACGCCCCCAAGTGAGGCGCGCGGCCGGAGTTTGCCATAGCTCGTTCCGGCAACCAACGCGGGAAGATGTGATCGGCACCAGAAGGGGCCGGACGGCAAAAAATGCCGCATGGCCCCATTATCATCGTCGAAATACGATCGAATATGGCTGTTTTTCGGGCTTTGCGCTCTGGCCCGTCATTTGCGTCGGACAAGGTATGATAGATGCCCTCGCCCATCCCCAGCCGCTCGCCGCCGGCAAGCACAATATGGCCTCAGCCGCCTTTGCCGATCTGCGCGCCGCGCGCCGCGAGGGCCGCACCTCTGAAGGGACCGAGCTCAGCTTTCACGACCTGATCGACACGCTGAATCCGCTCCAGCACATCCCCGTCGTAGCCGACGTCTATCGTGGCTTGACCGGCGACAAGATCAGCCCGCAAGCCCGCATCGCGGGCGGCGCGCTCTATGGCGGTCCGATCGGTCTCGTTGCTTCGGTCGCAAGCCTCGCCCTCGCCGGCGGTTCCGGCGAGCAGGGCATCGGCGATCAGCTCTATGCCGCGCTTTTCAAGCCGGAGGCACCCTCCGGTGAGACCCCGATCCAGACCGCCAGTACCGCGACCGCCAGCAAGGATGTCCCGGCCCAGGCCAACGCGAAAGCCGGGCAAACAGCCGCTTCAGCAAAGCCCATGACGGCGCCCGTCTCGGGTGGGGCCGGCCTGCCGCAACTGAGCCCGGAGGCCTTCGCGGCATTGATCGGTTCATTCGACAACGCCGAAGCGATCGAAAAAGGGATGGCGGCCGTTGCGCCGCGCATGAGCCTCGACATGGAGGGCCCGGCCGATGGCGATGAGGACAGCGCTGCAGCCCCTGCCGATATTCTGAGCGCCATGAATCAGGCCCTCGACAAATACGATGCCTTGAAGCACGTGCGTTGATGCCCACTGGCATGATTGGCGCTCACCGCCTAACCTGACGCCGTCATGGCGTCTTCCTCCGGCATTCTCGATATTGAAGTTGCGGCAATGCCGGGCGAATCGCTCGGCCGGCTGACTTTCGGCGACCTGAGCTTTACCTGTGCTTTGGGACGCACTGGATTGGTGGATGACAAGCGCGAAGGTGACGGCGCCACACCCATTGGTCTCTTTCCGCTCCGAAACCTTCGATATCGGTCCGACCGACTGTCCACGCCAGAGACCGCCTTGCCGATACTCCCGATAGCTCCCGACGATGGTTGGTGCGACGCGCCGGGCGATCCCGCCTACAACCGGCCGGTCCGCCTGCCCTATCCGGCCAGCGCCGAGGCAATGTGGCGCAACGACCACCTCTACGATCTTGTCGTCGTACTCGGCCACAACGACAATCCGCCACGGCCCGGTGCCGGCAGCGCCATCTTTTTTCACTTGGCGAACGAGAAAGGCGGTGCCCTGCAGCCAACCGAAGGCTGTGTCGCTTTGCGGCTCGCCGACATGTTGAAGGTACTGGCGCGCTGCAAACCGCAAACAAGAATGCGGATCGGCGACCTCTAGAGCGTTTCCAGGCGAAGTGGAAGCCGGTTCGCCGTCCGGAAACGCGCCAAAACAACGACCTAGAGCAGTTTCGCGATTCAGAGAAAAGCGAAACTGCTCTAGTCGCGCGCGCCGAACAGCGCGCTGCCGACGCGAACATGGGTTGCACCGAACGCGATGGCCTTTTCAAAATCGTCGCTCATGCCCATCGAAAGCTTTGTCAGACCGTTGCGGCGCGCAAGTTTTTCGAGAAGCGCGAAATGAAGTGCGGACTCCTCGTCGAGCGGAGGAATGCACATCAACCCCTCGATATCGAGCTGCCATTCCTCGCGACACCGGGCGAGAAACATGTCTGTATTCGCAGGCGCGATTCCGGCTTTCTGCGGCTCCTCGCCCGTATTCACCTGCACGAAAAGATGGGGCAGCGTCGCACCCTTGTCGCGCGCCTTGACGAGCGCCAGCGCCAGTTTCTCGCGATCGAGTGTATGAAGGACACCGAACAGCTTGATGGCTTCATCGAGCTTGTTGGTCTGCAAGGGGCCGATCATATGAAGTTCGAGATCGGGAAACCGTTGCGTGAGGGACGCCCATTTGGCGCTGGCCTCCTGCACCCGGTTTTCGCCGAAAACGCGCTGACCGGCCTCGATCAGTGGCAGGATATCCTCTTCGCCAAACGTCTTCGAAACGGCAACGAGCGTGACGTCTTGCGATGCGCGCCCGGCCTCGCGCGCCGCCTTGCCGATGCGCGACCGGATGGCGGCGAGGCGGGCAGCAGGCGAAGAACCGCTCTGACTGGCGTCCGGCAAAGTCATTGTCGTACTCTTCACGTTTGGAAACTCCCGGGGGCGAAACTAGTGTCAGAAGCCGGCCGAAACAAGCAGCGGACAATCGCCGCCAGGAAAACAGCGCAGCTGCGTTCCGCTGCGCGGCGCCTCGCGCAGGGCTCCGGAGGGGTCGTCCTGATCGGCATGACCGATGCCACGCGCTTGCCCGACCCCCTGGCGGCACTCGATGCGCTGCCGCGCGGAGAGGCGTTGATCTGGCGCAGCTATGGGGAACGGCCCAACGCAGCCACGATGCAACACGTCGCCCGTGTGGCGCGGGCCAAAGGATGCCTGTTGTTGCTGGCTGGAGAACCAGGACCGACGCGCCGCCTCGGCGTGGATGGTCTTCATTTGCCTGAGCGCTTTCTCAAGCGTCCGTACAAGGAAAGCTATGGGATCGTCACGGCCGCGGCGCACTCCGAAGCAGCTGTTCATGAAGCCGCGCGCGCGGGCGCCAATGCCATACTGATCTCGCCTGTCTTTCCGACGGCAAGCCATCCGGGCGCGCCCGCGCTCGGCATACTCAAGTTCGCCGTTCTGGCCCGTCTTGCCCGCTCGCTCGGAATGGCCCCCTACGCGCTGGGTGGCATCGCGACAGCAGACGACGTCAAACGCCTCACCGGAACCGGTGCCGCCGGCATCGCCGGGATCGGATTTCTTCAAGCATAATCCGCCGGTACACAACCGAAGCGTTGCATTTGCGCGCGATGATCGGCGACGATTCGACGAATTTTCGTGGCGTCAGCTTCTCGCGCCACGGCTCGGCGCAGCTTTCACGTAAAATGAGGAATGCACGCTTCCAGCTGCCTTGCCGTCATCCGTCCACATTGGATACCGCCTTCTCGGCCGGCACGGCATCCTTGTAGTCTTCGGGAATATAGCCGAAGCGTGCCATCTGTTCATGATGATCGGCGATGATACGGCGCACCTGGTCCGGCGTCAGTTTCGCGCGCCACTGGTCCCGTTTCCCTTCGCGGAAGAAAGATTTCGAAATGCCGGGCCTTTCCTTGAAGCCCGTCTTCTCTTCCTGCGTCTTCAACGTCTTGAAAGAGGAAAACTTGATGGCGCGCTCAATGCGTTCCTGAGACGGATTGAGCCCGAGAAACTTTGTTACCTGCTTGAAGGTCTTGCGCGGTTTGTCCAGCATATCTTCATAGCGAACGACAAATAAGCCGGGACTTGGCTGGCGTGTCCATGTACGGACATTGGTTGACCAGGAGCCGTAATGCTCCGGAACATGCGTCGCGGTGCGCATGGTTCCCGCCGCTTCATTGGCGAGCGACTCGATCGCCTCTTCGAGCGATATGCCGAAATGCGGCATCATGGACAGCACAACATCGAGTGGATTGCGCACGATATAGATAGCGCCCGCGGTTACATCCATGTTGTGAAGCGGCACGCCCTGGTGATCGCCGAGATAGTTATGTGTTTTCACGAAAACGGAGTCGGGAAAGACGGTCGTGAAATCGCGCTGAACCTGCATCCGGTAGCGCGCCGTTTCCTCCTCGGTTATTTCCTGCAACGGCGTCGATATATAGCCCCGGTACCAATGGACCACCGAGCCGCTGAGACAGAAATCGTCGATCTCATTGATACTGACGGGCTTGTGCTCGTTCCTGAACAGATTGTGCAGGAAGCTGCGCATCCAGGTGTTTCCCGACTTCGGATAGGAGGCGAGCCAGATCAGGGCGCCCATGCTGCGATCCTTCAACCTGTTGGTCGTATCGGGCCCTGTCTACCAAAGAGCGGCACATAAAAAAAGAGAGCGGGCTTGACGCCCGCTCTCCATAAGTCTTCTGGTTCGTCTTTCGAACGATCAAACGCCGTAGCGATCAGAAGCCGATCGAAAGGACGACACCCGCCGACTGCGAGTCGTAGGAAACACCACCGAAGCTGATTTCCGAAAACTGGACATCAAGACCGACATCCACGCCCGAGCCGAGATTATAGCCACCACCGGTCTGGATCGTATTGATGTCAACCGAGGTTCCGGCCGCATTCGAAATTTCGTCCTCGAGATAGGCAACACCAACCGTCCACGGACCGGTCGCATAGGAGAGGCCAACCGTCCACACTTCTTCTTCGATACCAAGTGTCGACAATTGCGGGACGGACACGCCCGTGACGCCGAGATCTTCCGACTGGTACCAGGCACCACCAAGGGTGAAGCCGGCCAGACCGAGGTTGAGGCCGGCGCCCCACTCGACCGGATCGCTCGAGACACCGACGGCCGTATTGGCTTCGCCCGTCACGTAGAAGCCGTCAACGCCGAGATCAACCGAACCGAACGAACCGGCATAGTTGAGGGCGACTTCGACCACATCGTCGATACGGCCAAGCGTGCCGCTCCCAATGATGCCGAGGCCGTTCGGGTTCGGACCATTGAACGAGACTTCAGGCGTGTAGGACAGGCCGAGCTGGAAGCCGGCGAAACGCGGGGTGAAGTAGCTCACCTTGTTGGCGTCGGCGGCCATCAGCGAGAAGGTCGCGTGCCGGAAACCGTAACCGCCTGTTGCGCCGAGCGTGTTCAGGATGTTCGGGCTGTCGACACCGTTACCCGGCACGAACCAGGGCGAGGTGTAGTGCATCTTGAATGCCGAGCCATCCGTACCGCCGATTTCGAAGCGGCCGAAGCCACCTTCGAGGTAGGCGAAGAGTTCGCGGAACGCCGCATCGTTGTTGGCGGCATGCGTGTTCCAGTCGTCGCCAAGCGAAAGCGTCGCGAGGACACCGGCGACCATGCCGTTGTCGAGCGTGCCTTCGGCCTTGATGTCGATGTTGCGCGCGACAAGCTTGACGGCTGTCTGTTGTATCTCAACGCCAGGACCGATGTCGTCGGCGTCGATGTAGTAGAAGCCGGCCGTGACCGTGCCGCCGACCGTGACGGTCAGCGGATCGCTCGCGAGCGCCGGACCGGCGATCATGCCGGCCGAGACGAGAGCAGTCGTCCCAAGGAGAATCTTTTTCATGTGTTCCTCGCAGTATCAGCTATGAGCTGTTCCATTCGCACGAGCCATCGGAAAACCCCCCATGGCCGCGTCCATCGCCGGGCCGACCGAAACTGCCCCCCGAGCGCGTAACCCGATTAATCCGTTGATCGCCCCTTCGGGTCAAGCAAACCGGCTCGCATGGAGAAGGAATGTCGGCGCATGTTGCGGAAAGGGCACAAATCGGTCTCCCCTGGTTAATGAGCGGTGAACAGGATTGGCCGCCGGACTCTCGCGGGCGGCTACGCGACTCAATAACGATGCGGATTCCGGGCCCGGAGGATCGAGCTGAGCGGGACCAAAATTGACCCGCGGGCGCTCCACCGTAACCGGCGATGGCTGTGCCTTGAGGGCAACAGTCGGGTCACCTCAGGGGGGACGAGAGACGCAGGCAAAGCGCCGCAATGACCGAGATTGCGGGAGGCCGCCTTATCTCGCTATAAAGGCGCACGATGCATCGAAGGGGCGCTGGCCGCAACGCGCGACCGGTATGTGAATTTACTTGCTCTCCGCAAGCCCATGGCGCAAGAACCGGCAGGCGGATGAGAGAGGCGTAACGCGAGAGGCTTGCCGTAAATAATGATCATGACCGGAACGAAAGGCGCCAGACGCGCCGCCGCCGCGTTGGCTTTTGCCGCCATTCTCGGCCTGACCGCCTGCGGTCCTTCGACGTCGAACTACCCAGGCCAGCCGACCGGCAAGAGCGGCCCCAACAACCCGACCGGCGAGCTGGAGCGCGAATCGATTTTCGGTGAGGACGGGCTGACGCTGTTCGGCGGCGGCTCCGGCGACGCGGAAGCGGGCACAGGCATCGGCGTCAACAGCTTCCTCTGGCGCGCTTCGCTCGACACCATCGCCTTCATGCCGCTGACATCGGCCGATCCCTTCGGCGGCGTCATCATCACCGACTGGTACCAGGATCCGAAAACGCCGGGCGAGCGCTTCAAGGTCACGGTCTATATTCTCGACCGCCGGCTGCGCGCCGACGGCGTGAAAGTGGCTGTTTTCCGCCAGACACGGGCCGATAACGGCACCGGCGAATGGATCGATGCGGCGGTTGCCGGCAACACGCCGCTGCAGATCGAAAACGCCATTCTGGTGCGCGCGCGCCAGCTCCGCATCAGCACCATCGAGGCCGCCGAGAGCCGCTAGCGGTCCGGATGAAAACGGACCAGCCGACAGCCATGTCTCCACGCCCCAACGATCGTTACAACGCCCGCGCCGCCGAGCCGAAATGGCAAAAGGTCTGGGAGGAGCGGGGTGCCTTCCGCACGCCCGACGCCGCCGGTGCGAGCGGTCGCCCAAAATATTATGTTCTTGAAATGTTCCCTTATCCGTCGGGGCGCATTCACATGGGGCACGTCCGCAACTACACGCTGGGCGACGTCATCGCGCGCTACAAGCGGGCCCGCGGCTTCGATGTGCTGCACCCGATGGGCTGGGACGCTTTCGGACTGGCCGCCGAAAACGCGGCGATGGAAAAGAACCTTCACCCAAAAGGCTGGACCTACGACAACATTGCGGCGATGCGCGCGCAGCTGAAGGCGATCGGTCTGTCCATCGACTGGGAGCGCGAATTCGCGACCTGCGACCCCGAATATTACGGCCACGAGCAGGCGCTCTTTCTCGACTTTCTGGAAGCCGGCCTCGTCAGCCGCAAGAAGAGCATGGTCAACTGGGATCCGGTCGACAACACCGTGCTCGCCAACGAACAGGTGATCGACGGCTGCGGCTGGCGCTCGGGCGCGCCGGTCGAGCGCCGCGAACTGACACAATGGTTCCTGAACATCACCGACTTCGCCGACGAGCTGCTCGCCGGCCTCGAGACGCTGGAGCACTGGCCCGAAAAAGTCCGGACGATGCAGCGAAACTGGATCGGCCGCTCGGAAGGCGCGAAGGTCTTCTTCACGCTCGAGGGCATCGCGGACGATCCGGACTACCGGCTCGAAATATTTACGACCCGGCCCGACACACTGTTCGGCGCAAGCTTCTGTGCGCTCTCGCCGCATCACCCGCTGACGCAAAAGCTGGCGGCGGATAACGAAGCGCTGCAAGCCTTCATAAAGAAGTGCGATCAGATCGGCACGTCGGAGGAAGCGATAGAGACAGCCGAGAAGATGGGCTTCGATACTGGCCTCACGGCACGTCATCCCTTTATCGAAGGCAAGACGCTGCCGGTCTATGTCGCCAATTTCGTTTTGATGGAATACGGCACCGGCGCGATCTTCGCCTGCCCGGCGCATGACCAGCGCGACCTCGACTTCGCGCGCAAATACAAGCTGCCGGTGATCCCGGTCGTCGCGCCGAAGGAAATGGATGCGGCGGCGCAGGCAGGTTTCATCGAAGAGCTGGCCGCCCATGGCACGAACGCCTTTACCGGCGACGGGGTCGCGGTCAATTCCGGTTTCCTGAACGGGCTCGACGTGACGGCGGCAAAGCGCACCGCCATCGAAAAGCTCGAAGCAATGAAACTCGGGCAGGGCACGATCAATTATCGTCTGCGCGACTGGGGCATTTCGCGCCAGCGCTATTGGGGTTGTCCGATCCCGGTCGTTCATTGCGACGATTGCGGCATCGTGCCCGTCCCGCGCGAGCAATTGCCCGTCGTGCTGCCCGACGATGTAACCTTCGACAAGCCGGGCAATCCGCTCGACCGCCATCCGACCTGGAAACATGTCGACTGTCCGAAATGCGGCAAGCCCGCGCGCCGCGAAACGGATACGTTCGACACCTTTGTCGATTCATCCTGGTACTTCGCGCGCTTCTGCGCACCCAAAGCCGCAGGCCCGACCGACCGCGCCGCGACCGATCGCTGGCTGCCGGTCGACCAGTATATCGGCGGCGTCGAACACGCGATCCTGCATCTGCTCTATTCGCGATTTTTCACCCGCGCCATGCACCGCCTCGGACATGTCGGTCTCGACGAGCCGTTTGCGCGGCTGTTCACACAAGGCATGGTCAATCACGAAACCTATCGGGACGCCGACGGCCGATGGCTGCCGCCTTCCGATGTCACGATCGAAACGGCGGGCGGCACGCGCATCGCGAAACGGATTTCCGATGGCGCGGCAGTGACCATCGGCTCGGTCGAGAAAATGTCGAAGTCGAAAAAGAACACGGTCGACCCCGACGACATTATCCAGCAATACGGCGCCGACACTTCACGCTGGTTCATGCTGTCGGACAGCCCGCCCGAGCGCGACGTGCAATGGACCGACGCCGGCGCCGAAGGCGCCTGGCGCTTCACGCAGCGCTTCTGGCGGCTGGTGACCGCGACGCCGGACGAACTCGCCGAGATCGGAACGGCCACGCCCAATGATTTCGACGAAGCCTCGCTGGCGCTCCGCCGCGCCGCACACAAGGCGCTCGACGCGCTGACCGACGACATCGAGAACCTGCGCTTCAACCGCGCGGTCGCCCGCATCTATGAACTCGCCAACGCGATTTCGGGCTTCACGGCGAGCAACGAGGCCGGGAAATGGGCCAAACGCGAGGCGCTGGAGATGATGGTGCTGGCCGCCGCGCCGATGATGCCACATCTGGCCGAGGAGTGCTGGGCGGCGCTTGGCCACGAAACGCCTGCGGTCGACACTGAATGGCCGGTTGCCGACAAGGCCCTCATCGTGGAAGACTCCGTCACGATTGCCGTGCAGGTCAACGGCAAGCGCCGCGACGAGCTGACCATCGCCCGGGATGCGGACAACGAGACGGTCGAACGCGCGGCGCTGGCGCTCGAAAAGGTGGGGAAGGCGATCGATGGAAAAGCGGTTCGCAAGGTCATCGTCGTGCCGGGCAAGATTGTCAATGTCGTGGTCTGACCTTCGCCTCGGTGCATTGCTGCTCGCTTTGCTGGCGCTGCCGGCTTGCGGCTTCACGCCGCTCTATGCCGAACACAGCAACAGCGCGGGCATCACGGCCGACCTCTCGATGGTCGATGTCCTGGCGCCCGAGAACGATCTCGGCCGCGAACTGAAATACGGGCTGCTCGATCTTCTGTCGTCCTCCGGCAACCCGCCGGCAAACCCCGCCTACCGCGTCGAGCTGGCGCCGTCGATCTATGACGAGGATGTCGCGATCGAGCAGGACGCCGAGGTGACGCGCAAGAATCTGGTGCTGGTCGTTCCCTTCCGCCTGGTCGACACCGAAACCGGCAAGCCGGTGATGCGCTCGGTGGCGCGCTCGCGCACCTCCTACAACCGCGTCGATTCCGAATTCGCCAACATCGTCGCGGCGCGCGACGCGCAATCGCGTATCGCCAAAGCCGTCGCCGACGACATCAAGCTGCAGCTCGGTATTCACTTCAACCGGCATCCGCGCGTGGCGGACGCAGCGCTTTGACCGAACGGCGAAGAACGCCTTGAAAGTAAAACCCCAGGACGCAGATCGTTTCGCCGCAAAGCCGCCCGCCGACATCGTCGCGGTGCTGGTCTACGGACCCGATGCCGGCCTTGTGCGCCAGCGCATCGAAAGCCTGGCGCTGAGCATTCTCGACGATCTCGCCGATCCCTTTCGTCTCACCGAAATTTCCGACAGCGATTTGAAAAGCGATCCGGCGCGGCTCGCCGACGAGGCGGCCTCGATCTCGATGCTGGGCGGACGGCGCGTCGTGCGCCTGCGCGGCATCGGCGACAGCGCAACAAAGACCGTAACCTCGTTTCTCGAAAATCCGATCGGCGACGCGCTGGTGCTGGCCGAAGGCGGCGAACTCGGCCCGCGCTCGTCACTGCGTCTGCTCTTCGAGGAAGCGGCGAACGCGGCCGCCCTGCCCTGCTATGCCGACGACATCGGAACGCTCGGCGAGGTCATCCGCGCGCGGCTCGGCACGGCGGGACTGAAAGCCGAACCGGCGGCGCTCGATTATCTTCTTTCCCATCTTGGGTCAGATCGCGGCGTGACGCAGAACGAACTTGAAAAGCTGGTGCTCTATATGGGCACGGGCGAGAACGGCGCGACGCGCGAAGTGACGCTGGCCGATGCGCGCGACTGCATCGGCGACAATGCGGCCTCGAACCTCGATGCGGTGATCGACGCGACGCTGGGCGGCGAACTTGAAAATCTCGACACGGCGCTGGCGCGCGCGAATGCGCGGGCGCTGGTCGCCGAGTATCTCGA
>NZ_JBBECC010000057.1:0-5839 GCF_040882025.1 Parvibaculum sp. | reverse complement strand
TCAGCAGGATGGCCGGCACGCCCATCAGCGCGGTCGAGATGAAGAAGGGCACATAACCAACCGTGGCGGGCGTGAGGCCCGGCGCCACGCCAACCAACGCTTCGGCGATGGCGGGGCGAACCGCGTACCAGTCGACCATAACGCCCGACAGGCCACCCAGTATCTTGCCCGGCAAGGCGAAGGCTGAACTGAAGAGCGCATATTGCGTGGCCGCGAATTGATGGTTCACCAGGCTCGACATATAGGCGATGAGACAGGTGCCCGCGAACCCGCCGGAAAAATTCTCGGCGCTGATCGTAATTGCCAGCGCCGTGGGATCGGCGCCGCGCATCGCCAGCCAGACGAAAACCAGATTGGTGAGCGTGGCGGCAAGCGCGCCGACCAGCAGCGTGCGCAGGATGCCGAAACGGACGACGGCAAGACCGCCGACGACAGCGCCCGCGATCGTCATCCAGATGCCATAGAGCTTGACCACCGTGGCGATGGTCGAAAGCGAGAAACCGATGTCGATGTAAAGCGGGTTCGCCATCACGCCCATCACGAAGTCGGGCACGCGATAGAGGCCGATCAAGGCCAGCATCGCAAGCGACCACCAGCCGTAGCGGCCGAAGAAATCGACGAAGGGCGCGACGATGGCGCGGTATGTCCAGGCGAAGGCGGCTTCGAGAGGTCCCTGCATGTGGAAGCGGCGCACGATGTCGGCCATCGCTTCTTCGCCGATGATCGGCGCCTCGGCCTCCGGCAGCCGCGGTGCGAGAAGTGCTGCGCCGATGCCAACCAGCATCAACGCCGCCATCGAGAGATAGGCTGCCTGCCAGGAGATGAAATCGGCAATGTAGAGCGCGCCGGCGCCCGAGCCGATAAGCGCGAAGCGATAGCCAAGCTGATAGACGGCGGCCATCGCGCCCTGCTTTTCATCCGAGGCGGCCTCGATGCGCCAGGCGTCGATGGAAATATCCTGTGTCGCGGAAGCAAAGGCGAGAACAAGCGCCCCGAAGACGACGGGAACCAGCGACACGGCGGGATCGCTGAGCGAGATGGCGATGAGGGCCGCCGCGGCGACCGTCTGCGCGAAAATCATCCAGGCGCGGCGTTTGCCGAGAAGACGGTCGAGAAGGGGAAGACGAATGCGGTCGAGAATCGGGGCCCAGAGAAACTTGATCGTGTAGGCAAGCCCGACATAGCTCAGCAGACCGATTTCAGTGCGCGTGATACCGACCTCGCGCAGCCAAGCCGAAAGCGTCGAGAAGACGAGGAGATATGGCAGGCCGGCCGAGAAGCCCAGCAGCAGCATGATGAGGATGCGCGGCTCGGCATAGACCTTCCACAATTCGGCGAGGCTCATTCGGCCATCGCTCTTGCTCGCCGCCATCGCAATACCCCCACCCGGTTCCGTAACTGCCGGTTCATCCGGCGCAAACGGACTTCACTTTAGGCGAGATTCGCCGTTTCGCCAGCAAGCGTTCCATGCGGCGAGCGGCGGCCCGCCCAGGCGGCCAGCGCCACATTGAGGGCATCGGCGGCAACGGGCTTGGACAGATAATCGTCCATCGCGGCGTCGAGGCAGGCCTGACGGTCTTCGGCCATGGCGTTGGCCGTCAGCGCGATGATGGGCAGGGCGGCATGCGCGGTTTCAAACGCGCGGATGCGCGCCGTCGCCTCGAAACCATCCATGCCCGGCATGTGGAGATCCATCAGGATCAGGTCGATTTCGCCGGCCGTGTCGGCCTCGATTGCGGCGACCGCCTCGACACCGTTGCGGGCAAGGCGGACGCTGTGGCCTGTATGTTCGAGAAGCGTGCGTGTCAGGAGGGCGTTGATCTCATTGTCCTCGGCCACCAGCACGCAAAGCGACAGCGCGGGCGCGGTGAGGGCCTTGCGCGGGGCCGGCTCGGACAGCATCTCGGCTTCGGCGGCGAAATCAGGCGCGTATGGCGCACCGATATCGCCGGCCCAACCGCGCACGCGCAGATCGGTCAAACGGCCGATCAGAGAGGCGGCGCGGACGGGACGCACCAGATAGCCGTCAAAGGGCGCCGCGTCGCCTTGCGTCAACGCATCGAGGCGGTTGCGATCCTGCGGGTGGAGCAGCACCAGCGTGCCGATATCGCTTTGCAGGCGGCGCGCCTCGGCGGCAAGCACCGCGCCCTCGCCGGCGGCGCTATCGGCCGGACAAATAAAGACATCGGCGGGCGCGGCGGCCAGCGCGCGCGCCAGCGCCTCGCTGTCCGTCACCAGATGCGTTTCGGCGCCGGCGGCAGAAGCGGCGCGGGCGAGGCCTGCGGCCAGCATCGGGCGATCGTTGAGGATCAGCACACGAAAGCCTTCGAGCGCCGACAGCGCGGCAGCGCCCGGCGCGGGCTCGGCGATACGGAGCGGCAGATGCGCGCGGAAGGTCGAGCCCCGACCGCGTGTGCTTTCGACTTCGATGCGGCCGCCCATGGCCAGTACCAGCCGGCGCGTGATCGCAAGACCGAGGCCGGTGCCTTCGTATTGACGGGCGTGGGACTGATCGGCCTGCGCAAATTCGTCGAAGATGTGTTCGAGGCTCGTCTCGTCCATGCCGATGCCGGTGTCCTCGATTTCGAGCAGCAATTCGGCGCGGTCTCCGGTGTGGGCGCCGGTGCGGGAGAGACGCAGCGCGACACCACCCGCACCTGTAAACTTGATCGCGTTGCCCGCAAGGTTGATCAATATCTGGCGGATGCGCGGCTCGTCGCCGAGAAGGCGTTTGGGCACGGACGCCGAAATGTCGGTGACGATTTCGAGGCCCTTGTCGAAGGCACGGGGCGCCAGCAGCTCGGCCACGCTTTCGAGCACATGACGCGGATCGAAAGGCGCTTCCTCAAGCGTGACCTTTCCGGCCTCGATTTTCGAATAGTCGAGAATGTCGTTGATGATCGCGAGAAGCGCCTGGCCCGAGGCACGCACGGCTTCGGCATAGGAACGCTGGGCGGGCGCGAGTCTGGTGTCGAGCAGCAACTGCGTCATACCGATGACACCGTTCATCGGTGTACGGATTTCATGGCTCATGGTGGCGAGGAAGAGGCTTTTTGCGCGATTGGCTTCCTTGGCGAGTTTCAGCGCGTCGGCGAGTTTTTCTTCCGCCAGCTTGCGGTCGGTGACGTCTCGGCCGACCGACTGAATTTCAACAAGCTTGCCGTCGTCGTCGCGGATCGCGAATTCCTCCCAGGCGATCCAGCGAGGGCCGCGCATCGTCACCGCGCGCTCGTCGAAACGGATGCGATAGGGCGGCGTCGCGAGACCGGCGAAGCTTGCCAGCATGCGCGGCGCGTCACCTTCGGGCACTTCCGGCAGGAACGGGCGGCCGATCACCTCGGCGCGGGTCTTGCCGAAGGTGTCGCAGAAGACGTCGTTGACATAGGTGAGACGGGCCTGCAGGTCCTTGCGGGTGATGAGGTCGCCCTGTGCGCGCAGCAGATCCGCAAGTCGCGCCTCGCGTTCGGCGATCTCCCATTTCTCGTCGCGCAGCGTTTCGACGCGGGCCTGCAGCACCTCGATCTCGCGGAGATGCGCGGTCGCGCGGGCCGAGGCGCGACGCCAGGCCTCGACGCCCAGAAACAGGACGGCAGCGAGCCCGAGCAGGAAGATGGGCGTCTGGTCGAAGGCAAGGACAGGCATACGGGTTCCGCGGCTGCCGGCCATTGGCCGGGCATGTCGACAAGACCCGACTGTGCCTTCCCGGCACTTGAGAAAGCGCTAAGGCTTATGGTTAGCGAAAGGTGAAGAGACGCGTCACGCCGCCGCGCCGAGTTTGCCGGCGATGGTTTCGCGATAGGCGAGCGCCTCGGCGATGTGGATGCGCTGGACGCCGCCCGCGCCTTCGAGATCGGCCAGCGTTCGCGCGACGCGCAATACGCGGTGATAGCCGCGGGCGGTGAGGCCCATGCGTTCCGACGCTTCGACCAGCAGGCGCTTGCCGGGATCATCCGGCGCGGCGATGCGGTCGAGCAGTTCGCCCTCGACATGGGCGTTGAGCAGCATGGATTGCGGGCCGGCGAGTTCGGCGAAACGCTTTTCCTGGATGTCGCGCGCAACGGCGACGCGCCGGGCAACCTCGGGCGAGCCTTCGGCCGGCGGCGGCAGCGCCAGATCCGCATGCGCGACCGGCGGTACCTCGATGTGAATGTCAATGCGGTCGAGCATCGGGCCCGACAGTTTCGCCTGATAATCGCCGACGCAGCGCGGCACGCGCGGACTGGCGGGGGCCGCATCGCCCGCATGGCCGCAACGGCAGGGGTTCATCGCCGCGACAAGCTGAAAGCGGGCCGGAAATGTTATGTGCGCATTGGCACGCGCAACGACGGCCTCGCCGGTTTCCAAAGGCTGACGCAGGCTGTCCAGAACCTGACGCGGAAACTCCGGCATTAGGTAGCAAACACACCAGAGATTCTACCTCACCTTTCGGGGGTCCGGGGGTACTTTCTACTCCATGACAACGGAACGCCCCAACACGGTCGCTGGCCTTACCGCCAAGCGGGATCAGCTCTTGAAGCTCCGCAAGCATCTTGAGGCTGAGACCCGCAAGGTCACATGCGACATAGACCATCTGGACGCCTGCATTGCGCTATTCGATCCGGCCAACACCCCGGAAGCGATACAGCGCTATGTGACCAAGCACCGCGCCCGTCACGGCCACGTCAGACGCTTCGTCCTGACATTCCTACGGGACGCCACGGGGCCGGTCACGTCGCGGGACGTGACTGAGGCATGGATGAAGGACCGGGGCCTGCGGGCCGACGAAGCAACCTTCGTCCTGATCCGCAAGCGCATAGGGGCCTGTCTGACGGGCCTGCAAGCCGATGGGCTGGCAAAGGGGGCTGGAATGGCCGGGGACTACAAGGGCTGGGCGCTGGCCTAGAAAAAGGGAAGCCCCGCGCGGCTTGGAATCGCCAGTGCGGGGCTTGCCACCCTAAGGTGGTCTTGAGGCTCAACGGCATGCCGCGAGCAATCCCCAGATATGTGGTCTATTGGCCACCCCTAGTCAAGGACCCCAGCCCGATGGCGAAAAGGACGCCTTTGTGGACCTCCGCTATTTGTTCCGCAGAAAGCTTAGGGTGAATGTACTTTCGCTTGCCGCCAACCATCCGTTCAGTTCGAAACAAATCAAGTCTTTGGAACCCCACTGTTGCGAGCATGTCACATTTTGCCCACCAGACAGAGAGCGGAAATGGATGGGGAAGCGCCTCTTCCAATTCGATTCGACGCTGATATTCGATCTTGTTATTGGGCGCGGTTCCGCTCAGGGGGACAACCGTGCAGAGGCTATCGCGATAAGGAAGGCGCGGCGAAATAACGACCGCCGGACGCTTCTTGATCATCTCGGGCTTTCGGAATCCGCCAAGGGCGTAGTCGCAAAGAACCACCGTTCCGATGGCAACCGGATATTTAATGGGCAAAAGTAAATCTCGCGTAGGTTAGTCCGTGGGCGGAGTTACCACTCACTCACAAATCGGCGAGTCGCACAAGAAAAGCCAAGAGTGTGCCAAGCAACATGATGGCCGCGCCGGTCACAATGACGATCCGGCCCGGGCGGTCCCAGCGCCGCCCCAGCAGACAGCCCGCCATCAGGATCAGGAAGCCCATTCCTATCGTCGCCAGCGCCATCAATTCATCCCCACTCTTGATCGTCTATCACGCTCTAACCCGCACCGGACGCAGCGGAGATTAAATGCTTGGCGTGATGCTGGGACCGGCGTTACGGTAAAATCTCAACCGAAAGGGGTTTTCCAATGGACAAGAAAAAGCTGATCGTTGGTGTTGTCCTGTTGAGCGGTTTGATTGCCGGTGCTGCGTATGCGTCACTCTACAATCCTCG
>NZ_JBBECC010000056.1:25573-35752 GCF_040882025.1 Parvibaculum sp. | reverse complement strand
GTCGGCACATTCTTCCCTTCCGCGCGCCACGAGGCATTCCCATGACGACCCCCTATGAAACCGGTCTCGACAAGAACCCGGCCAATCACCAGCCGCTGTCGCCGCTGAGTTTCCTGAAGCGGGCGGCGGAGGTTTATCCCGAGAAGGTGGCGGTGGTGCATGGGGATTTGCGGCGCCCCTACGCGGAACTTTATGCGCGCTGCCGCAGGCTCGCCTCGGCGCTTGCCGAACGCGGGATCGGGCTTGGGGACACGGTGGCGGTGATCGCGCCGAACATTCCCGAAATGCTGGAACTGCATTACGGGCCGGCGATGACCGGCGCGGTCGTCAACACCATCAACACGCGGCTCGACGCCGCCGCCATCGGCTTCATGTTCGATCACGGGGAAGCGAAGGCGCTGTTCGTTGATCGCGAATTCGCGGGGCTGGCGAAAGAAGCGCTGGCGCTGGCCAAGGTCAAGCCCTTCGTCATCGACATCGACGATGCGTTCTACGACGGGCCGGGCGAGAAGATCGGCGAGACGGATTACGAGAGCTTCATCGCCGCGGGCGATCCGCATTTCAACTGGCAATTGCCGGCCGACGAATGGCAGGCGATCAGCCTGAATTATACCTCCGGCACGACGGGGAACCCGAAAGGCGTCGTCTACCACCATCGCGGCGCCTACCTCCTTGGCATGGGCAACATCGTGACGGCGGGAATGAAGGCGAGTTCCGTCTATCTCTGGACGGTGCCGATGTTCCATTGCAACGGCTGGTGCTTCACCTGGTCGATGAGCGTGGTGGCGGGGACGCATGTGTGCCTGCGCCGCGTGACGGCGGCGAACATCTTTGCCGCGATTGCCGAACATAGAGTGACGCATATGGCCGGCGCGCCGACGGTGATGGGATTTCTGATCAACGCCACGGCGGAAGAAAAGAAGCCGCTGCCGAATGTCGTCAATTATTTCGCCGCCGCCGCGCCGCCGCCCGCCGCGACGATCCGCAAGCTCGAGGCCGAAGGCTTCAACGTGATCCATGTCTATGGGTTGACCGAAACCTACGGGCCGGCGGTGGTGAACGCCTGGCATGACGAGTGGGACGAGATGGAGGTGAACGCGCGGGCCAATGTGAAGGCGCGGCAGGGCGTCAATTATGTCGTGCTGGAAGGGATTTCGGTGCGCGATCCGGAGACGATGGAGGAAGTGCCGCGCGACGGCGCGACCATGGGCGAGGTGATGTTCCGCGGCAATGTGGTGATGAAGGGCTATCTGAAGAACCCGAAGGCGAGCGTCGAAGCCTTTGCCGGCGGCTGGTTCCATTCCGGCGATCTCGGCGTCTGGCACGCCGACAATTACATCCAGCTCAAGGACCGCTCGAAGGACATCATCATTTCGGGCGGCGAGAATATTTCCTCCATCGAAGTCGAGGACGCGCTCTACAAACATCCGGATATTCTGGAAGCGGCCGTCGTGGCACGGCCCGACGAGAAATGGGGCGAGACGCCTTGCGCCTTCGTGACGGTGCGGACGGGCGCGAGCCTGAGCGAGGCGGACGTGATCGCGCATTGCCGCGCCAATCTCGCCCATTTCAAATGCCCGAAGACGGTGATCTTCACCGAGCTGCCGAAAACCTCGACGGGGAAGGTGCAGAAATTCAAGCTGCGCGAGAAGGCGGACGAACTTTAGGCGGGATCAGAGGAGAATGTTGACGGCGCGGCCTTTCGACGGATCGCCAGCATGGCCCTTGTCGCTCGCCGTGTTTTCACCGCGCGCGCGGGCTTTCTCTTCGGCGGCTTCGATCTTCCTTGCGTCGCCCGCGGGCACGGTCGGGTCCATGTCGGCATCGGCGCCGAACGGCCCGGACTTCGGGTGCGCGGGATCGATGTTCTTTTTCGCCTGCTCGACTTCGGTGCAGTTGCGGCACGCGAAGCCGTTGACGTTGACCGGCGTTGGGTAATCGGCGCTGAGTACCATGTCTAAAGTCCAGCCTGCGGGCAGGCGCGCCTCTTGCGCCCGTTCATGCTGCAAGCCTGACCGCCGGGACTTAAGATTTCATGAGACGGACTTCACAAGACGGTGACCCGCCGGTAACCCCGTCTTCACCATGAGACCCCCGAAATACAAAGCGCCGGGCCTGGGGGCCGGGCGCTGGAATACTTTCGCGAGATTCGCTTTTCGTGGGGTCAGGCGGCGGATCGTTCGCCGCCCAGTCGTTCGATCTCCTCTTTCAGTCGAAGCCGCTGCTTTTTCAATTCCGCGATATGCAGGTCATCGCTGCTCGGGTGGTGAATCTCGGCGTCAATCTCCTGTTCCAGCGCCTTGTGGCGGTCGCGAAGCTCGGCAATGTGAGACTCCAGAGCCATCTCATTCCGTCCTTTCGTTAAGCCTCAGATGCCCAAAGTCTGACTCTTTTCGCGCTCCTTGTCGAACCCCACTCGCAAAGAACCGGCTGGCGTTGTAAACGTGGAGTTATGAAGAAATCCGGCCGAAATCCGCCCCGTCTTGTCGTGGGCATCTCCGGCGCCTCCGGCGTCGCCTATGGCGTGCGCCTGCTTGAAATGCTGGCTTCACTGGGTGTCGAGACGCATCTGGTGATGACGAAAGCGGCCGAAATGACGCTGGGCTACGAGACCGGCCTGAAACCGAAAGAGGTCGAGGCGCTGGCACATACGCGCTACCGGCTGGACGATATCGGCGCGGCGATCGCGAGCGGCTCGTTCAGGACGCTCGGCATGATCGTGGCGCCCTGCTCGGTCAGGACCATGTCGGAGATCGCAACCGGCGTCACATCGTCGCTGCTGACGCGGGCGGCCGACGTTATGCTGAAGGAGCGGCGCCGGCTGGTGCTGATGGTGCGCGAGACGCCGCTTCATACCGGCCATTTGCGGACCATGACGCAATTGTCGGAAATCGGTGCCATCATCGCCCCGCCGGTGCCCGCGCTCTATACGCAGCCGGGCTCGATCGACGCCATGGTGACGCAGACCGCGGCGCGGATGCTCGATCTCTTCGGCCTCGAAGCGCCCGAAACGCAGCGCTGGGGCGAGGCGCTGAAACAAGGCCGCCGCGCGCCGGTGCGCAAGCCCGTGAACAAGACGCAAAAATGACCGAACGGGAAGAACGGGAACTCATCGAGCTGCTGGCGACGCTCAGGGAAGAGCATCGCGACCTCGACAGCGCCATCTATGCGCTGGAGGCAACGCCGCGCCCCGATCACCTGCAGATCAAGCGGCTGAAAAAACGCAAGCTGCATCTGCGCGACCGCATCCAGGAAATCGAGGACATATTGTTTCCGGATATTATTGCTTAGGGGGCGGGTGTGGGGGTGGTCCGATCCCATCGCCAAAACCACAGTTGTCATACCGGCGAAAGCCGGTATCCATGGACGGTCCATGGCAAAGTCAAGATTTTGCACGCGGAGACGCGGAGCCGCGGAGAAGGAAAGAATACTGGCGCTGCGCGCCGAAGAAGCTGCTTCGCGTCGGCGGTATGGAATCCCATAAACAAGGACGTCATTGCGAGGAGCGTCAGCGACGAAGCAATCCAGAAAGCGTCAAACACAGAATTTGTGGCTCTCTGGATTGCTTCGCTTCGCTCGCAATGACGATTTATTTTTTTTCGCGCCGAAGGCGCAATAAATCTTCCCTTCTCTGCGTCTCCGCGGCTCCGCGTCTCCGCGGCTCCGCGTGAGTCCTTCTTCCCTTCACCTCACCGCTTGCCGCAGCCGCCCATGGACCCCGGCTCGCGCCGGGGTGATATGCCTGTTTTGTATGGAACAGCAAGCGGCGCGGGTGCTCACTCCTCGCCGCGCTTGGCCTCGTACATGGCGCGGTCGGCGCGGGCGAGCGCGTCGTCGGGCTGGTCCTCGCCGGTGAAGGCGACGGCGCCGACCGAAATCGAGAGTTGCAGCGTCTTGCCTTCGAACTGGAGCGGTTGCCCGGCGACGAGCTTCGCCAGCCCCGCCGCCTTGGCTTTCGCCATCGCCTCGTCGGCGCGCACCAGGATGACGCCGATCTCGTCGCCGCCGAGGCGGCCCACAATGTCGGTCTCGCGGATATTGTCGAGAACAAGCTTCGTCAGGTGATGGAGCGCGGCATCGCCCGCCGCATGACCGTGCAGGTCGTTGACCTGCTTGAAATTGTCGATGTCGAAATAGACAAGGCCGGCGGGCTCGCCATAGCGCCGCCCGAAGGCGATGACGCGGGACAGCTCGCGCACAAAGGCGCGGCGGTTGAGGACAGGGACCAGCGGATCGTGATCGGCCAGCTTCTCGGCCTCACGCAACCGGTCCTGCAGGGTGGTCATGTCGCGCCGGAGACGGTCGACCTCGCCCATCAGCGCCATCAGCGCATCGCGCACGGCGGGCGTGATCTCGGCCTCGGGGATGCCCATGATGCTGGCGGTGTCCGAGACCGTGCGGCCGCCGCTAGCGCCGCCCGCCGCCCGGCCGCGCTCGCGCTGGGTCGAGGAGGAAGTGGTCGAAACGGGCCGCGTGTCGCCGATTTTCATGCGGTGTTCGCCTGTACCTCACGGCGCCTGCCGCGATTCGCCGTTGAAAATGCCATTTTTCGGGGACGAATGCCATGCGAACCGGCATCGGCGGGGCCGCAGCAGCGGGGGCTAGGCCGCTGGCCCGGCACCCCCCATAATCGCAAAAACACCCCGCCCCCGGAGGAAAACGCGCCATGACTGCAGAGACGACAAAATTCACACCGGCGCTTGCGCTCGGCTTTGCCGCGATGGCGGCCGTGGCCTGGGGCGCCTTTACGACGATGCGCGGCGCACCGGCGGAGCCGCTGCCGGCGCTGGCGGCGCTCGAACCCGGCTGGACGACCATCGCACCCGGCGGCGAAACGGCCTGCGCGCATGGCACGCCCTATGAATTCCATGTGAAGCCGGGGCGCGCGGACCGGCTCTTCGTCTTTCTCAATGGCGGCGGCGCCTGCTGGACGGGCGCGCTGTGTTCGCTCGACGAGGAGCCGACGCCCTATGTCCCGGTGTCGCGGATCGAACATAACGACCCGCGCCGGCTGAAGGGCGTTTTCGACGCGGGCAACGCGGACAACCCGCTTGCGGACTGGACGCAGGTCTTCGTCAGCTATTGCACGGGCGACGTGCATCTCGGCAACCGCGACGTGACCTATGATGACGGGAAAGAGGAAATCACGGTGCGCCATCGCGGCCGCAGGAATGTCCGCGCCGCGCTCGACTGGGTCTACGCGAATGTGAAGGCGCCGGAGCGCGTGCTTGTCGCCGGGTCGAGCGCCGGCGGCATCGCCGCACCCTGGTATGCGGTGGAGGTTGCGGCCGAATATCCCAAAGCCGGCATCGCCGTGCTGGGCGACGGCGCGGGCGGCTACCGCGATCCGGCCGTCGCGCCGCTGATGGAGGGTTGGGGCTTCTGGGACGATGCGCCCTCATGGACGAACGGCATCGAGGGCGACGGCGCGCGCTTCGAGGACATCTGGCGCAAGGCGGCGGAAGCCGAACCGCGGCTGACGCTGGCACAATTCGACAACGCCTATGACGAGGTGCAGGAAATGTTCCTGAAGCTGCTCGGCACCGAGGCAAGGCTCCACCCGCTGGTCGCGGCGAACCGCGCCGATCTCGCCGCCGCCATCCCGGGCTTCCGCTCCTACACGGCGGGCGGCACGCCGCACACGCTGATCCGCTTCGACCGTCTTTACACGTATGAAGTCGACGGCGTGCGGGCGGTCGACTGGCTGCGCGACATGGCGGAAGGACGCGCGGTGGCGAACGTAACCTGCGGCGCGGCGGCGGCGTGCGAGCGGGAACCGGGGGCGGAATAGCGCGGGCGCCTGAATCGGCCCTTTTCCGCCCTTCCCCGGCGCCTTGCCAAGCCGGTCCCCATGCCTATACTCCCTCGCTTTCCGAAACCGGCGGGCCCTTCGGGCGCCCGCCCGAGCGTGGGGCGCGCGAACGCGGATGGCAGCGAAAAAGGCAGGCGCGAAACGGGCGAAAGCCCCGGCAAAAGCCGCGAAATCCTCGGGAAAGCCGCTGGTCGGCATCATCATGGGCAGCCAGTCGGACTGGCCGACCATGCGCCACGCCGCCGAGGCGCTGAAGGCGCTGGGCGTTCCCTTCGAGACGCGCATCGTCTCGGCCCATCGCACGCCCGAGCGCATGGTCGACTATGCAAAGACGGCGCGCGGACGGGGCCTCAAGGTCATTATCGCCGGCGCCGGCGGCGCGGCGCATCTGCCGGGCATGACGGCTTCGCTCACCGCCCTGCCGGTTTTCGGCGTGCCGATCCAGTCGAAGGCCTTGTCGGGACAGGACAGCCTCCTCTCCATCGTGCAGATGCCGGGCGGCATTCCCGTCGGCACGCTGGCGATCGGCGAGGCGGGCGCGAAGAATGCGGGACTGCTCGCCGCCGCCGTGCTGGCGCTGTCGGACGAGGCGCTGGCAAAGCGGCTCGACGCCTTGCGCGCCGCGCAGACGGCGGCCGTGGGCCTGAGCCCAGAGGGCAAATAGTGGCGGCAATCGCACCGGGCGGCACGATCGGCATTCTGGGCGGCGGACAGCTCGGCCGCATGCTGGCCATGGCCGCCGCCGAGCTCGGTTTCAAATGCCACATCTATTGCCCCGACGCCGAGGCGCAGGCCGCCGACGTAGCCGCGCGGCTGACCCGCGCGCCTTATGAAGACGCCGTGGCGCTTGCCGCTTTCGCCGACAGCGTCGATGTCGTCACCTATGAGTTCGAGAACGTGCCGGCGGAAACGGCGCGCATCCTCAGCCAGCATGCGCCCGTCCGCCCCGCGCCGCGGGCGCTTGCGATCGCGCAGGACCGCCTGACCGAAAAGACCTTCCTCAAGGAACACGGCATCGCGACCGCGCCCTTCGCCGAAGTGGCGGTGCCTGCGGATCTCGACGCCGCGCTGGTGCGGATCGGCACGCCCGCCATTCTGAAGACGCGCCGCATGGGCTATGACGGCAAGGGACAGGCGAAGATCGCGCGCGCGGAAGAAGCGGCCGCCGCCTGGGAGGCGATCGGCCGCCTGCCCGCGATCGTGGAAGGCTTTGTCGATTTCGAGCGCGAGATTTCGGTGGTCGTCGCGCGCGGGGCGGATGGCGGAACGGCGGCCTACGATCCGGTCGAGAACCTTCACACCGATCACATCCTCGCCCGCACCTATGCGCCGGCCGCCCTCGCGCCCGCGCTCGCCGACGAGGCCCGCGCCATCGCCGCACGGATCGTGGCGGAACTCGACTATGTCGGCGTGATGGGCGTCGAGATGTTTCTGCTGCCCGAAAGCGCCGGCGCTTCGCGCCTGACGGTCAATGAAATCGCGCCGCGCGTCCACAATTCCGGCCACTGGACGATGGATGCCTGCGCGGTGAGCCAGTTCGAGCAGCATATCCGCGCCATTTGCGGCTGGCCGCTGGGCGACCCGGCGCGCCATTCCGACGCCGTGATGACCAACCTGATCGGCGACGCGGCGGCAGGATGGGCTGCCATTGCCGCCGAGCCCGGCGCGAAGCTGCATCTCTACGGCAAGGCGGAGGCCCGGCCGGGCCGCAAGATGGGCCATGTCAACCGGCTGTTCCCGCTCGGAAAGCGTCCGCCGGTTACGTCACGTTAATACCCGCGGCCTCACGCTGAGAGGGAGGAAACGCCGGTACCGCCCGCTCAAGGGCGCATGCCGGACAGAAAGGCCGCCCATGGACCTGGCCGGAACGGAACCACATGCCGACAGCGACGCGGCAACGCGGCGCTTCATGGAGGAACACGCGCCGACGCCCGGCGAACGCGCCACGGCGCCCGTGCTCGGCGCGCACACGCATCGGGAAATTTTCGAATACTGGTGCGGCCTGCCGCGCGCGGACGGCATGCCCGACGCATCGGATTTCGATCCGATTGCCATCGTCGGCTGCCTGCCCGACATCGCCATCGTCAGCGTCAGAAGCCCGACCGACATTCATCACCGCCTCGTCGGAACGGGTCTCGTGAACCGGGTCGGCTACGACGCGACGGGCGTCAATCTGCTCGACCTCATAACCGACGACAACCGGGTGCAATGCAGCCGCGACATGCATGAAGTGGTCTACCGGCCCTGCGTCTCGCAGGCGCGCGTCAGCAGCCATTATATCTCCGGCCGGATCGCGCATGCGCAGAGCATCTACCTGCCGCTGCGGGGCCCGGCGGGCCAGCCGCCGCGCATCGTCAGCATACACACGCCGGAAGAGCCGACGGGCTATGATGTTCCGATGGAAAAGCCGCGCTTCGCGGACCATATCGACCGGGTCGTCTGGATCGATGTCGGCTGCGGCACGCCCTGATCTACTCGCGGTAGCGCAAACGCCCGAGCAACGCGAAGGGATCGGGCAGTTTTTCCATCACGCCGAGAAGCGATGCCTTGGCCTTCTCGAAACGCATCACGTCCTCGATACGCCGGTCGAGAAAGGCCCATGTGTCGGCGAAGCCGTCCGAATGGTCGGACAGCCAGTGAAGCGTGACGGCCGACCAGACGCCCGCCAGCGTCGCGCGCTTGGTGTAGAAATTGAAATCGGTGGAGGTATCGCCGGCGGCGCGCCAGATGGCATCGACCGTGCGGTAGAGCGCGCGCGGACCGTGGACGCCGGATGTCGGCAGGGCGAGCAGCGTGACCGCCCGGCGCACCGCCTCGCGATTTGCCACATCGACCTCGAGGCGGACGCGGACGGCGCGCGTGATGCGCGCGCGCACCTTCATCGCCGCGAGGTCTTCCGCCGCCAGCGCCTCCTCCATGCGCCGGTCGCCATCGGCCAGGAAATAGTCGACGAGATCGAGCGCGCCGTCCGGAAAGGCGAGGCGCATCTCGTTGTGGCTGATGCCGGCCGCCTCCGCCGCTTCGCGCATCAGGCGCGGGGTCCAGCCGTCGAAAGCGACATGCGGCAACGCGGCGGCGAGCAGCTTCGCCCGCGCCGCTTCCGCGTGGCCGGCCTTGCCGGCGCGCGTGCCCGGGCGTCCCGTCATCCTATCGGGCATCGCTCGTCTCCTTTTCAGCCTCGTTCGCTTCAAGTTGCGCGGCAAGCATGGCACGCGCCTCGCTTTCGAATATGAGTTCGGACAGGTCGTCCATCCGCTGCGGATAGAGAATGCCGTCGAGATGATCGCATTCATGCTGCACGACGCGGGCATGGAAACCGCGCGCCCGGCGCTCGATCGTCTCGCCCTCGGGCGTCGTGCCGCGATAGCGGATGTCGGTGGCGCGCGGCACCGCGCCCCGAAGCCCCGGTACCGAAAGGCACCCCTCCCAGCCCTTCTCGGTCTCCGCCGTCAGGATCTCGATTTCGGGGTTGATGAGGACGGTCAGGGGCGCCGTATGGTCGAAAATCTCCGCTTCGTCGACCGCCTCGCCCGCCCGCTCGGCCGGCGCCTGGAAAATGACGATCCGCCAGGGCGCGTAGACCTGGGGGGCGGCGAGCCCCGCACCATTGGCGTCGATCATCGTCTCGATCATGTCGGCGACCAGAGCCTTGACCTCCGGCGCGGTGGGGTCGGGGACGGGCTTGGCGATGCCTTTCAGCACCGGATGCCCCATGCGGGCGATTTTTCGTATGGCCATGGGCGCAATATGAGGCCGCAGCCCGGCGGCGGCAACGGGGCGGAATGCCTCGCTTTTCCGGCCGGGTCCGGCGGGGCGGCAGTGGACAAAGCCCTCATCCTTTGCTAGACAGGCGGCACTCTAGCGCAGGCGTTGCCGCGTTCGCGCTTAACCCATTGAAACTAGACAGGTTTTTTCTCGTGCAGGTACTCGTTCGCGACAACAACGTCGATCAGGCCATGAAGGCCCTGAAGAAGAAGCTTCAGCGCGAAGGCGTGTTCCGCGAAATGAAGCTCCGCAATTTCTACGAGAAGCCCTCCGAGAAGCGCGCCCGCGAAAAGGCCGAAGCCATCCGCCGCGCCCGCAAACTCGCCCGCAAGCGCGCCCAGCGCGAAAGCGGCGTACCGGCCCCCGTCGTCGTCAAAAAATAAGCTCCGGCCGTCAGGCTGAGACGCAACGCCTCCGGTTTCCGGGGGCGTTTTGCTTTTGGGGGGCTAGAGAGCCTCTTCCGGCGTCTGCGCGTTGCGCGCACCCTCCCATGTCCTCAAACGCCCGGTGCGTTTTGCCCAGCGATAGGCCGACTTGCCGGCGGCGTTCTGGTGGTACCACTGGCCGTAGAGCATGGCGTTGAACTTCGGAATCCAGAAGCG
>NZ_JBBECC010000056.1:13134-25563 GCF_040882025.1 Parvibaculum sp. | reverse complement strand
CCGGCGTCTCGGCGCGCGGCGCAGTGGGACCGAGCGCGATGTCTGCGGTAACGACGCCGGCGCCCTCCTGATAACGGCGTCGCTGCAGCAGATTGCCTTCGCCGTCGATGATCTGCGTTTCGCCCATCAGCTGCGTCCGCATCGGCGCGGCAAGGCGCGTGCCGGGCAGAACCAGCAGCCCGCCTTCAATGACGCTCGCATGCCCCGCGTGAAGAAGCGGCGCACCGACGAGACCGGCAAAGATGCCGGGCGTCCGGGCCATCATGCGGCCATTGCCCTCGTGAAAACGACGCCAATAGGCTGCCGGCCATTTCCAGCCGGGCTCGCTCCACCAATGGCTGCCGGTCATCAGCAGGCCGACCTTGCCGCGAAGGCGCTTGACCGTCTGCGTGCGCACGGTTTCCCAGCAGACGGCGGCGCCGACAGCTCCGAGCGAGGTCTGCATCAGCCCGGTATCGCTGCCGCCGACATAAAAGGCGTTTTCGACCATGGTCGGCAGATCCTTGTCGTGTCGATGGATCTGCCCGTCGGGCTCGACAAGGACATAGGTATTGTAGACGTCGCCATCGCGCATCTCGAGATAGGAGCCGCCTACATGAATGCGGTGGCGGCGAGCCTTCTCCTTCAGCATGTCGAGCGCCGGGTTCTCGGGCGGCAGCGAGCAGCCGAACACGCGCTCGTCATAGATGATGCAACTGGTGAAAAATTCCGGCAGCGCGACAAGCTCCGCGCCGCGATGTACCGCCTCGTCCACGAGACGGCTCGCATGCTCGATGTTCCAGGGAATGTCGGCGACACGCGCCTCGACCTGGATGGCGGCCGCGCGAACAGTCTTCGGTTCGCTCATCGGGTGTCCTTCCTCAAGCCGTGAACCACGCATAGAGAAGCCAGGGATAGGCAATGCTCAGCAAACCGAAGGATACCAGCGTCGCGATGTCGATGATCCGGTGTTTGATGTAGCCCTCCTTCGAGAAGGCATGAACCATGAAGAGCTGGGCGTTGGTCCATGAGCCGACGAGGAGCAGCCAACCCGCAACTTCCGGGATCGCCGGGTGAACCGCCGCGATGGCGAATTGCAGCAGGGCCATCAGGATGTTGTCGATATGGCACTGGAGCACGCGTTTGGCGTTCACCAGCGGGCCGAAGCGCTTGCGCGGCCCGTACATCGCGACCATTACCCAGCCAAGCGCAACGGCGAAGGTGATCTGGATGAGACCGGAGGAAATCAGGATCGTCTGCATGAAAGTCCTTTTTGTCGAAACTTGCTGACATATATGCGGTGGGCATCGTCACAAATATCCACCTGAAACAGCTTTATTATCTATCTCGATTGACTACCGGCGCGTCAATACGGAGAATGTCAAAAAATATGTCGAAATTTTTGGACAACCCGTGAGATGCCATGGAACTCGAGCCCAAACTGGCGGCGCTGGGCCTCACCGGCAAGCGGGCGCGCTTTTACCTCGCCGCGCTGGAGCTTGGCGACAAGACCGTGACGGCGGTCGCGCAACACGCCGGCATCGAGCGGACAACCGCCTATGCGCTGTTCGAAAAACTGCTGGAAGACGGGCTGGTGACGCAGGTCGAGCGCGGTGGCCGCACCCATGTGGTGGCCGAGGACCCGGACGTTCTGGTCCGCAATCTCGACGACAAACGGCGGACGCTCGATGAGATCCTGCCCGATCTGCGTGCGATCCACGCTCGCACGCATGGCGCGCCGCGATTCCGTCTGTATGACGGTACGGAAGGCATCCGCATCGTCCTCAATGCGGTACTGGCGACACCGCTGCCGGAGATTTGCGGCATTCTCTCGATGCGCGAACTGCTCGCCGTGCCGGGCCCGAAGGCCTTGCGTAATTTCATCGCGGAACGCGTGAAAATGCGCACGCGGTTGCGCGTCATTCGCGCGCAGAGCGAGGAGACGCACGACATCTGGCAGGCAGGCGAGGAAGAACTGCGCGAGGTGCGTTATGCGCCGTCATCGGACGCCTTCCGTATCACCACTTTCATCTATGGCGGCAAGGTGGCCCTGATCTCGTCGCGGCGGGAGAATTACGGCCTCATCGTCGACAGCGAGGAATTCGCCGGCTTGCAGCAGGCCCTGTTCGAAACCATGTGGCAGACGAGCAAACCCGCCTGAGTGCACCTTCGGATACCCGGTCACGCAATGCTCACACCGCCGCACCTTCGCCCATGAGAGAGTGACACCCATCGCGCCCGGCGGAGGGAAACGGACATGCTGGCAGAGCTTCGAACGCGCCTTTCCGAGACATGGACACGTCGGCAGCTTTCGCAAACCGCGCGCGACGTGCGCGATGCCCATCTCACCTATCTCACGCCGACGAAGCTCCGCAACCTCGAGGATGCCCTCGAACGGATCGGCACCGATTGTATCGAAGGGGATTGCGTCGAGTATGGCGTCGCTCTCGGCGGCTCGGCAATCCTCATCGCAACGCGGATGACGCCGGACCGGTGCTTCACCGGCTTCGATCTCTTCGGCACCATTCCGCCGCCGGGGGAGGCGGACGGAGAGAAATCGCACGAACGCTACAAGATCATTGCGAGCGGCCATTCGAAAGGGATCGGCGGCGACCGCTACTATGGCTACGAACCCGATCTCTACGGGAAGGTCAAAGCGCAGTTCGCGCGCTTCGGCGTGCCCGTGGACGGGCAGCGCATCGCGCTCGTCAAGGGACTTTTCGACGCGACCGTCTCCTTCAAACTGGAAAAACGGATCGCCTTCGCCCATATTGATTGCGACTGGCACGACGCCGTCGCTCTCTGCCTGGAGCGAACATGGCCGCATCTTTCGCGCGGCGGCATCGTCATTCTCGACGACTACAACGATTATGGCGGCTGCCGCAAAGCGACGACCGCCTTTCTCGAGCGGCGCCCGGACATGCGGCTCGTCGAGGCGACACATAATGCCATTCTGGTAAAGAGCTGAGGATGCAGCCCTAGAACCGCTTTGCCATCAGCCGCTCGTAGTTACGGTAACCGGCTTCCTCGTAGATGCGACGGGCCCGGACATTGCCTTCGAGGACATAGAGCCTGATTTCGCCGACGCCCGCGGCTTTCGCTTCCCGCTCGGCCGCTTCCAGCAACATGCGTCCGACCCCCTTTCCGCGCGCCGCCTCGTCAACGCTAATGTCCCAGATCATTGCATGGCGGCGTCGTTCCGGCCGCACGAAGGCGCCAGGGTCTTCCTCGAAGGTGTAGCAGATGAAGCCGGCAATGCCGGTGTCCACTGCGGCAACAAGCATGACGCCACCTTGCGCCGCGATCTGGGTTTCGACCCAGCCGAAATGTTCCGCCGCAGCGGAAGCATCCGCGCGGTTTGCCTCGATCTCCGTTTCGAAATCGTGGAGCGCACCCATAAGACGGACAAGCGCAGGCCGATCCTCCGGCCGCGCCGCACGGACGATCGGCTTCATGTCAGAACCGTTCCTCGCCCTGCTCGCGCACGGGGTCCGGGAAGTCGCGGTAAAGCGCGAACTGGATACCCGTCACCAGCGAATTGACGTTGAAATGCTCGGTCTCGACGGGATCAGCCCGTGTCGCCACCCAGTTGAAGGCCGAATCGAGTTGGGTGAGATCCGTGACCTCGATCATGAAATGAAACTCGCCGAGATGCGCCGGCCCAAGGCCAAGCTTCTTGCGCGCCAGCCGCCAGCCCTCGATAACGCCCTCGCGCTCCAGCAGCTCCATATAGCCGGTGAAGGCCTCGACGAAATCCATGTCGCGTACGCCAGGCTTCAGGTTGAACCAGCCGTGATAAATATCCATGGGTCTCTCCCCCAAAAGAAAATGGGCGGCGCCCATGTGAACACCGCCCGCCCATTTCGTCCAGCAAAGCTGTCCGGGGTCGTGCAGCCAAGGCCAGATGGAGATCCGGCGATCAGCCCCTTGCAAGCGTCTTTGCACCGATGACGGAAAGCGCGACCAGCACCAGCTCGACGACGATCGCCTGCGCGACGCCCTCGGGCACCCCTTCAAGGACGACACCGAGAACGCGCCCGATGACCGCAAGGCCGTAAAGCACCGCCACACCCCACATCCATTGCGCGCCGCCTGCAAAGAGCGCAAGCAATGAGGCGAGCCCGCTCGCCAGAAAGAAGGCGCCAAGATCGGCACGCAGCGAATTCGCGCCGAAAGGCGACAGCGCGCCGAGCCCGAGCGCCTCACCCAACTGGACGGGAGAGGCGAACGCCATCAAACCCATCGCCAAGGAAAAAAGCCCAACCAGGGCAACAGCGATTCGACCCAACCAGATCATGTTTTCTCTCTCCCCTTTTTGTTCCCGCTCGAAAGAAAACGGGCGGCGCCCATGTGAGCACCGCCCGTCGATTCCGTCCAGCATGCGTACTCAGAGGCCTTTGACGATCTCTTCGACCATTTTCTTGGCGTCGCCAAACAGCATCATCGTGTTGTCGCGAAAGAAGAGCTCGTTCTCGACACCGGCATAGCCTGACCCCATGCCGCGCTTGACGAAGAGCACGGTCTTGGCCTTTTCGACATCGAGCACCGGCATGCCATAGATAGGGCTTTGCGGGTCGGTCTTGGCCGACGGATTGGTCACGTCGTTGGCGCCGATGACGAAGGCGACGTCGGCCTGGCTGAACTGGTTGTTGATGTCTTCAAGCTCGAAGACTTCATCGTAAGGCACATTGGCCTCGGCCAGCAGCACGTTCATATGGCCCGGCATGCGGCCCGCGACCGGATGAATGGCATAGGAAACCTTCACGCCCTCGGCCTTCAGGATATCGGCCATTTCGCGCAGCGTGTGCTGCGCCTGCGCCACCGCCATGCCGTAACCCGGCACGATGATGACGGAGCCGGCATTCTTCATGATGAAGGCCGCATCGTCGGCCGAGCCTTGCTTGACCGGCCGCGTTTCGACGGCACCGCCGCCGGCCGCCGCCGTGTCGCCGCCAAAGCCGCCGAGAATGACGCTGAAGAAGGAGCGGTTCATCCCCTTGCACATGATGTAGGAGAGGATGGCACCCGACGAACCGACCAGCGCGCCGACGATGATGAGCGCGAGGTTGCCCAGCGTGAAGCCGATGCCGGCCGCCGCCCAGCCCGAATAGGAATTCAGCATCGACACGACGACCGGCATGTCGGCGCCGCCGATCGGAATGATGATGAGAAAGCCGATGATGAAGGCGAGCACCGTGATCAGCAGGAAGAGTTCGGTCGTCTGCCGCGATACGTCGGAGACAAGCCAGCCGATGCCGCCCACGATGACGATGGCGATGGCCGCGTTGATGACGTGGCGGCCCGGCAGCATGATGGGCGCGCCCGACATGTTGCCGTTGAGTTTGGCGAAGGCGATGATCGAGCCGGAAAAAGTGATCGCACCGATCGCCGCGCCGATCCCCATTTCGATCAGATTGGCCGCGTGGATCGCGTGATAGGTGCCGATGCCGTAAGCCTCCGGCGCGAGAAACGCCGACCAGGCGACGAAGACCGCCGCGAGACCGACCAGCGAATGGAAGGCCGCGACGAGCTGCGGCATCTGCGTCATGGCGATACGCCGCGCGATGACGGCGCCGATGCCGCCGCCGATGGCGACGCCGACAAGGATCAGCGTCCAGGTCAGCGTGTTCTGCGCCTGCAGGAGCGAGAGCGTCGTGACGATGGCGATCGTCATGCCGATCATGCCGTAGGTATTGCCCTGGCGCGACGTCTCGGGCGAGGAAAGACCTCGGAGCGCCAGAATGAAGAGCACCGCCGAAACGACGTAGAGAAGGGCCGCTATGTTCGCTGACATGTCCGGGGTCCCCTCAGCGCTGCTTTTTCTTGTACATGGAGAGCATTCGCTGCGTGACCAGGAAGCCGCCGAATATATTGACGGAGGCCAGCATCACGGCGACGAAGCCGAAGCCCTTGGAGAGCCATCCGCCCTCGCCCGCCTGCGCAACATCGAGGCCGACGGCGATCAGCGCGCCGACCACGATGACCGACGAAATGGCGTTGGTCACCGACATCAGCGGCGTATGCAGCGCCGGCGTCACGCTCCAGACGACGTAGTAGCCAACGAAAATCGCGAGCACAAAAATCGCGAGCCGGAAAATGAACGGGTCGACTGCGGCCGCTTCCATCAGTTGCCTCCCTCGCGAAGTGACGGATGCACAACCTGGCCGTCGCGGGTCAGGCAGGTGCCCGTAATGGTTTCGTCCTCCCAGTTGATCGCCAGCGCCTTGGTCTCCTTGTCGATCATGGGCGTGATGAAGTTCAGAAGGTTCTTTGCGTAAAGCGACGAGGCATCGACCGCGAGCTGACCTGCGACGTTGAGTTCGCCGATCAGCGTGACGCCGTGCTTCACGACCGTCTTGCCGGCTTCCGTCAGCGGACAATTGCCGCCGCGTTCCGCCGCGAGATCGACCAGGATCGAGCCCGGCTTCATCGTTTTCACCATTTCCTCGCTGACGAGTTCCGGCGCCGGACGGCCCGGAATGAGCGCGGTGGTGATGACGATGTCCTGCTTCTTGATGTGTTCGGCAACGAGCGCAGCCTGCCGGCGCTTGTAGTCGTCACTCATCTCCTTGGCATAGCCGCCGGCGGCGTCGCCGCTTTCTTCCGACTCGACCATGATGAAGGTGCCGCCGAGGCTTTCAACCTGCTCCTTGGTCGCCGAGCGCACGTCGGTCGCAGAGACGATGGCGCCGAGGCGCTTCGCGGTCGCGATTGCCTGCAACCCCGCAACGCCGACGCCCATGATGAAGACGCGCGCGGGCGCAATCGTGCCGGCCGCCGTCATCATCATCGGCATGGCGCGGGTGAAGGCCGCCGCCGCGTTGATGACTGCTTTGTAGCCGGCAAGGTTCGACTGCGATGACAGAACGTCCATCGACTGCGCGCGGCTGATGCGCGGCATCAGTTCCATCGCGAAGGCATTGACGCCGGCCGCTGCATATTTCTGGAAGCGCGCCTTGTCGTCATAGGGATTGAGGATGGCGGCGAGCATCGCGCCACGCTTCATCATCCCGAGTTCCTCGTCGCTGGGCGCACGCACCTTGAAGACGATGTCGGCATCTTTCAGCGCTTCCGTTTCGCTGGCCGCGATTTTGGCGCCCGCTTCCTGGTACAGCGCATCGGAGATCGAGGCGCCGGCACCGGCACCTGTCTCGACGACGACCTCGAGTCCGAGCGCCGTCAGCTTCTTCACCGTGTCGACAGAGGCTGCCACGCGGGTTTCGCCGTCGAGATGCTCTTTGGGAATCGCAAGTTTCATGGATTGTCGCCTGTTCCCCGAACGGCCTGCCCAGCACCGGCGCCGCCAAAGTGAGAATAAGAATTATTCCAGTATGATGCGCTGGCGGGCTGTTTCAAGCCGGAATATCGAGAGAAACACCCGTATTGCGCGTGAACGCGTCGTCAGAGAAGGAAAAACGCCATCAGGATGAGGACAACGGCTATGGCAGCCGCGCCCCATTTGCTCATCGCAATGAAGGCCTCATAGGTCGTGAGATGGGCTTTGGCGTCCATCTCCCCGCTCCAGCCGTCCTGCGCCTTGTTCTCAGCCATGCTACCTCGCCCGATTTCTGCTTCGCTCAAGCCTGTTTTTGAGCGAGCCGGACTATAGCAAACGAACCGCCTGCGGCAAGCGCCGAGGGCCCGGGCACCGCCCCGATTGCGGGCATCGGGATGTCCATATCCGAACAGGCGGCCGGGCTCACGGGCTATTCGCCGAAGGGCGACGGCAGCGGCCCGCTCACGGTCGTGCGCGACGGAGCGGAATGGTCCCAATCGGCCAGCAACGCCCGCAGTGCCGCGACAAATGCCAGCGGCTGATCGAGCATCACGTGATGCCGCGCCTGCGGGATTTCGATGACCGGCGCCGAGCGGCCGAGAAGATTGAACATATATTCGCCGATCTCGGCCGGCAGCAACGCCGAAAACTCGCCGCGCATGATGGCAATGCGGCAGCGCGTGGCGGCAAGGCGCGCGCCCATGTCGCCGATGTTGAAGCGCTGCCAGATAGCCGGATCGAACTTCCAGGTCCAACCCTCGCCACCTTCCGGATTGGCGACCTGCTTCAATGAATGCTGCGCGATGTAATCGACGATATAGAGATTTTCGCAAGGCTGCGGCGGTGCGAGGCGGAAACGCTCCATCGCGGCGCCGAGCGTCGGATAGATGCGGTGCGGCCGGAACTCGCGGTTGGGCGGACCGCCGGGCCGGTCGGGCGGATTGACCGGGCTGTCGACGATAACCGTTCCCGCCAGCCTGTCGCCGTAAAGCGCGCCGGTGAGAATGGTGATGAAGCCGCCAAAGGAATGCCCAACGATGATCGGCGGCTCTTCGCCGGCAAAGAACCCCGCATCCTCGCAAACCGCGATCTGTTCTTCGGCGAATGTCTCGATCGTGTAGCGCTCGCGCCAACCCGAATCGCCCATGCCGCTGACATCGATGGCGGCAACGGAATATTCGCGCGCCAGAAACGGCGCGACGAAGGACCACCAGCGCGCATGGGCGCCGTTGCCATGCACCAGCAGCAGACCGGGTTTAGCCGGGTCGCCCCAGCGCAAATAGTGAACCTGCGTGCCTGCCACCTCGACGAAACGGCTCTCGGGCACGACAGCGACGGCGCGCGTGAACCATCCGGGCGCTAGTGTGACGGCCGGTCCCTCCTCGTCGCCGGGTGCGAGCGGAAAATCGTTCACCTGGATGGCCTTTCGCTCAGCGCCTTGAAGACGGCGGTGCCGGTCATGATCGTGCGATCGCCGCACCAGATGCGTCCCTGAACGGTGAAGAAGTCGTCCTCGCGGCCCACAACCTCGGCCGTCCCCTCGACCCACTCGCCGATCTTCGCGCCCGAAAGAAAATCGGTCAGCAGCCTGACCGTCACCCAGTAGCGATGCACCGACATTGTGATGGCATGACCGAACGCCATATCGGCAAATGCCATCAGCATGCCGCCATGGCAATTGCCCATACCGTTGGTATGATGCTCCTGCACGAGAAAGGCGCGCGTGTAGCGGCCGTCGGCCTCGATCTTCTCGTAAAGCGGTCCGATCTGCCGCCCGAAGCCGTGGAACCAGTTGAGGTTCGTGTAGCCCTCGGGCAGGGCAATCGTGTTTTCTTCCAGCAGATCGTCTGTCATGGCCGGGAACCTTGAGAACGGGAATGAACGGCGCTCATGCGGCGAGCGGCACGCTCGCTTTCTTTAGCGCGGCGCTCTGGCGCCTGTCGAGCGCTGCGGTATCGAACGCATCGATGGCCGCGTTGAAAAGGCGATGGAAATTGAGCTCTGCACCGAGATGCAGAAAGACCGAACCGAGGCCGATGGCCGCTCTGTCCATGAACACAAATTCGCGCGGCGGCGTCACCGGACCCAGCTCGCGGAGCCGCTTGTGAACGGCGAAGGCCTCCTTGCGGCCGTACTCGCCGGGCTTGACGCCATCGGCCACCGAACGCACCCGGTCGTCGAGCATCGGCGCATAGATGAAACGCGCCCAGACGTTCAGCGTATCGATCAACTCGCCGGAGAGGTTGCGGAAGCCCCAGTTCTCATAGGCCGCCGCCGCGCGATCGCGATCATTCGTTTCGAGCCCGCGATAAAGTTCGACGACACCGGCGACGAAGGCCGGCGGAAAAATCCGGATGCAACCATAGTCGAGAAGGTTGATACCGAAATCCGTCCTCACCGTGTAGTTGCCGAGATGCGGATCGCCGTGAATGACACCATAGCGGCTGAACGGGACCCACCAGGCCGCGAACATGGTCTCGGCGATGCGGTTTCTTTCCTCAAGTGGATGGTCGCGGAAGGAAAGAAGCGGCTTGCCCTCAAGCCAGCTCATGGCGAGGAGCCGCTTCGTCGAGAGATCGCTGTAGACCCGCGGCACTTCGATACGCGGATCGCCGGCGAAGATGCCGGCATAGAGGCGCATATGGGCGGCCTCGCGCTCATAATCGAGTTCCTCGCGAAGCCTGTCGCCGATTTCCGCGTACATCTCACGCGTGTCGATGGCCGAGTCCATGCGGCGATGGATCGAGAAAATAAGACCGAGCTGCCTCAAATCCGCATCGACCGCCGACTGCATGTCCGGGTATTGCAGCTTGACGGCGAGTGCCTCACCGTCGCGTGTGGTCGCGCGATGCACCTGCCCGAGCGAGGCGGCGGCTGCCGCTTCCTTCTCGAACGTGCCGAAACGCTGCTCCCAGCCAGGTCCGAGTTCCGCCCGCATCCGCCGCTTGACGAAGGGCCAGCCCATCGGCGGCGCGGCTGACTGCAGCTCGGAAAGCTCGGCGGCAAACTCGGCCGGCACGGCCTCCGGAATGGTCGCGATCATCTGCGCGACCTTCATGATCGGCCCCTTGAGGCCGCCGAGTGCGGATTTCAACTCGCGCGCGGTCCGGTCGTTGGACGCGTCAAGGCCGAAAAACCGTTCGCCCGCGACCCGCGCCGCAATGCCGCCGACCCCGGCGCCGACCTGCGCATAGCGCCGAACGCGGCGGCCGAGGCTGTTGGCCTCGCTGTCTTTCGGGGGTTCGCCGCGCGGCGGCTTGTCGCTCATTCCATTGCCTCAAGCTCGTCGATGAAGCCGCGGATCACCGAAAGTCCCTTGTCCCAGAAGGCGGGGTCGGAAGCATCGAGGCCGAACGGCGCCAGCAGCTCCTTGTGACGCAAGGTGCCGCCCGCCGCCAGCATCTCGAAATAACGCTCCGCAAAACCTTCCTGCGCCTGCTCATAGACCGCATAAAGCGAGTTCACCAGACAATCGCCGAAGGCATAGGCATAAACGTAGAAGGGCGCGTGGATGAAATGCGAGACGTAACACCAGTAGGTCTCGTAGCCCTCGCCAAGCCGGATCGCCGGACCGAGGCTCTCGCCCTGCACGTCGAGCCAGATGCGGCCGATCTCGTCTGCCGTCAATTCGCCATCGCGCCGGGCGGTGTGAACGCGCCGCTCGAACGAATAGAACGCCGTTTGGCGCACCACCGTGTTGAGCATGTCCTCGACCTTGGAGGCGAGCATCGTCTTTCGACGTTCGGCATCGGGGGCCGACGCCAGAAGCTTGCGGAAAGTCAGCATCTCGCCAAAGACGCTGGCGGTTTCGGCGAGCGTCAGCGGCGTGTCGGCCATCAACGCATCCTGCTTTGCCGCGAGCACCTGATGAACGCCATGCCCGAGTTCATGCGCGAGCGTCATCACGTCGCGCGTCTTGCCCTGATAGTTGAGAAGCACGTAAGGATGCGCGCTCGGCACGGTCGGATGCGAAAAGGCACCGCTTGCCTTGCCGGGACGCATCGAAGCGTCGATCCAGCCTTTTTCGAAGAACTGTTCGGCGATCGCCGCCATTTGCGGCGTGAACCCGCGATAGGCATCGAGCACGGTGTCGCGCGCGAGGTTCCAGGGGATCGTTGCGTCGTCGGCTTGTGGCAGCGGCGCGTTGCGATCCCAGTATTCGAGCTTTTCGAGACCAAGCCATTTCGCCTTCATCGCATAATAGCGATGCGACAACGCCGGATAGGACCGTTGCACGGCTTCCACGAGCGCCGCGACCACTTCCGGCTCGACACGATTGGCAATGTGACGGGATTGCGCGATGTCGTCGAAGCCGCGCTGGCGGTCTTCGATCTCCTTGTCCTTGGCGAGTGTGTTGGTGACGAGCGTGAAGAGCGGAATGTTCGCCTTGAATGTCCTGGCCAGCGCTTGTGCCGCCGCCACGCGCTTTTTCCCGTCCTTGTCGGAGAGGAGATGCAGCGCGCCTTCGAGCGTCAGCGTCTCCCCATCGACCTCGAACGCAAGGCGCGCCATCGTCTCATCAAAGAGCCTGTTCCAGGCCGCATGCCCGGTGACGCTCTTTTCATGGAGCAGCGTTTCGAGTTCGTCGGAAAGCTGGTAGGGGCGCATCACGCGGAGGTCGCGCAACCACGGCGCGTAACGCGCAAGCGAAGGATCCTCGAGCGCGCGTGCCAGCGCCGCATCGTCCAGCCTGTTGAGTTCGAGCGCAAAAAACAGCAATCCCGTCGAGATCGTTGTGATGCGCTCCTGCATGTCGCCGTAGAACTTGGCGTGGGCGGGATCGGTGTTGTCCTGTGCATAGAGAAGACCGGCAAAGGAGATCAGCCTGCCAAGCCGGTCCTCGATTGCCTCATAAGCGCGGATCGCTTCGGCAAACTGCGCCCCGCCATCCGGCGCAGCCACCAGGGCGGAGATCTGCCCGCGATAGCGCGCGTTGAACCTTTTCGCTGCGCTCGCGGCCACATCGAGATCTGATTTCACCTCCGGCGCGTCGGGACCCGCATAGAGATCGGCTAGATTCCAGGTCGGCAAGGAGACGGACATCGGGCGGCATTCCTTCGGGGGTGTTGATTGACGATGCCATCTATATTGCGCGGGAAGGCGCGCCGTTCAACGCGCAGGGCGCCGATTTCGGCGCAGGCCCAAACAATCAACCCAAAAAGAAAAAGGGCCCC
>NZ_JBBECC010000056.1:0-13124 GCF_040882025.1 Parvibaculum sp. | reverse complement strand
GATCGTCTCGCCCGCGTGGTTCGTCGCCATAAAAAGGCCCCGGCTTGCGCCGGGGCCCCGATCCTTGTCGCGTCAGTCGAGCTTTAGCAGCCCGCAACAACCGCACGGCGGTTCAGCGGCTCACGCACGCCGTCGCCCGTCTGCACCGCCAGCTGGCTTTCACCGGCCGACGAGGCGCTGCAGAGCGACTTGCCCTGCGCGGTCAGCGCGTTGGACACCGTGTTTGCACGGCGCTGGCCAAGCGCTTGGTTGTAGGCATTGCTGCCCGACGTATCGGTGTGACCGATAACCGAGAGCGATCCGGACGTCTCGGCGACGATCTGATCGATCACCGACTGCGCTTCCGGCGTCAGGTTATACTTGTCGAAACCGAAATAGATGGTCCACGGACCGGCAGCCTGCAGAGCGCAGGCGGTCAGGGCTTCGTAGAACGCGGCCTTTTCGGCTTCCACACGATCCGGCTGCACAGGGCCGCCTTCACCGCCGAAGTAGGAACCGCCGACGCCGAGCTTGTTGTCGCTCGCCTGTTCGACCCAGCCATCGTAGTAACGCTGCGCCTTGGCGCAGGCGCAAGCCCGATCGCCCTCGCGGCCGCCATCGTCAAGCGCGGCCATCAGCTTTGCCCGGGCGTCCTGCAGTTCGGGCAGATCGCTCGAAAGAACCCCCTTCGTCGAGGGGTCGAAAGGAAGAACGGTCTCGCCGGCAGCCGCAGCGCGGCCCTTGGCGACGATCGTGGCCGTGTCAACCCAGTTGCAATCGACATAAGCTTCCGAAGTCGCTCTGTCCTGATATTCGCGAGCCAGGCATGCGTTGAAGGAATCGCCCTGAATGTCTTCATGCAGGTACGATTCAGCCGTCCACGTGCCGCAACCAGCCAGCACCAGGAAGGAACCCAACGCTATCAGCCGGGATATCATTTTCATCCCAATCTCCGTCGTTATTTCGCTCTGCCCCCCGACAATACGACGGGTGGCCCGGACCCCACCGGTAAGCCCTCATAAGTCCAATTTCATCGCACGGAAGGGCCGAAACCATCAACCGGAATTGGCGGAATCCGGAAACTTCTGTGGGATGCGTCACATGAGAGCAACACTGTTGCCGACGGGAATGGTTCAAAATTGCCTCTCCTCCCCTCGCCGACCTAAATCGCACGGACAAGCAATAATCAGCCGGGGAATTAAGGTGGCCTTTACCAATCCGCCCCAATATGAGGCAAACGGGCGTTTTATTTGCGCTTTTTGACTGCTGACAATTGAGGCCGAGCATGACCCAGGCGATCCTAATCGTCGATGACGATCCGGCGCAGCGCCGCATTCTGGAGGAAGTGGTTAACCGGGACGGTTACCGCGCGATTCCGGTCGATGGCGGGGCGGCGGCGCTGGAATATCTCGAGGGACCGGCCGGCGCCGACATTTCGCTGATGATTCTGGACCTCGTGATGCCCGGCGTCGACGGGATGGAGGTGCTGAAGCGCACCCACCCGGCAAAGCCGAACCTGCCCGTCATCGTGCTGACGGCCCATGGCGGCATCGAAACGGTGGTCAATGTGATGCGCGAGGGCGCGGCGGACTTCGTCGTGAAGCCCGTCAGCCCCGAACGCCTGCATGTGTCGATGCGCAACGCGCTGAAAGTCAACGCGCTGACGAGCGAAATCGGCCGCCTGCAGAAGCGCCAGACCGGCCGCCTCACGTTCGGCGACATCATTGCGCGCAGCCCGGCGATGGACCAGGTGATCCGGCTCGGCAAGCGCGCCGCGCAATCGAACATCCCGATCCTGATCGAGGGCGAGAGCGGCGTCGGCAAGGAACTGATCGCGGCCGCGATCCAGGGCGAAGGCGAACGCGCCGGCAGGCCCTTCATCACGGTCAATTGCGGCGCGATCCCGGAAAACCTCGTCGAGAGCATTCTCTTCGGCCACGAAAAGGGCTCCTTCACCGGCGCCTCGGACAAGCACGCCGGCAAGTTCCAGGAAGCCTCCGGCGGCACGCTCTTCCTCGACGAGATCGGCGAACTGCCGCTCGACATCCAGGTGAAACTGCTGCGCGCGCTGCAGCAGGGCGAAGTCGATCCCGTCGGCTCGAAAAAGCCTGTAAAAGTCGATATCCGTTTGATCTCGGCGACGAACCGCGACCTCTTGCAGATGGTCAAGGACGGAACGTTCCGCGAAGACCTCTATTACCGCCTCAATGTTTTCCCGATCCATGTGCCGCCGCTCAGGCAGCGCAAGGAGGACGTGCCCGACCTCGTCGCGCATTTCGTCCGCCGCCTTGCGGCCGAAGAAGGCAAGGACGTGGTCGGCCTGTCGCAAACGGCGCTCGACATGCTGTGCGCCTATGACTGGCCGGGCAATGTGCGCCAGATCGAAAACACGGTCTTCCGCGCCATCGTGCTGTGCGACGGCGAAACGCTGCAGGTCTCCGACTTCCCGCAGATCGCCAGCATGGTCGAGGGCTATGAGGAAGCGGCGATGCCGCGCGCGGCGGCGGCCATCGAACCGGCGATCTACACGGACGATCGCCCGATCGAATTCGTCTCGCGCGAGCGCAGCCACGCCCAGCAGGGCGCCGCGCCGGCGCATACGCTGGCCGATTTCGCCCGCTCGACTTTCGGCGACGGCATCGCCGTCACCGACGCGGCCGGCAATGTCAGGAAGCTTGAGGACATCGAGGCGGAAATGATCCGCCTCGCCATCGAGAAGTACAAGGGCCACATGACCGAGGTCGCAAGGCGGCTCGGCATCGGCCGCTCGACGCTCTATCGCAAGGTGCGCGATCTGGGCCTCGAAGTGCGCGAAACCTGAGGCGGGAGCCGCATCCTTCGGTGAGACAGGAACGGCGCGGGGACCCCCCGCGCCGTTTCGTTTGGGGGCGGGCGGCGGGCCCCGAAAAATATCGTCCGCCTGCGGAACGATCGGCCGGGCGGGCATAACTTGTCCCCGTTTTTTCACTCGTTTTGCCCCCTCTGTCACGAAACTGTCAAAAAACTGTCACAAACGGCGCCGGCATGTCCGAATCCGGCGAGCGGCGCGCCGCGGCGGCGGGGACAAACATGACTTGCTTCCGTATGGCGGAAAAACACTGTGACAGCGTCAACTGTGGCGACCCCGCATCAGGGGAGACAAGTCATGGTTGCACTGGTGACGGCGCTTGCGGGGTTCCGGTCGGAGCGCTGAACCCGGACTTCCCCCCTCACCCTTCCCACCTGCGCGCCTGACGGCGCTTCGGCGGACAGGCCGCCGTCTGACGACGGCGTTCGAGGAGCGTAACCGGGTTTTCTGGATCGCTCGGATGCTTCGATCAGGCTCGGTTTCAGACGTGAGGTGGTTGATACAACCAAAACCCGTCATTGCGAGCGAAGCGAAGCAACCCAGAAAGCCGCACACTCTGAGTTCGACGCTTTCTGGGTTGCTTCCCCCTACGCTCCTTCGGAGCTTCGGCGGACGGGTCGTCGGCTTCGCCTCCTCGCAATGACGGCGAAAATTTGAATTTGGAAATCAAACCGGACAGCATGGCGCGCTCACAACTTGAACACGCGGCGCGCATTGCCCGCGAGGAAGGCGTCGGCCTGCGCCTCGTCGAGGCCGAGCGCGGCGAGTTGCGCGAGACATTTCGCCGGCGAGAGCATCGGCCAGTTGGTGCCGAACATGACGCGGCCCGCGCCGATGCCTTTCATGTAGTCGACGAAAGAGGCCGGCAGGCGGTGGACCGCATAGGCGGAGGTGTCGACATGGAAATTGCGGAACTTGATCGTCAGGGTGATCAATTCGTCGATCCAGGGGAAGCCGACATGGCCGCCGACGACGACAAGCTCCGGGAAGTCGAGCAGCACGTCTTCGAGATGAGGAATGAGGCGGCCGGTTTCGGAGCGGAGCAACGGCCCCGTGTGCCCGATCTGCGTGCAGAGCGGCACGCCGAGCTCGACGCAGGCCGCATAAAGCGGATAGTAGCGCCGGTCGTTGGGCGGCAGGTCCCAGAGCCAGGGCACAACACGCACGCCGACAAAGCGCTGGCCATCGACCCAGCGGCGGATTTCGCGCGCGGCCTCCGCCGGGTGGCGGATGTCGGCGCTGGCGAGCCCGCGAAACCGCGCGGGCGCGGCCTCGATCTGCGCCGCCACTTCCTCATTCGTGATCAGCGGCCCTTGCGGCCCGTACCAGGCGGAGAGCAGCGAAATGCCGACGCCGCCCGCATCCATCGCCGCCAGCGTCTGTTCGACGCTCGGCACCAGCGGCTTGCCCTCCTGCGCGGTCCAGCGCCGGAGCGTGGCCAGCCAGGGCTGGGCGGCCATGCGCTCTGTTGTAACCTGCGCCCAGACATCGATGACGCCATCGATCGCACCCATATTCGCCCCCCTGAAATTACTACACTAGTGTAGTATATGCGGGGGCGGCGACGGGCTGTCAACCCGCAAACGAGAGGCACTGTGCATGGCGGCGAAAGAACAGCGTTTTTTCTTCCTCGTTCAGACCGCGGCGCACCGGCTGAAAATGCGGGCCGACGCGGCGATGCTGGAGGCGGGCGGGCTGACGACATCGCAGACGGCCGTGATGGCGATTATCTGCGGCGAGGGCAGCGTTTCGCAGCGCCGGATCGCCACCCTGCTCAAGCAGCGCGAAAGCGCCGTGGGCGCGATGGCGGAGCGGCTGCTGAAGGCCGGCTACATCACGCGGACGCGCGCGGCGACCGACAAGCGCGCCTGGACGCTGGCCCCCACCCGCGCCGGCCGGCGCGCCTTCGACGCCATGGGCGCGGCCTTTGCCGGCATCAACGCGCTGATCGACGAGGCCTTTCCCGGCACCGACATGGAGCGCGCGGCGAAGGGGCTGCGCCGGTTGATCGGGTTGCTGGAGGAGGAGGGGGAGGAGTGAGGGGCGTGGCGGGACATTATTGGGTATTTCTGGGTAATTTTCTGGATATTTCTTGAATTCCGGGTATTTTTGGGTATATTTATGGGTATGAACACTGAAACCCTTCAAATTACCCCTGAAATTCTGGCCCTTATCGCCGAGATCGACGAGTTCAAGGGCGCCTGGCGCGCGCTTGGCGCCCTTGCGCCGGAGCGCCTGTCGGCGCTGCGCCGGGCCGCCACCATCGAGAGCATCGGCTCGTCCACCCGCATCGAAGGCAGCAAGCTGAGCGATGCCGAGGTCGAACGGCTTTTGAGCCATCTCGATATCAAGGCCTTCGCCTCACGCGACGAACAGGAAGTGGCGGGCTATGCCCAGGTCATGGAAACGGTCTTCGCCAACCACGCGGCGATCGATCTCACCGAAAACCACATTCTGCAACTTCATCGCGACCTGCTCGTCCATAGCGACAAGGACACCCGCCATCGCGGCGCTTACAAGACGCTGCCCAACAATGTGAGTGCCTTTGACGCCGAGGGCCGGGAGATCGGCATTGTCTTCGAGACGGCGAGCCCCTTCGACACGCCGCAGCGGATGCGCGACCTTGTCGAATGGACGCGCGGCGCGCTCGGCGAGCGGTCGTTGCATCCTCTGCTTGTCGCCGCGATTTTCACCGTCGTGTTTCTGGAGATCCATCCGTTTCAGGACGGCAACGGACGGCTTTCCCGTATCCTGACGAGCTTGCTGCTGCTTCGGGCCGGCTATGCCTATGTGCCCTATTCCTCGCTCGAAAGCGTCATCGAGAACAGCAAGGAGGGCTACTATCTGGCGCTGCGCCAGACCCAGAAGACGATCCGCGGCCCGAGGCCGGACTGGCAGCCCTGGGCGATCTATTTCCTGCGCGCCTTGCAGCAGCAAAAAACTCGCCTTGAAAAGAAGATCGCGCGCGAGCGCCTCGTCACGGGTTCATTGCCCGCGCTTTCCCTTCAGATCATCGATGCGGTCGCGGAGCGCGGGCGGGCCAGCATCGGCGACATCGTCAAGCTGACCGGCGCGAACCGCAACACCGTCAAGAAGCACCTGGCCGCACTGGTGCAGTCAAGGCATCTGGCGCAGCACGGCACGGGCAAGGGAACGTGGTATGGGCGTGCGTCATAGCCGTGGAATGAGGCCTTTCCCGGCACCGACATGGCGCGCGCCGCGAAGGGGCTCAGCCGGTTGATCGGGCTGCTGGAGGCGGAGGGGGAGTGAGGGGGCTTCCCCCGTCAGGTGACGTCATCGAGAAATTCGGAGACCGGATCGACGCCGGCGAAAAGAAGACGGTCGCGGGCGCTACCTGACAAACATGTTTCAGTTCAAGTTCCAGCCTTGGTGGAAAGGGGACACTAGCTCACCGGCCTCCAATGGCTCTTTTGCGCCAATTTATGCCATCTAACTGACCTCGGTCCATGCCCGAGACTTCCCATATAATGATAGACCGAATCTTGCGCTGGCGGCGCGAAGGCATTGCGATGACTCCTACCCCACATGATCGCAACACACAGCTGGCGCAGAACCAATAGTGAACGCTATCATGCGCGCTAGGAGGACGTATGAAGAGAATCGGTCGAAGCGACATCATCGGACAGCGCGGAATGGCCCACATCGAGGGCATCGTTCTATCAATGGGTTTCATGTTTTATCCCACGGGGGGTGTTGAAGCGGGGATCGACGGCTTCATTGAGCTTCGCGACGATGAGACGGGGGCTGTTGGCAATCTTCTCTTGCAGGTGCAGGGCAAGTCGACCGAGCGGAGGAGGCTTCAGGCGGAGACGGACGAAAGCTTCGAGTTTCCTTGCTCAGAGGCGGACATCGGCTACTGGATGCAGGGTACGGCGCCGGTGCTCTTCATCGTCGTACTTCCGGAGAAGGGCGTAGCGTACTGGAAGTCGATCAAGTCTTGGTTCTCCGACCCCGACCGGTTAAAGGCACGCAAGATAATTTTCTACAAGAAAACGGACCTCTTCACCAAAGAGGCGAAGGCCGCAGTCACGGCCGTCGCGCTCTCTACCGTGCCCGGCGCAATAGCTCCCAGCGCGCGGATTGAGGAGGAGCTCCTAGTCAATCTCGTCGGCATATCGTTCGCGCGGACGCTCTACTGGGCGCCCACCAGCTATTCCACCGATAAGTCCTTCGGAGCGGCGCTCCGGGAGCTGGATCCGAAGGCAGGCTCTGAGTGGATAGTGCGCGGGAAGGCGGTCTTATCGTTCCACAATCTTGACGTATGGCCTTGGAACTTGCTGTGTGAGGCCGAGGCGATGGAGGAGTTCGGATCGGACGAATGGTCCGGTAGCGACGACGAGGATCGTCAACGGGATTTCGTCGCGTTGCTTAACCGGGCGATGAGCGAGTTCGTCCGGCCCGCGCTATGGCATGACCGCGACAGCGGTGCGTATTTTTTCCGAAAGCCGAAAAACCGCGACAGGGTTAGGTACGCCTACAAGAGCCTCAAGAGTTTTGTGCCGCGCGACGTTGTGAAACGGTACGGAAAACGACGGGCGGATCCGTCGCAGCCAACCTACTGGCGGCATTCAGCGTTTCTCCACAGGTTTGTTTTCCTAGACGGCGACTGGCTCATCGAGATCACGCCGACCTACCATTTCACGCGCGACGGATATAATTCCAACCTCTTTAGCGGCGAGTACCTCAAGAAGATCAAGGAGTTCGAAAACAACGCGGCTGTCATGGGCCAGTTCGTGATGTGGCGCCACTTTCTTGTAAGCCATGGCGCGGCAGACCTATACACAGACCGATATCCTTACTTGGCGTTCGCCCCGCTCGAGCCTCTGACGCTTAATGCCGGCGTCCCGGATGATCTCTGGAAATCGCAGGAAGCGAATCCCAATTCGCCATTGTTCGACTGGGCACAAGCCGAAAGGGCGGAATGAAACTTACCCATCTCTCCGAGCCACCACTTGAGTTCGGCGGAGGCATACGCCACGTCGACATTAGGTTTGGCTTGATGGACTACGGGCCGTTCGATTTCGGCATGGACGGTGCGCCGAGGCGCATCAAGGTCGGTGTCGTCGGGAGCGCGGAAACCGTCGAGGGTGCTGTGAGGTGGCTCGAGACTTGCCAGACCGGTTTCGATGCGAAGCCCAGCCGCCAACCGAACCTATTTCCAGCCTTTCCCGGACTCTCATTCGAGGAGACGTTCCGCTGCCAATTCATTAGCTCTGAGGAGCTTCAACGCACACTGCCCCGTCGCGATATCGCAAGGCTGGCGGCCATGCCTGGGCAGCGCGAGATGACGCGTGCGGTCGTAGAGAGCATCGTGGACGAGATCGGTGTCTTAGCCGAGCGGACGGTGAAGCCAGACGTCGTCCTAGTGGCTCTGCCGATAGAGATTATTGAGCGCACATACAATGCCCGAGTTGTCGCCACCTCGAACGGTGACGAGGAGGAGAATGGCGAGGGCGGCCCTGATCTCGACTTCCGCGGGATGCTGAAGTCCTCGTGCATGAAGCTTCATCTACCAATCCAACTGCTGTGGCCGACGACCTTCGATCCAGCATATAAGATCTCCCGGAAACTAAAGGAGAGCAGCGAACGGAGGACCCAAGATCCGGCGACGATCGCGTGGAACTTGCTCACGGCCTTGTACTACAAAGCCGGAGGTCTACCGTGGCGTTTAGCGCGGGACGCTCGACAGTTGCGGACCTCGTTCGTGGGCCTTAGCTTCTACCGCTCCGTTGACGGCGAGCATGTCCATACCAGTACCGCCCAGATGTTCGACGAGCGAGGCGAAGGGTTGATCCTTCGCGGCGGCCGCATGGTCGAGGGCGAGGAAGACCGCAGACCACATCTCACAGCCGAGGATGCTTACGAACTGCTCAGGAATTCCTTGAGGGTATTTCGTGGTCAGCACGGACACTACCCGGCGCGAGTGGTGCTGCACAAGACGTCGCGGTTCGACGGGAATGAGATGGCTGGGTTTCACAAAGCGATCGACGAGCGCGACATTGACTACGCGGATTTTGTGTGGGTGCAGAAGTCTATGACACGTATGTACAGGCTTGGCGTGTATCCACCACTGCGCGGATCGCTGCTCAGGTTCGAGAAGGACCAAGCGCTCCTGTATACGCGCGGCAGCGTAGAGTTCTTCCGGACCTATCCGGGTATGTACGTTCCGCGTCCGCTGATGTTGCGCTGCCAAGCGCTGGGTCAGCCCCTACAGCACGTCGCGTCGGAGATACTCGCGCTAACCAAGATGAACTGGAATAACACGCAGTTCGACAACGGTCTACCCATCACCATCGCAGCTGCCAAGCACGTCGGCGAGGTGTTGAAGTACGTGCCGGAGGACCAAGAGATCGCCCCACGGTACAGCTTCTATATGTAGGCACCTTTTTCATCACCAGTTCCCGTGGAGCAGGCCCCAACTTCGACGCTCCGTACGCTGCAATTTTAACACGCGATACTGAACTACCTCACGGAGCCATGAATGAGCCCTCCTACTTACCGAACATCGCCCCGCGAGTGGTCGCCTAATTCTGAGCGTCCATCGGTCTGATCTTCAGCGTCTACCGTGACATCGTTTGTACTTTCGACCCGACCCACAAGGACATGACGCGTCCGACGAAATGCGCCGGCCAACCGAATTTGGGTTGAGCAAGATATCTTTCCCAGCCGGTAATTTTCTCGGGGGCCTGATCACGGCTTCGCCACGACGAATTCGGTCAATCAGGTGGACCGCATAAGCGTGTTTCGCTTCCCACTCGGCGTCGCCGCCGTAATTTCCGAGAGCTTGCATCTCATGGTCGGCGCCCGACAAGTCGCCACAATAAGCGAGTGTAACGGCATATTCAGTTCTGGCCTCCAGGACGAGGTCTGTAAGCCCATAGTGTTCGATTAACGGGAAAACATGCTGCTCGAAGACCTCTCGAGCGCCTTCTGCTGTGCCCATTATCTTCAGCATCTCATCTGCCATTTCCTGTGCAGCAATCACCGCTGAGCGGCCCGCTCCGACGGACGCGTACAACTTCGAGGCTTGGATTCGCCGCATCATGGGCGGTAGGCCGAGGCGGACGACGACTGTCGACCAGAGATTAAGGGCATCAGCCAACCGCTTGATCCCATCGTGATCGGAATCACCAAGCGCTTCAACTAGCGCCGAGCCATTCTTGAATAAGAGATCGCGCTCCTTAAGATTCAGTGCGCGAAAAGTATCGTCAATAAGCGGTTCAAGAATGTTGCGGACCTTCTCCAGCGCACCTGCCCGGTAAAGCGCGACTGCACGGTTGTACCGAAGGATACGGTTTGCCATCGAATCTTTAGCGAACTTTCTACCTTCGACATATAGCGCTTCAATCCGCGTGCGATCTCCTGCAGTACCGGCGATGACTAATTGTTTGAAAATCAAATTAAGGTGTTCGCGCGGTTCGAAGTCATGCGCCGAAACCAGATCTACCATTTGAGCAACCCGGCTTTCATCGGGCGTGCCACCGTCCCTACTCTCCCAGTATGTCAGGGCATCCAGTGCCCAGAAGCGATCCCGCGGGCTATAGGTCGGGTCCGCCGCCGCGTCGACTAGCGTGTCCCGCATCATTGCCATGTTGCCCTGTTCGTAGAACATCTCGGTGGTGGCTAGGTCGACTAGAACGTCGGTCCGCCCCACCCGAGGCAAAAGCCGGATTAGGAAAGTCAGGCGGGGAATGTCCTGGCGCCGCTGAAGCGAGTCGATCAGAAGCAGGTGAAGCCGCGTAAGGGCGGTTTTGATCATCTCCGCCGGCATCAGTCCGCGATGACCAGCAGCCAACGGTCGTAATGCGTCGTGGAGCCCGACCTGAGATTGAGCATAGTTTACGAGCATCGACGCGCGCCGCAATTCCCTGAGTGCTTGGGCTGATTGAGCGGAACCGCCCAGGATTTCGAGCAAGGCGGAAACCTCACTTGATTCCAAAGGTACGTCACACGCACCCAACAAAGCCGCTGCGTCCCGCGTAGCTGCAGAAAGTGATGCGAACGAACCTTCGAGGATGAGGTCTTGGGCGATATCCTGCTGATGAGTTCGAGCGAGGATCGAGTTGCAAAAATCCGACGCCGATCCGCCAAATTGCTGCGCCGTGAGCCGTGCTGCATTGATCACGAAAAGCGGCAGTCCACCGGTAAGGCTGATCACCGTTTCGGCTGTCGCAACATCGAGACTTACTCCCTCACTTGCGAAGACCGCAGCTACGGTATCGCAATCAAAGCCTCCAAGCGCTTCAGTTTCAATCCCCAGCGCTGCTTCCAACACTGCGCGTTCCGGCCACGGCTGACCGAGGCAGATAAAGGCCTGATGAGGCGCTGCTTCGCTGATCTGGCGCAGGTCTTCGGCCGAAAGTCGATGCGCGTTATCGAGCACGATGATAGCACGCGTGCCCTGATCGGAAAGCACTTGATCGGCGTAGCGAAGCGCGTCTAGTCCACCATCGGGCGGCAGCTGAACACCGCCCACGCCCTCCGCTCGCCCACCCAGAAAACGCGCGACGATCTCTCGCGCGAGGTTTGTAGGAACAGCCCGCGACGGCAAGTCGCTGACATCGAAATAGACTAAGGCCTCGGCCGAATGACGCGCCGCTTCTGCAGCCCACGCGGTTTTGCCCGCGCCGGAAAAGCCAACGATCAGCCGGAGTCTTCGATCCGAAGTTATCGGCGGCTCGTTGCGTTGAGGCCGGTAAGGCGACGGCGGTTCCGGAAAGTCCTGCAGTTGGACGACAAGCTGTTCGAGCAAGTCTGGTAGATCCTCGGCAGCAAAGCGATGATCCCGCGCTCCTGTCGCTGCGTGCTGAACTATGGACGCAATCTTGAAAACCAAGGTATCCGGTGCGAGACCGCCAAACGGCACCGCGGCGGCTAGCGCCAACGCCACTCTCATCATCGCGTCAACATCAGCGCCCGCCACCGGTAGCCCTTCGTTGGCCGGCCGCGCTGGCGTTACGAACAGGATATCGCCGGGCCAGCGGGCCTCGGCGAGCTGCTCTACCAGCTTGGGCCCGGGCTCGCTGTTTGCGATGATCGCGAACTTCGCCTTCCCCGGCCTGTTGCCTGCAGCGTGTTCTGACCGGATACGGTCAAATCGCTCGAGCGTGCTCTTGATATGGTTAGGCTGAATTGCGCCCAAGCGGGTCTTCACCTGAATGTACCAGTGTACATCGCCAAGGCTGAGTTCAATATCTTCATCGAACTCGACCGCAAGAATGGCTCCGGGCTCTCGTCCCAGGCTGAGCAGCATCGCGACCGCATAGAGGTGCTGGTAAAAGAAACCCCGGTGAACACCTTCGATGCGCTCTAGCTGTCCGTGTTCCAAAGGTACGCTATCGCAATTGTCAGTAACCATGATTTATGTCCATCTATCGCAACTCAGATTGAGCTGCACCTAAGCGGATTCGACGAAGGCGACGTACGATCGCGACGCGTAAATATCTATTTGCGATTGCTCCACTTTCCCGTTGAGCAGCATTGTTGTCGAGAAGAAGCAGCGAAGCGCTACTTTAGGTCATCGCGCGGCACGGCTCGCCGGTGGCCGTTTCAGAGCATGCACCAAAACAGCGACCAAGCGCCCCCGCCCCACGCGCCCGGAGCGCCCTCACCCCCTGAAACAATGTTCATTGTGCCAGCTAAGCGCCGCCGGGTCGGGGCGTTGCGCCGCGTCCTGCGGCGGGCTGATTTTCTGGCCATGCAGGGCGTAGTAATGCCGGCCGTTGTCGAACTCCTCCTTGATGCGGCGGCTGACCTCGAAATCGAGATCGGGCGTCACCGTCACATAGCCGGCGTCGAACAGGCTGTGGATGTCGCGCCGCAGCAGCAGGCCGTTCTGTGCCGCATGCGCACCGCCATCGCCATAGGGGCGGATATGCGCGGCTTCGAGCGCCGGCAGGGTTCGCTCCTGCGTTACGGCGCAGCGGCGTTGATAAATGTCGGTCACCAGCACGCGGAAAGCGCCCTGCCCGAGCCGCGGCCGGATCAGCTGCGGCGCGCCAAAGCGCGTCTCGCCCTCGGCCATGCCGGGAAATGGCGACCGGCTCAGCCGCTCGTTGACGGCTTCCCACAGCGCCCGGCCCTCGGCATCGCCGGTGTTGTAGGTCTTGAAGGAGACGATGTTGGGCGCAAAGCTTTGCGGCACGGGGAGCCCGTCGGCCGCGTCGAAGAAGAAGGGTTGCGTGAGAATGCGGCAGCCGATTTCGAAGTCGCTGCGATCCGACGGATCGGCCTTGCGATAGCGCGCGATGCGCGCCCGCATCTCCTGCGCCGACTG
>NZ_JBBECC010000055.1:0-5873 GCF_040882025.1 Parvibaculum sp. | reverse complement strand
CTTTGTGACAGTTTTTTGACAGTTCGATGACAGAGGGGGGGTGCGACGCGTTTCCGGCTGCCATTTGTGCCCCCTTCCGGGACCCGATATATCCTGCCCGGGCTAGTCAAGTGGTGGCCCGGCGACTAGACTTTTGTCTCGTTTTGAGGCGCTGGTTCGGGCACAAGCTCTGCAGGATGGAAGGCCAGATACCGCCACTCGTTGGCGCAAATCGCTTCGTTTCGGAACGTTTCAAGGGTTTTCGGGGATTTCGATGCATCGGCAGGCCGGAAAATCGCAGGCAATCGCGCGGGAGAATCACACCCGCCGTGCCTTGCTGCTGACCGCGCTGGTAGTGCCGCTGGTGCTCTTCTGGTGGGCAAGCGCGACTGCCGAGCCACTGCGTCTGACGCCGGCAAATGTCGAAAGCGCCGCGCTGATCGAGGAGGTGTCGCCGCCATCTGTTGCGGAAAATCCTGTTGAATCAAGACGTTACAATGTCGTCGTCATGGGCGATTCGCTCGGCGACGGAACCTGGGCCGGGCTCTACCACGTGCTGCGCCAGGACAAGCGCTTCGCCGTCATCAAGAAATCGCGCGTCGCCACCGGCTTTTCGCGCGCCGACTATTACGACTGGAACACGGCCGTGCGCGAGATCGCGGGCGAGACGCGGATCGACATCGCTGTTGTCGTGATGGGCACCAACGACCGTCAGCCGATCGTCGAGAAAGGCACGCGCCATGCGCTTTTCGAACCTGGCTGGCGCGAGATCTACGAACGCCGCGTCGACGAATTCACGGCGACGCTGCAAGCAACAGGTGCCCGTATTTACTGGCTCGAATTGCCGGTGATGCGCAGTCCGCGCTTCGGCAGCGACATGGCGCAGTTCAACGAAATCTTTGAAACGCGCGCGCGGGCGAACGGCGTCGCCTATGTCCGTACCGATGGTCTGGCTACGGATGAAAGCGGCGGCTATACGGCCTATGGCGCCGATCGTTTCGGCCGCACGAGGCTTTTGCGCGCCGAGGACGGCATTCACTTCACGATGTCGGGCTACGAATTGCTCGGCGAGCGCATGGCGAATGCCATCGTCGCCGACATCGAAACCGGGCGCATGGCAGTCCGCGTCGCCGAAACGGTGCCGCAGTTGTACAGCGAAATCGCGATGCCGGCGCAGCGCGAGGCGCACGCCGTCACGCAATCCATCGCGCCTGAGCCCTTTGTCTACGACACATCCGGCAGACGCCCCGGCAGGTCCGATGACTGGCGCTGGACCGGCCCCGTTAACTGACGTCTTCCGCCTTCGCACCGTCCGTTTCGCGGCGGCGGGTCTTCTTGCTGCCTGCCTCGCACCGGCGCCGCTTCGTGCCGACGACTGTCCGCAGGCGCTGCCGGGCCTTGAATCCTTTCACGCGGCGATCGACGCCATTGAAGCGGGAACGCGCGATCGTCCGCTGACCGTTCTTCATCTCGGCGACAGCCACATCTCGCTCGATCATTTGCCGCGCGCGCTTCGCCGGCGCTGGCAGGCGCGCTTCGGCGATGCCGGTCGCGGGCTGATGCCGGGTGTGCCCTTCCGCTACTACGCGCCGGACGGTTTTGAACTGTCGATGCGTGGGCCTTGGTTTGTCGTCTCGAGCCTGCCGCGCGCAACCGAGGGTCCTTTCGGCCTGCAGGGGTTCCGCGCCACCGCCGACCGGCATGACGCCGTGATAACGATGACCGCGCTCGAACCCTTTGTCAGCGTGACGCTTGAAGTCGTCGGCGGCCCGGATACCGGCGCCGTCATGCTCAAACTCGGCGGCGCGGCGCCTTTCCGCCTGTCGACACGGCGCGCCGAGCCCGGCCTTGTGCGGTTGACTGTTCCCGCAGCGGCCGCGCGCCGTGCCGTGCTTTGGCCGGCCGGTCCCGACCCTGTCCATCTGCTCGGCTGGTCGGTTGCCCATGCCGGCGATGCCGGCCGGCCGGGCATTCGTTACGATAGCCACGGCATTGTCGCGGCGACGGCCGCCATCACCGCGCGCTGGGACGCGGGCATCGTCGCGGCGCAGCTTGCAGCGCTCAAGCCCGATCTCGTCATTCTCGGCTATGGCACCAATGAGGGCTTCGACAATGGCCTCGACGGGGCCGCTTACAAGGCGCTGGTGGGCGGTTTGATGGACCGCATAGGGCAGGCGGCCCCGGGCGTCTCCTTCGCGCTTCTGGGGCCGTTTGACGGCGCCCGGCAGGGTACCGGCGAGGCTTGCGGCGAAGGTTGGAAGACGCCGCCCCGGCTTGCCGCCGTGCGCGGGGTCTTGCGGGAACTCGCCGCAGAGCGGGGCGGCTGGTACTGGGATGGGGCAGCGGCCATGGGCGGGCGCTGCAGCGTGCATCGCTGGGCGATGGAAACGCCACCGCTGGCATACGCCGACCGGGTGCATTTGCGGCCTGCCGGCGCGGGGCTGCTCGGAGAGACGTTGTGGCGCGCGCTGATGAGCGGGCGGGAGACAGCGGATGGCGGTCTTTGCCGGCTGTGATCCGCCTCGGGGGTTAACCATAAGTTAAGGGAATTATTGAGCTTTTCGGTCCATGCAGGGATGATGCTTCCGGTTCCGTCATGCCCCCCTGATGGTTGGCTGGGCGATTTCTGTGCGGGTGGCGGGGCGGCATGCTTTTTCCGACCATAGAGTTCGGGATTTTCTTCCTGATCGTATTCACGGTCAGCTGGGCTGTGCGCTGGACGCCGCATTGGCGCAAGCTCGTGCTGCTCGCCGCCAGCTATTTTTTCTATGGCTGGTGGGACTGGCGCTTTATGGGGTTGCTGCTCGTCTCGACGCTGATCAACTACTTCGCCGGTCTCGCGCTGGCGCGCACCGAACGCCCTGTGTTGCGCAAACTCGTCGTGACACTGGCGGTGACGGGCGGTCTCGCGATTCTTGGATTCTTCAAATATTACGGCTTTTTCCTCACCTCGCTTTCGGCGCTTCTCGAAATGGCGGGGCTCGAACGCGATCTGCCGTTCATGCAGGTCATCCTGCCGGTCGGCATTTCCTTCTTCACCTTTCAGGGCATTTCCTACGTGGTCGACGTCTATCGCGGCCATGTGCGGCCGGAGCGCTCGCTCGCCAATGTAATGCTCTACATTTCCTTCTTCCCGCAGCTTGTCGCCGGTCCCATCGTGCGCGCGGCCGATTTCCTGCCACAACTGCATCGCGCGCCGGTGCTGACGCGCGCTCATGTCGGCGTCGGCACGGTGCTGGTGCTCTCGGGCCTTGCCAAGAAAATGCTGATCGCCAATTATCTGGCAACCGAGCTTGTCGATCCGGTGTTTTTCGATCCGACGGCGGTCGGCGCGCTCGATCTGCTGATCGGCGTCTATGGCTATGCGATCCAGATTTACTGCGATTTTTCAGGTTATAGCGACATCGCCATCGGCGTGGCGGCGCTGCTCGGTTATCGCTTTCTCGAGAATTTCAATCAGCCCTATCGTGCGGCGAGTCTGCAGGATTTCTGGCGGCGCTGGCACATTTCGCTGTCGACCTGGCTGCGCGACTATCTCTACAAGCCGCTGGGCGGCAACCGGCGCGGCGAGGCAAAGACCTATCGCAATCTCTTCCTCACGATGTTTCTCGGTGGAATCTGGCACGGCGCGGCATGGACTTTCGTCTTCTGGGGTGCCTTCCACGGCGCAATGCTGGCCGTCGAACGCCATGCGCGGCGAAAGCTCGACGAATTTGCGCCGCCGAACAGCGATCCGGTCGGGATCGCCAGCGCCGTCGGGCATGGCGCGCAGCATATCGTCGGCATTTTCTGGACGTTTCATCTCGTCTGCTTCGCCTGGATTTTCTTCCGTGCCGACAGTTTCACGACAGCCGGCAGCTATCTCGCGGGCTTTGCGCGCTGGTCCGATCCGAACCAGTATGCGACGCCCTTCCTCGTCGGATTGATCGCGCTTGCCATGGTTTTCCAGTTCACACCGCGCGATCTGGGGCGCTGGGTGGCGCAGGGGCTTCAATGGCTCCCGTCGCCCGTGTTGGGGCTCATTCTTGGCGGTGGCGTCTGGTTGATCTGGGCGGTTGCGCCCGAAGGCGTTGCGCCGTTCATCTATTTCCAGTTTTGAGGCTGAACATGCTGGACCTTATTCGCGAAATCGAGATGGAGCTGGAAGACGGCTGGGAAGCCGCCTCGCGCGTCGAGCTGCAAACGGCGGAGCATACGCGGCGCGCCGTTGCCCGCTTCGCCCGCGCTTTGTGGATCACGGCGGCACTTCTGCTGGTTCTCAACAGCGCGCGTCTCGTCACATGGACCAACGGCTTCGGTGTCGGGCCGGTTCAGGACACCGTTGTCGCCTTGTCGGCTGCCTGGAACGAGCAAATGGGTCGGGCCGGGCTTGGCGACCCCTCGGAGGCGGCCCGCGAAAAGCTGGATACGTGGCGGATGATGCGCTGGAGCGATGTCGAGATCAGGCTCGATGACGAACGCCAACGCGCGCGCGAGGGCGCGCGGCTGCTTCGCGGCATGCTGGGCGAGGAAACCGGCTGACCGGTTCTAGAGCAGCGCCTGAAGAAGCCACAATGTTCCCATGCCGACGATGAGCGTCGCCAGCACGCTTTTGGTCGCCCAGGCGATGCCGGCAGCCACAACACAGGCGATCAGGCGCGGATTGTCGATCGAAACATCGAGCCCGCCTTCAGGCAGTCGCAGTGCGGCCGGCAGGATGATGGCGCTCAGGACGGCGGCTGGAACGAAGCGCAAAGCGCGTGTTACCGCAACTGGCAACGCCAGGCGGCCCGAAAGGCCGATAAAGGAAAGTCTGAGGACGAACGTCCCGACGCCGATGGCGACAATGCTCAGCCAGAGGGTTGTTACGCTCATCGAATGTCATCCTTCTTTCCGCGTCGTGCTTCGACGATATAGCCGGCCGCAATGCCGCATGCGGCTCCGGCAAAGAGTCCCAGATTGAAGACAAGGCCCGATGCTGCGACCGCGACGATCGCGCCGGTGATAGCGGCGATGGCCGTCGCTCGATCGCGAATGCCTGGCACGAGCAAGGCGAGAAAGCTCAGCGGTACGAAGAAGTCGAGTGACCAGCTTGGCGGAATGCGGCTGCCGAGCATGAAGCCGGTGGCCGTTGCGCCGAGCCAGACGACCCACATGGCAATGGCGCCGCCGAGATAGAAGCGCGCTTTTGTGATGGCGGTCACGGTCTCATCCGCACCGTGACGCAATATGGTCAGCGCATAGGACTGGTCGGTCATCAGATAAGCCAGCAGCGCGCGCCGGCGAAACGAGAGGCCGATGAAATGCGGGGCGAGCGAGGCGCTGTACATCGCAAAGCGCAGATTGACGACGAGACCCGTCAGGACAACGACCAGGGCCGGTGCGGCCTCGGCAACCAGTTGCGTTGCCGCGAGTTGCGCAGTGCCCGCATAGATTATTACCGACTGGCCAATGCCGGCGGCTGGGCCGAACCCGGCTTCGGCTGCAACGGCTCCTGCAATCATGCCGAAGGGCACGGCGCCGGGCAGCAGCGGCAACATGGCGTGAATGCCGTCGATATAGTCCCTGAATACAGACTTCATGGTTCCCGGTCCTTTTCGGGCATCGGATAGTGAAAAGCCCCTGCGAGGGTTCTCACAGGGGCTTTCCGTTTCGCGTTGCGCCGGCGGTCAGCGCGGCAACACGGTGTCCCCCATCAGGAACAGGTCTACTTCACGCGCGGCCTGACGGCCCTCGCGGATGGCCCATACGACCAGCGATTGGCCGCGGCGCATGTCACCGGCGGTGAAGACCTTGTCGAGCGACGACTTGTAGGTCGCCGTGTCGGCGGCAACATTGCCGCGTTTGTCGAGTGCGATGTCGAGCTCCTTCAGCATGCCTTCATGCACCGGATGCACGAAGCCCATGGCGAGCAA
>NZ_JBBECC010000054.1:0-5912 GCF_040882025.1 Parvibaculum sp. | reverse complement strand
CGATATCGAGTTCGCGGTAGAGAAGCCGTGCGGGATCGACCGGACCCGGCATGGTCAGCCGTCCCGGTGGTACCGGCCCGAAGCCGACCCGCGCGTAGTAGGGCGCGTCGCCGACCAGAATAACGAGGCGGTGTCCGAGCGCCTTGGCATCGGCGAGCCCCTTCTCCATCAGTTTGATACCGCAGCCCTTGCCGCGCAGCTGCGGTTCGACGGCGAGCGGCCCGAGCATCAGCCCCGGCTGGCCGCCGATCAGGATCGGCCAGAAACTCAGCGCCCCGACCATGCGCCGCTCCGTGCCCTCGCCCGCAAAGGCGACATAGCAAAGCTCCGGCACCGGATGATTGCCTTCACGCAGGCGCTGTGCGGCTTTTGCATAGCGGCCGGGCCCAAACGACAGGTCGAGCAGTGCCTCGATGGCTGGCCCGTGTTCGGGCCGCTCGGCTTCGATTTCAAACATCGGAATTTCTTTCAAGGACTGAATGCGCCAACGGGAACCGCTCACCCGTCCCGTCTTTCGCCCTCGCGCTCAGGCGAGAAGCGAACGGATCGCGCGGGCGCGCGAGGAACGGGGAGCGCCACGGCTCCCTTCCTTCATTCGTCGTCGCTGCGTCGCGCCGCCTGCCATTCCCGTCGATCCGTCTGAGGCCCGCACTCCTTAGGGTGAGTCGGCCGCTGCCTTGAATGGATAGTCGGGTAGCACGGCCAAATCCTTGCGTAAAGCGCCATGGCAATCACAAGATGCCGAAAAAGGCTGGAACCTGCCCGCACCCATCGGCTAGCTTGCCCGCCAACAACAGAAACCCTCAGAAGACAACGAGAGCAGGGAGCAAGCCATGGGACTTCTTGAAGGCAAGGTGGTGCTGGTCACCGGCGCGGCGGGCGGCATCGGCCGCGAATGCGCGCTGATCGCGGCGAAACAGGGCGCCAAGGTCGTGGTCAACGACCTCGGCGGCAGCGTCAAGGGCGGCGACGAGGGCAATGCCTCGGCCGCACAGAAAACCGTCGACGAAATCAAGGCGGCAGGCGGCGAAGCGGTCGCCAATTCCGACAGCGTCTCGATAAAGTCGGGCGCCGAAAACATGATCGCCCAGGCGCTCGACACCTTCGGCGGCCTGCACTCGATCATCAGCCCCGCCGGCATCCTGCGCGACGGCATGTTCCACAAGATGCCCGACGAGGACTGGGACGCGGTTCTCGAAGTGCATCTGAAGGGCAGCTACAACATCACCCGCGCCGCCATCAACCACTTCCGCGAGCAGCAGGAGGGCAACTTCGTCCTCTTCACCTCGACCTCCGGCCTCATCGGCAATATCGGTCAGGCGAACTACGCCGCCGCCAAGATGGGCATCGCCGGCCTGTCGCGCATTATCGCCATGGAAGGCGCGGCCAAGAACGTCCGCTCCAACATCATCGCGCCCTTCGCCTGGACGCGCATGATCGCCACCATTCCGGTAAAGGACGAGGAATCGGCCAAGCGCGTCGAGCGCATGAAAAACGCGATGCGCGCTGAACAGGTCGGCAATTTCGCCGTCGCCCTCGTCGCCCCGTCCTGCACAACGAACGGTCAGATATTCTCCGTGCGCGGCAACGAGATCGTGCTCTTCTCGCAGCCCCGGCCCGTCAAAAGCGTCGCCCGCATCGACGGCTGGACGCCGGAAACGATCCTCTCGCACGGCCTGCCCGCCATGGCCGGCGGCTACACCGATCTCGGCAATACGGGCTCGGTTTTCACCTGGGAACCCGTCTGATCGCAACGGCGGCTACTGGACAGAAAGCGCGGCCGGGGCTCCAATGCTCCGGCCGTTTGCATTTCCGGAGGCCACATGACCAAGCGCAAACCGCCGCCGAAACCGCGCAACCCCGTTGCGAAGGCGCTGGCCGATCCGCTGTTCCGCAAACGCATCGTCAAGGCGAAGCGCAAATATGTACGCAAGAAGGACGAGCCCCCCATCGAGGAAGATCAGCCGACGGAAGAAGACGCGGACTGAGCCACCCACCGTGCCTTGCCGGGCCCGAAATGCTCGACCGCGAAATCGACAAAGGCGCGCACCTTGGCCGACAGATGGCGCGTATGCGGATAGATGACATGGAGCCGCAAGGGCGGCATCGACCAGCCATCGAGCGCGCGGACAAGCCGCCCGGCACGCAGCTCCTCGTGACAGATGACGTCGGGCGAAAGGCAGAGCCCCGCGCCCGCCCGCAGCAGCGGCAGCATCGCATCCGCATTGTTGCAGAACAAATGTCCCTTGACCTCGACATCCTCGCGCTCGCCGCCCGAACTCACGAAACGCATATGTTCGGGGCGCGACAGCAGCGTGTAGAGCATGAAGCGATGCGTCGCGAGATCGGACGGACGCTCCGGCATCCCGTATTTTTCGAAATAGACCGGCGCGCCGACGACATAGCGCTCCACCGGCGCGAGCTGATGCGTGATCAGGCTTGAATCCTCAAGTGTCGAAATGCGCAACGAAACGTCGAACCCCTCCTCGATCAGATCGACGCGACGGTCGTTGAGCACGAGATCGACATCGAGATCGGGATAGCGCGCCAGGAACGCCGGCAGCACCGGCCCGAGTTCGAGAATGCCGAAACTCATCGGCGCGTTGATGCGCAGCCGTCCGCGCACCTGCCCTTCGATGCAATTGGCCTCGGCGGCCGCTTCCTCCGCCTCGGCGACGATGCGGTTCGCGCGTTCGAACACCAGCGCGCCTGCTTCCGTCACCGCGACACGCCGCGTCGTCCGGTTGAGCAGCCGCACCCCGAGCTGGTCTTCCAGCGCCGAAACCTGACGGCTGACCATCGATTTGGAGAGCCCGAGCGCCTCCGCCGCGGCGGTGAACCCGCCCAGCTCGACCACCCGCGCAAAAACCGCAAATCCGTTGAGATCGGTCATCGAATTGTTCCTGATTAGCAACAATCTGTTCCTAGAACGTCAGATTGTATCTCTTTCAAGGCCAATTAGATAGGAGGCATGGATTTGACTACATCCCTGCGGGGGCCAGAACAGGAGAGCGGCATGATCGACAAGACCAGAATTCTCGTCCTCTATCACAGCTCATACGGACACATCGAAACGCTGGCGAAGGCCGTTGCCGATGGCGCGGGCAGCGTCGGCGGCGTCGAGGCAACGCTGAAGCGCGTGCCCGAGACCATGCCCGAGGAAGCGATGAAAAATGCCAGCATGAAGGTCGACCAGAAAGCACCGGTCGCCAGCCCTCAGGAACTCGCCGACTATGACGGCATCATTTTCGGCAGCCCCACACGCTTCGGCAACATGACCGGCCAGATGCGGACATTCCTCGACCAGACGGGCGGCCTCTGGTCGAAGGGCGCACTGGCCGGCAAGCCCGGCAGCGTCTTCACCTCGACCGGCACCGGCGGCGGCAACGAGACGACCATCACCTCGTTCCACTCGACGCTCCTCCACCACGGCATGGTCGTGGTCGGCCTCCCCTACTCGATCGGCGAAGAACTCTTCGACATCTCGGAAGTGCGCGGCGGTTCGCCCTATGGCGCGAGCACGCTGGCCGGCGGCGACGGCAGCCGCACCCCGAGCGAAAAGGAACTGAGCCTCGCCCGCAAACAGGGCGCGCATGTCGCCCGCATCGCGAGCAAGCTGAAGCAATAGCATCCGCCTCCGCGCAAAAGCCCGGCGGCCGAAAGGAGAAAATCATGATCGACATTCGTCCGTTTGAAAGCCTTGGGCACGCCGACCATGGCTGGCTGAAGGCGAAGCATCACTTCTCCTTCGCCGGCTATCACGACGAGGCGCGCATGGGTTGGGGCAAGCTCAGGGTCTGGAACGACGACCTCATCCGCGCCGGCACCGGCTTTCCGCCGCACGGACATCGCGACATGGAAATCATCACCTATGTGCGTGAAGGCGCGGTCAGCCATCGCGACCACCTGAACAATGAAGGTCGGACAAAGGCCGGCGACGTGCAGGTGATGTCGGCTGGCACCGGCATTCGCCATGAGGAATGGAATCTGGAAAGCGACGATGCCCGTATTTTCCAGGTCTGGATCGAGCCCGACCGCCAGGGCGTCGCGCCGCGCTGGGAAACGGCCTCCTTCCCGAAGGAAGATCGGAAAGGAAAGCTGGTGCCGCTCGCCAGCGGCAAGGCCGACGCACCCGCCGAAGCGCTGTGGATTGCACAGGACGCCGAAATTCTCGGCGCGACGCTCGACGCGGGCACCGAAGTGACCCATGTCATTCGGGAAGGCCGTCTCGTCTATCTCGTTCCGGCGCGCGGCAGCATTACGGTGAACGGCGTCGCCGTGCCCGAACGCGCCGGCGCCGCCATTCGCGACGAAGAACGCCTCGTTATCCGCGCCGGCGAGGACGCCGAAATTCTTCTGGTGGACCTGCCGCCCGAGGACTGACCGGCAAAGCGGCCCAACGAAAGGAAAGCACGATGGGACTTCTGGTGGACGGAAAATGGACCGACAAGGGGTACGACACCAGGTCGACCGGTGGCCGCTTCGTCCGTCAGGATTCCGTCTTCCGCAACTGGGTGACGGCGGACGGCAAGGCCGGCCCAACGGGCGATGGCGGCTTCATGGCCGAGGCCGGCCGCTATCACCTTTATGTTTCGCTTGCTTGTCCTTGGGCGCATCGCACGCTGATCTTCCGCGCCCTCAAGAAGCTCGAAGACAAGATTTCACTCTCGATCGTCGATCCATTGATGCTGGAGGAAGGTTGGACCCTGCGTGGTAAAAGCGGCACGACCGACACGGTCAACGGGAAAACCCGGCTCTATGAAATCTACCAACTCGCGAAACCGGACTACAGCGGCCGTGCCACGGTGCCTGTCCTATGGGACAAAAAAACGGGAACCATCGTCTCCAACGAATCCGCCGACATTATCCGCATGCTGAACTCAGCTTTCGACGGCATCGATGGCGTCGACAACACGCTCGATTTCTATCCGCCCGATTTGCGCAGCGAGATCGATGCAGTCAACGAAACCGTCTACGAGAACGTCAATAACGGCGTCTACAAAGCGGGCTTTGCGACCGAACAACCGGTCTACGAAGAAGCGGTAATGGCGCTTTTCGCCGAACTCGATCGGCTGGAGAGCATTCTCGTCCGACGGCGCTGGCTCGCGGGCGACCGGCTGACCGAAGCAGACTGGCGAATTTTCACGACGTTGATCCGTTTCGACACCGTCTATTACGGTCACTTCAAATGCAATTTGCGGCGCATCGCCGACTACCCAAACCTGTCGAGATTGCTGCAAAGGCTCTACAGCGTGCCGGATGTCGCCGCGACGGTGGATTTCGATCACATCAAGCGGCACTACTATGGAAGTCACAAGACGATCAACCCCAGCGGCATCATACCGGTGGGGCCGATCCTCGATCTCGACGAACCGCACGAAAAGAAACGCGCCGCGTCCTGACAATCAGTTGGCCGCCGACTGACGCTTTTCGAGCACTTGCTTGACAGCGAGACCGGTATTCCGGTTCTCGCTGTAGCGCATCGAGCGCGGCAGCGCGAAATGATAGGCTCGTAGCGCCGCATCGTCACTCTGGCGCATGTTGCGGTCGACATCCGTGAACACGCAGGCATTCCCCTGGTGGTTCGAACGATTGAGATCGTTGCAATGACGAACGGCCTGGCGCAGCGCCCGCACCTGCTTCGTGTCGAGCTGCGTGAGCGCGGCCTCATCGGCAGGCAACGCACTCCAGTCGACATTGTCCGCCGCCTGCACGACACTGATGCCGCCAAGCACCAGCGCCACAACCACGCAACCACCAATGATCTTCCGTCTCATGGCAATCTCCGTCTCCGCGCAAATCTCTCGCGCGTTGCAAGCCACCCCGCAACCCGAATCTTCTAGCCCGCAAATGTGGCGAAAAAAATCATGGCGCGGACACCTGCACCCTCCCTAAGATCGAGGGCAGAAAAG
>NZ_JBBECC010000053.1:0-5944 GCF_040882025.1 Parvibaculum sp. | reverse complement strand
TCGAAACGGCGCGCAACGAGCTGGCGCAGGCGCAGCGCGCCGGCCGGCTCGAACGTGCTTCCGAGCTTGCCTATGGCGTCATTCCCGAGCTTGAGAAGAAACTCGTCGAAACCGAAAAACAGGCACAGGGCGCGATGCTGGAAGAAGCGGTGACGGAAGCGCACATCGCGCAGGTCGTCTCGCGCTGGACCGGCATTCCGGTCGACAAGATGCTCGAGGGCGAGCGCGAAAAGCTCCTGCACATGGAAGAGGCGCTCGGTGCCCGCGTTATCGGGCAGGATGAAGCGGTCTCGGCCGTGTCGCGTGCCGTGCGCCGCGCGCGGGCCGGATTGCAGGATCCGAACCGTCCCATCGGCTCGTTCCTGTTCCTCGGTCCCACGGGCGTCGGCAAGACCGAGCTCACCAAGGCGCTGGCCGGTTTCCTTTTCGACGACGATCAGGCGATTTGCCGCCTCGATATGTCGGAATATATGGAGAAGCACTCGGTGGCCCGTCTCATCGGTGCGCCGCCCGGCTATGTCGGTTACGAGGAAGGGGGCGCGCTGACCGAAGCCGTCCGTCGCCGGCCCTATCAGGTCGTGCTGTTCGACGAGATCGAGAAAGCGCATCCCGACGTCTTCAACGTGCTCTTGCAGGTGCTCGACGACGGGCGCCTGACCGACGGGCAGGGCCGCACGGTCGATTTCAAGAATGTGATGATCGTGATGACCTCCAATCTCGGCGCCGAATATCTGGCCGAAGGCGGCGATGTCGAGGCCGTGCGCGAGCAGGTGATGGATACGGTGCGCTCGCGCTTCCGGCCTGAATTCGTCAACCGTCTCGACGAGATTCTGCTCTTTCACCGCCTGACGCGCGAGCAGATGGACGCGATCGTCGACATCCAGCTCGGCCGGCTGCAGGAGCTCCTGGTCGGCCGCCAGATCGAGGTCACGCTCGACGAGGCGGCACGCACCTGGCTCGCCGATGCCGGCTACGACCCCGTCTATGGCGCAAGACCGCTGAAGCGGGTCATCCAGCGCCAGGTGCAGGACCCGCTTGCGGAGCTCATCCTGCAGGGCCGCATCGCCGATGGCGAAACAGTGAAGGTCTCGGCCGGCGCAGAAGGCCTCATCATCGCCGGCCATGAAGTCGGCCGCGACGGTACCTTGCGCGACGAAGACGGACCGGGATTGCGCGTCGTCCACTGATCGCATGCGCGCCGAAAACAAAGGCCGCCGGAAACCCGGCGGCCTTTTTTTTGATTCAGCGCCGTGTCCGTTTCCGGCCAGACAAACGCTCTCCTTCGCCTCACCTTCGCGACCCTGGATGGGTACGCGAAGGAGAAAGTCATGGGTATTCTCGACGGCAAGGTTGCCATCGTCACCGGCGCGAGTTCCGGCATCGGCCGCGCCTCGGCGCTTCTCTTCGCGCGGGAAGGCGCAAAGCTCGTCGTCACCGCGCGCCGCAAGGCCGAACTCGAGGCGCTTGTCGGCGAAATCGAAGGCGAGGGCGGTATGGCGGCGGCCCTTGCGGGCGACATCGGCGAGGCGGACATCGCGGCGCGCCTCGTTGCGCTCGCAACCGGGCGCTTCGGCGGCCTCGACATCGCCCTCAACAATGCCGGCACGCTGGGCGAGATGGCGCCGGCCCACGAAATCCCGCTCACGGGCTGGCGCGAGACGATCGACATCAATCTCACCGCCGCCTTTCTCGGCGCGAAAGCCCAGCTTCCGGCGATGCTGGCGCGCGGCGGCGGGTCGCTCATCTTCACCTCCACCATTGTCGGCGCCGAGATCGGGCTTCCGGGCATGGCGGCCTATGCGGCGAGCAAGGCGGGGCTTGTCGGTCTCGCCCGCGTCATCGCCGCCGAATATGGCGCGAGCGGCATCCGCGCCAATGCGATGCTTGTGGGCGGCACCGACACGCCGATGGGCCGCGCCGCCGCCGACACGCCCGAGGCGCTAGCCTTTGTCGTCGGCCTGCACGCGCTGAAGCGGATCGCCGCGCCGGAGGAAATCGCGCGCGCGGCGCTCTTCCTTGCCTCCGACGCCTCGAGCTTCGTCACCGGCAGCGCCATGGCGGTCGATGGCGGCGTCGCGATCAACCGGGCGTGAGGGGGAGGGCGCGAAAGCCCCATTGTTCCGGTTACAATTGTCCGCGTGCATTGCGCCGGGTTCTCCCTTTATGATTCGCGCGGTCCGGCGCATCGCGGAAGGGGTTGCCCATGTCGAGATCGGTGAAATTCGTCCTGATTGGCTTCGCGGCGCTTGTCGTCGTGCTGGCCGGTACATTTTACTACATCAACCGTTCGTCTTTCGGCATTCCGGGTTTCTATGTCTGGAAAGCGGTGTCCGGCACGGCGCAGGCGAGCGGGCATGCGGCCGTCGACGGCATCGACCTTTATTACGAGACCTATGGCGAGCGTCGCGCCGGCGTCCGTCCGGTGCTTGTGCTCCATGGCGGCACCGTTTTCATCGAGACCATGCACTACCAGATCAGGGCGCTGGCGAAGGACCGCTTCGTCGTCGCGCCGGACAGCCGCGGCCATGGACGCTCGACCGACGGCGCGGGCCCGCTCCATTACGAGCGGATGGCCGAGGACATGATTGCCCTGCTCGACCTTCTGGATATTCCGGAGGCGGATATTGTCGGCTGGAGCGACGGCGGCAATATCGGCCTCATCCTGGCGATGAAGCATCCCGCGCGCGTTGGCCGGCTGATGACCAGCGGTTCGAACTACAATGTCGACGGGCTTTCCTCCCTGCCGCCGGCCGATATGTCGCCCGACACCGAGGAGATGGCCGGCGCGCGCGATTTCTACAAGCGCGTCGCGCCGGACCCCGATCACTGGCCCGTCTTCTTCGGCAAGGTCATTCACATGTGGCGGACCGAGCCCAATTACAGCGAAGCCGATCTCGGACGGATCGCGGCGCCGGTACTTGTGGTGGCGGGCGAGTTCGACAGTATCGAGCGCGATCACACCGAAACGCTGGCGGCCTCGATCCCGAACGGGCGGGTTCACATCGTGCCCGGCACGACGCATTTTGTGCTGCTCGAAGACCCGGCTGCCTTCAACGAAGCGATGCTCGGTTTTCTGAACGAGTGAGGGTCGCCCGAAGTCCGGGGATAAGTTTTTTCTGCGGCCGGCTTATCCCCGCTTTCGGAGATGGGCCGGCGGAGCGAGTCGCTCGGCCGCGGTGATACTTCATGTACGGGCGGTGACAAGTGCCGGGCACAAGGGCGTCGAAATCGCGCCGTGCGGGTTTGTGACAGTTTTTTGACAGTTTCGTGACAAAGGGGGGGTCCGGCTGCCGTTTTCGCTGTCACAAACGGGGATAAGGCCCGCGCCGGGGATCGTCCGTGTCCGGACGGATGCTCAGTTGGCGGCGTCAGTTTCCGCGCCGGCATGGGCCATGCGGGTCGTCAGCGGCGCCTCGGCCATCTGCGTCGACATGGCTTCGCGTTGCGCCTTGAAGGCGGCGAGTTGCGGGCCTTCGAGCTTGCGTCCGGTCGGCACTTTCAGCGCCAGCGGATTGGTTTTCTTGCCGTGCAAATGCACCTCGTAGTGAAGATGCGGACCGGTCGACGCGCCGGTCGTGCCGACATAGCCGATAACCTGGCCCTGGCGCACGCGCGTGCCGGCGCGGACGCCGCGCGCGAAACCGTTCATATGCGCGTAAGCCGTTTCGTATCCGTTGGCGTGACGGATCGAGACGTAATTGCCGTAGCTGCCGAAGCGATTGGCGCGCTGCACCGTGCCGTCGCCGGCCGCATAGATCGGCGTGCCCGTCGGCGCGGCGAAGTCGACGCCGGAATGCAGGCGCGAGTAACCGAGGATCGGGTGCCGGCGCATACCGAAGCCCGACGAGAGACGCGCGCCGTCGACGGGCGTCTTCATCAGAAACTTCTTCATGCTCTGGCCGTTCTCGTCGAAATAGTCCCAGACGCCGTCGCCCGGATCGAAGCGCCAGAGCTTGTGCGTCTTGCCGCCGACCGAGAGCGAGGCGTAGAGCACATCGCCTTCCTTCACGGGGTTGTTGTCCTCGTCGAACTTGCGGCTGAAATAGACGTCGAACTTGTCGCCGGGCTGGATTTCACGCTGGAAATCGACGCTGTAGGAATACATGCGGATCATCTCGATGATGATCTGGGGCGGCAGGCCGGCGCGTTCGCCGTCGAGGAAAAGCGAGTTGTCGATGGTGCCGGCGGCGCGCGCGAAACCTTCGGTGAATTCGCGCATCGTCTCGCGGCCGCTGAAGCTGCCATCGGCGTCGCGCGTCACTTCGATCGCGCGTTCGATGTCGGGCTGCAGCGCGATCGCGGTCAGGTAGCGCGCGGGCGTCTCGCTCTCCATGTCGTCGATGCCGTTCGGCATTTCCATGAAGCTCAGCGAGATTTCCTGGCCGGCGCGCAGTTTGCGCGGGCTGTAATGGGCGCTCATCGCGGCGACCGCGTGATAGGCGTCGATACGGTCGGCGCCGGCTTTCGACAGCACTTCCGTCAGCGTTTCGCCGCTGGCAAGCGCCACCGTCACTTCGACTTCGCGCGGTTCGGCGGCCTGGATTTCGGCTTCGGCGTCGGCCGCGTCGTCCGTCATTTCGTCGATGAACATGCCGGGATCGGCCAGCGAGGCGGTGTGGAAATCGTCCGTAGGCTGAATTTCGACGATCGCGCGCGGGCCGTCCGTGTCCGTCGGCGTCAGATCGAAAGCGACGACGCGCGGCGCCCGGTCGGCCGTCAGCGAAGCGCTCGCCACCCCTTCATAGGGCGTCACCAGCGTCGCCATGCCGATACCGACCAGGCCCAGCGACAACGCACCCAGCGCGCCCGAAGCGGCGATCCAGCGCGATTGGCCGAGCGCCAGACGGCTGACGGAGGCGTAAAACTTCAAGGAAATCCGCGCGTTATGGCGGGCGCGGTGCCACAGCGGTAGCGTGGCGGGCGTGGCTTCGATGCCGGCGCCATCGCGAATCGGCTCTTCTGTCAGCTGGGTCCCCGTGTCGTACAAACTCGCTGTCCCCCGTGCGATTCCCGATACTTAGCCTGCTTGCCTAAGGCCCGGTCTTCGCTTCCCTGCTTAACAGGCGGCTGCCCGACCGCCGAAATAAAACGTAACGCGTCGTGATTTGAGACGATGCCCCGAGCCGGCCGGTCCTGTCAACGCGACGCTTGCTCGAAAGCCGTTATATTCATTGTTTATGAAGGTTTATACACCGTCTTTCTTTCTAACTTATGACCCCGTTCCATAACGAACGACGATTTCCGACATCTTCTTCGTACCAATGCGGGACGAATGCATGAGGATGACGGCCACACCCGGTTCATGGTGCAGGATGCAGGCCGTTCCGGTTCCGAATCTATCGGCCCCGGTCCCGGTCTTCCGCACGTCCAGCCCGGGGTCTGAGTCAAGCCCAAAACCGCATGATTTTTTTGGGAAAAGCGCGAAAAAGGGGTTTGACAGGCTATGGCCACCTCCCTATAAACCGCCTCCACGAGGTCACGGCGTCCCGCCCTTGGGTGCGGCGCTTCCCCTCAGGTAAAGAGTGTTGAAGGGCCTTGCCTGGACGTGCTCTTTGTGGCCTAGTGAACGATCCAATTATGGATGACAGCAGGGCCCCGACTTCCATAGGGAAGCGGTGGTTAGGCTGTCCTTCGGGTCGGTTGCGACCCTGGTGTTTCGGGACGTTCATTGCGTCGTGAAACTCAGGTGCTCTTTGACATTGTGGTTTGAGAAAGAGAAACGTGGACGGCGGTGTCCTGGCGAGATCGGTTCATACCGATCGTCAGAATACTGACTGTCTGATGTTTCTACACACATACCCCGTTACCCGGTGAAAGCCGGGAAACGAATGTGAGTGTATTTTGCGTCAGTCCTCGCGGTTTTCCCCGCGAGGAAGCAGTCGGATCAACTCAACTTGAGAGTTTGATCCTGGCTCAGAACGAACGCTGGCGGCAGGCTTAACAC
>NZ_JBBECC010000052.1:0-36158 GCF_040882025.1 Parvibaculum sp. | reverse complement strand
CGCAGGAAAGGCGGCGGCCGGCGCTCGCCGCCCGGACCGCCGCCGGGCGGCCCCTTGCGGAAGCTCGCATCGGGCGTACCCGAAAAGCAGCGCGGCACGAAGGGGAAGGCATCGGTGAGGACATAAGCATAGCTGCCGCCGATCTCCGTGCCGTTGCAACGGTCGAGTGTGCCCGCCCCGCCCGCATAGACAAAATCCTGCGTGTAACGGCCGTCGTAAGCGCCGCCGGGACCTGAGGGCCGCGTTCCCGGCTTCAGCCGCCAGCCGGAGCGCCAGACGTTCGAGCGGCTGACATAGACCGGGAAACCGTCGGCGGCATAACCGACCAGCACCATATCGCCCGGCGGCAGCGCCGCGACGAGGCCGGTCGGAACGCCGTGATAGTGATAGGTGCCGTCCGGCTGCACATGGGCATGGTTCGCGTCGAGGCCGAGCCGGCCCGCACCGCCGACGATCGCCTCCTCGCGCCACGCGCAGGCGGGGTTCGGGCGGCTGCCGCGGGCAGCCCCCCAGCATTCCGCCGTACCCGGATCGAAGGGGACGCCGTTCAGAGCGACGCCGAACAGCGAGCCGCTGAGCGGCGTCTCGCGCCCCGTCTTCGCGGGCGCAAGCGCAACGCGCCAGGCATGATCCTGCGCCCGGATTGCGTTCGGATTGCCGGGACCGGGAAAGGCGCCCGTCGCATGATCCGGGAGACCGTTGGAGGAGATGAAGCGGAAGCCGTCCGCCTCGCGGATATCGACCCGGCTGCGTTCGGCGGCGGCGGGAAGGAGCCGCGGTACCGCATGATCGGGATCGGCCGTCTCATGCGCGAAGGCGGGTAGCGCGGCGGGGGCGCAGGTCAGCAGAGCAAGGAGAAGCCGGCTAGCGTTCATCGTCGTCTCCGGTCGGGCAAGGGGTGTGCGGAAGGTCAGGGGATGAAACGCGGACGCGGCCGGATTCCGTCGCAATTCGTCATTGTGAAGAACATTGAGCAAGAATGATGGACCTGATGGACACGATCCGCCAGCGGGATCGAGTTTTCTGAATCCGTCGGATGCTTCGACCGGGTTCCGTTGCAGATGTGAGACGTTTCGCGCAATCCAAAGTTGTCACGGCCCGGCTCGTCCCATGGACGTCCGGTTAAGAAGAGCAGATTTCAATTCAAATCGCTTGCGGCACCGCACTTTCTCCCATTTTCGTCATGATCCGGCCCTCCTTTGTGATCAAGGTGGCGGGTCATCCACGTCTTTCTTCTTCTTTTGGTTGCCGCCAAGACGTGGATGGCCCGAATAAATCGGGCCATGACGGGTTTGGTTGGAGTCGAGAGCCTCACTTCTGCAACAGAGCCCGCTTAGCCGGACAGCAGTGGGCTCGTCCGGGTCGTGACGATCTTTGTTGTCGTTTATGCCTCTCGCAACCAAGCCCACCCGCTGACGGACGCCGCCTGAAACAGGGCCGGCGCGCCGGCCCTTGAACTTATGACATAAATAATGCCAATATATTCGCGCCCCGGCCATTCCGCCATGGGGCCACGAAGAGGCGCGTCATGCAGGTTGTCAACGAAGTCTTCCCGGCCGATCCCGATCGCATCCGCGAAATGATGGCGCCGGGCCCGAAAGACCCGATTTTCATGGTCAACCTGTTGAAGTTCAAGGATCGCGCCGAGTACAAGGACGGCCGCGCCTGCGAGCTGAGCGGGCGCGACGCCTATCAGATCTATGGCCGCGAAGTTTCGAAGCTGTTGCCGAAATTCGGCGGCGGCGCCTTTTTTGCCGCCGACGTGAGTTTTCTGGCGCTGGGCCAGGTGGAAGAACTCTGGGACGAGATCGCGATCGCGACCTATCCCAACCGCAAGGCGCTTTTCGAGATGTCGATGTCGCCGGAATGGCGGGAGATTTCGGTGCATCGCGATGCAGGCCTCAAAGGCCAGCTCAATATCGAAACCGTGCTGCAGGACGGCGTGCTGGGGCGGCTGCAGCCGCTGCTCGAAGCGATCACGAAGGCCTGACGCGCAATGGAGGTGCTGCGCACGCCCGACGAACGCTTTTCCGGCCTCGAAGGCTATGCTTTCGCGCCGCATTATTTCAATGCCCGCGACGAAGACGGCACAGCGTTGCGCATCCACTATGTCGATGAAGGCCCGCGCGGCGCGAAGCCGATCTTGCTGATGCATGGCAATCCGACCTGGGCCTATCTCTATCGCAAGATGATCCCGGTGCTGGCGGCGGCCGGCCACCGCGTCATCGCGGTCGATCTCGTCGGCTGCGGGCGTTCGGACAAACCGGCCGCGAAAGCCGATTATACGCTGGCGCGCCACTACGACTGGATGTCGAAATGGCTGACCGGGCTCGAACTCACCGGCATCACGCTCTTCTGCCAGGACTGGGGCGGCACGATCGGCCTCTACCTCGTTTCGAAACATCCCGAACGCTTCGCCCGCGTGATCGCCTCGAACACCGGCCTGCCGACCGGCGACGGCGAAAGCGAGTTCATGAAGATGTGGGTCGGGATGATGCGCGAGGCGACGACCTTCCCGCTCGCCGAGATGCTGCCGCCGGGCATGGTGCACAAGATCACGCCGGGCGAACTCGCCGCCTATATCGCGCCCTTCCCGTCCGACGCCTATATGGCGGGCATCGTTTCCTTCCCGCTGCTGATCGCGGTACAGCCCGACAATCCGGGCGTGCCCCTGAACCGCGAGGCCTGGAAAGGCCTCGAGCGCTTCGAAAAGCCCTTTCTGACGCTTTTCGGCGCGCTCGATCCGGTCGCGAAGGGCGCCGACAAGGCAATGCAGAAGCGCATACCGGGCGCGAAGGGCCAGCCGCATCATGTCTTTCCGCAGGCGCATCATTTCATTCAGGAAGACGTGCCGGACGAACTCTGCGAGCATATTCTGCGTTTCATCGCCGCGACATGACGGGCGATGCATAAGGGGGACGAGCGATGACCGGATTGAAGAAATGGCAGGCCTATGCGCTGGCCGGCGTGGTGGCGGTAACGACGGTGGCGGCGACCGCCTTCGTCTTCCGCAAGGACCTGATCCTTTATTTCGTGGCCACGAGGCAGCGCGACGCAACCGTCGTGCTTGCGAACCGCGACATCCCCTGGCAGCAGGGACCGGCGGTGGCCCAGGAAGCGACCGACAAGCGCCCGCCCAACATCGTCGTCATCCTCGCCGACGATCTCGGCTTCAACGACATCAGCTATTTCGGCGGCGGCGCGGCGGGCGGCATCGTCGAGACGCCGCATATCGATTCGATCGCGAGGAACGGCGCCAATTTTTCGAAAGCCTATTCGGGCACCGCCGCCTGCGCGCCCTCGCGCGCCATGCTGATGACCGGGCGCTACGGCACACGCACCGGCTTCGAATTCACGCCGACGCCGCCCGGCATGACGCGCATCATGGATCTTTTCTACAATGACGGCACGCGGCCGCACGACATGCTGTTCGATGCCGACGCCGTCGCCAAGGCGCCGCCCTTCGCCGAGCAGGGATTGCCGGGCTCCGAAATCACGCTTGCCGAAGCGCTGAAACCGCAGGGCTATCACAATATCCATATCGGCAAGTGGCATCTCGGCAATTCGCCCGAGTTCCGTCCCAATGCACAGGGCTTCGACGAAAGCGTGATGCTGGAAAGCGGGCTCTTCCTGCCCGAAGACAGCCCCGACGTCGTCAATGCGAAACTGCCTTTCGATCCGATCGACCAGTTTCTCTGGGCGCGCATGAACTATGCGACCTCCTACAACGCCAGCGAATGGTTCGAACCGAAGGGCTATTTGACCGACTACTACACCGACGAAGCGGTGAAGGCGATCGAGGCCAATCGCAACCGTCCCTTCTTCCTCTATCTCGCGCATTGGGGCGTGCACACGCCGCTGCAGGCCTCGAAGGAAGATTACGATGCGCTGTCGATGATCGAGGACGAACGGCTGCGCGTCTATGCGGCGATGATCCGCGCGCTGGACCGCAGCGTCGGCCGCGTGCTTGCCGCCCTGAAGGAAAACGGCCTCGACGACAACACGCTGGTGATCTTCTCCAGCGACAACGGCGCGCCGGGCTATATCGGCATTCCGGACGTCAACGCGCCCTTCCGCGGCTGGAAGCTGACTTTCTTCGAGGGCGGCATCCGCGTGCCCTTCTTCGCGCAATGGCCGGCGCGGATCGCGCCCGGCACGACGCGCGACACGGCCGTTGCCCATATCGACATGTTCCCGACCATCGTCGCGGCGGCGGGCGCGGCATTGCCGTCCGATCGCGTGATCGACGGTATCGACCTGCTGCCGCATGCGACCGGCAACGCCCCGCCGCCCGACCGCCCGATCTTCTGGCGCGACGGTTACTACATGGCGGTGCAGGCGCGCGGATGGAAACTTCAGACGACGGCCAAGCCGGAAAAGACCTGGCTCTTCAACCTCAACGACGATCCGACCGAACAGGTCAATCTCGCCGAGCGCCATCCCGAGAAAGTCGCGGAACTGAAAACGCTGCTCGCCGACCACAATGCAACGCAGCGCGAACCGCTGTTCCCGGCGGTCGGCGAAATGCCGGTGACGATCGACAAGACGCTGGAAGAGGAAGCAACCGCCGACGACGAATACATCTACTGGCCGGGTTGAACGGCGCGCGCGACAGACCAGGGAGAAAATCATTGGCCTCGCTTGTTCCCGAAAGCACCAACGACGCCTATCGCGGCCACCCGCTCGCGGCCTGGGCGCTGACGCTGCTCGGCATATTGACCGTCGTGCCGGGCGCAATCCACGCCTTCCTGCCCGATGGCGGCGCCGGCGTGATTGCCGGGCTCGATCTGAGCGCCAACGCAGCGACGATTATCGGCGTCTTTGCCTGGGTCGGCGCGACGCAGATCGTCTGGGGAGCGCTGATGCTGTTCGTCTCCCTGCGCTACCGGAGCTTCGTGCCGCCGGTGCTGGCGCTGATCCTTGTCGAGCGCATAATCATCGCGCTCAACCAATGGGTGTTCAAACCGGGCGAGGGCCCGCACCATCCGCCGGAAGCTTATGCAACGCTGGTGCTGTTGCCGGCCGTTGCGGTGCTGCTGGCATTGGCGCTGAGGAACCACGACTAGGGGCTTTCGCAGGCCGCCCGCAACGCCTCCTCGATTGCCCAGAGCCGGTCCTGGCCCCAAAGCATCGCCCCGCCTTCGACGCGGAAGGACGGAACGCCCCAGGCGCCGCCGGCAAACATATCGGCGCGGTTTTTCTCGGCAACCTCGCGCCATGACGGATCGGCCAGCGCCTTTTTGACAAACGCATCGTCGAGGCCCGCCCGCGCGGCCAGCCGGATCAGACCGGCATCCGTCGCCGCGTCGATGCCTTCGGCGAAGACGCCTTGCAGGAAGGATTGGGCGAAGCCTGCGCCCTTGCCGGCCGGGATCGCGTGATGCAGCACCGACAATCCACGTTCGGCGCCGGCGCCGACGGGATCGGCGACACGCCCGAAGGGAAGCCCGAGACGTTCGGCCTCGCGCTTGCAGTCGCGCACGATATAGAGCTGCTTGGCGAGCGGCACGGGAAGCCCGCGCATCACCATCGGCAGCACGAAGCGCCATTTGAGATCGGCACCGTAATGCGCGGCAAGTTTCGTCACCCGTTCGATGGCGAGCCAGGTGTAGGGGCTGCGGAAGGAGATGAAGGCCTCGAAGACGGGCGGCCGGGCGGGCGTTTTGCACGGCGCCAGCGTCACCTCGCGGCGCGGTGCGATGGAAAGAGCCGGCGCATCGGCGCGGCGGAAGGGCGCAAGCCGTTCTTCGAGAAAGTCGAGCCGGTCGAGGCCCCAATACCACTCGCCCTCGAAATAGAACACCGCGCCGAGATAATGGCCGAGCTTCCTGCGCAAGGCGTCGCCTTTGGCGAGCGCCTTCGCGCTTGCATCCGGCGCCAGCGCCGAAACATCCGCATCGAGCGAAAAGCCAGCAAGCCGGCCCGAGAGCGCCGCGTCGCGCAGACCATAGGCGGTCAGCATATCGGGCTCGGGCGCCGCCGCCCTGTCGGGCGCCGAAACGGCATGGATCTCGACATCGACGCCGTAGCGCGCGCGCAACAGCGGCACGGCCTGCACGGCGAGCACGCTGTAGGGGTCGCCCGCCTGATGGAAGTAATGGATGACCGGCCGCCGCCCGGAGAGCCGCCGCATCAGCGCGCGCCGCCGCCGCCCCAGTGCCCTGAGACGCGGACTGGTGACGAGCGCGGAAACCGCCGTCGCGATCTTCGTCCGCATGCCGCGCGCCCCCGATTAATTATTGGCATTAATTATGCCAATAGTGGTCGGCGGGCATCCGCCTGTCAATCTCGGGCACCGCCGGCCGGCGCAATCGACATCGCGTCCAAGCAGGTTCACTCTTTGAAGGGGCTCAAGGCCACCGCATTTGTCCGCTCAAAAAATCGGCTTGTTTTTAACGCGGAACGGGATATATTTTAATTAGAATAATTAAAATATAGGCTCGCACAGCCGGCGGCAACGAAGGAACAGACAGATGAGCATGGAAAAAAGCGGCAAGTGCCCGGTGATGCATGGCGGCGCCACGACATTGACCATGGGCACATCGAACATGGAGTGGTGGCCGAACGCCCTCAATCTCGACATTCTTCACCAGCACGACAGCAAGACCAATCCGCTGGGGAAGGATTTCAACTATCGCGAGGAGCTGAAGAAGCTCGACGTGGCGGCCCTCAAGAAGGATCTCCACGCGCTGATGACCGACAGCCAGGACTGGTGGCCGGCGGATTGGGGTCACTATGGCGGCTTGATGATCCGCATGGCCTGGCACGCGGCCGGCTCCTACCGCATCGCCGACGGACGCGGCGGCGGCGGCACCGGCAACCAGCGTTTCGCCCCGCTCAATTCCTGGCCGGACAATGTCAATCTCGACAAGGCGCGGCGCCTGCTCTGGCCGATCAAGAAGAAATACGGCAACAAGGTGAGCTGGGCCGATCTCATCATCCTTGCCGGCACCATCGCCTATGAATCGATGGGCCTGAAGACCTTCGGCTTCGGCTTCGGCCGCGAGGACATCTGGCACCCCGAAAAGGACGTCTATTGGGGCTCGGAAAAGGAGTGGCTCGGCCGCGGCCGCTATGAAAGCGACGACAATCCGATGTCGCTCGAAAACCCGCTCGCCGCCGTGCAGATGGGCCTGATCTATGTCAATCCCGAAGGTGTCGGCGGCAAGCCGGACCCGCTGAAGACCGCGCATGAAGTGCGCGAAACCTTCCGGCGCATGGCGATGAACGACGAGGAAACGGTTGCCCTGACCGCGGGCGGCCACACTGTCGGCAAGACGCATGGCAATGGCGACGCGGCCAATCTCGGCCCCGATCCGGAAAGCGCCGATGTCGGCGACCAGGGTCTCGGCTGGCTCAACAGGAAGAGCCGCGGCATCGGCCGCAACACCGTCACGAGCGGCATCGAAGGCGCCTGGACCACCCATCCGACCCGGTGGGACAATGGCTATTTCGACCTGCTGTTCGGCTATGACTGGTGGTTGCAGAAATCGCCCGCCGGCGCCTCGCAGTGGGAGCCGGTCAACATCCGCGAAGAGGACATGCCGGTCGATGTAGAGGATCCCTCGATCCGCTGCAAGCCGATCATGACCGATGCCGACATGGCGATGAAGTTCGACCCGATCTACAACGCGATCTGCCAGAAGTTCAGGGCCGATCCGGCCTATTTCTCGGACGTCTTCGCGCGCGCCTGGTTCAAGCTCACCCATCGCGACATGGGCCCGAAGGCGCGCTATGTCGGCCCCGACGTGCCGAAGGAAGATCTGCTCTGGCAGGATCCGGTTCCGGCCGGCCGCAAGGATTACGACGTCGCGGCGGTGAAGGCGAAGATCGCCGCGAGCAGTCTTTCGACGGCTGAGATGGTGGCAACCGCCTGGGACAGCGCCCGCACCTATCGCGGCTCGGACATGCGCGGCGGCGCCAATGGCGCGCGCATCCGCCTCGCCCCGCAAAAGGACTGGGAAGCCAACGAGCCGGCGCGGCTGACGAAAGTGCTGGCCGCGCTGGAACCGATCGCCAAGGCAACCGGCGCCAGCATCGCCGACGTGATCGTGCTCGCGGGCAATCTCGGCGTCGAACAGGCGGCGAAAGCGGCGGGCATCAACCTGACCGTGCCCTTCGCGCCCGGCCGCGGCGACGCGACTGACACGATGACGGATGTCGAATCCTTCGAACCGCTCGAACCCGCGGCCGATGGCTTCCGCAACTTCCTGAAGAAGGATTACGCGGTGACGCCGGAAGAGCTGATGCTCGACCATACGCAGCTCCTGGGCCTCACCGCCGCGGAGATGACCGTGCTTGTCGGCGGCATGCGCGTGATCGGCACCAATCATGGCGGCACGAAGCACGGCGTCTTCACCGACCGCCCCGGCGCGCTGACGACCGACTTCTTCGTCAACCTGACCGACATGGCCTATGCGTGGGAACCGAAGGGAAAGAACCTCTACGAAATCCGCGACCGCAAGAGCGGTGCGGTCAAGTGGACGGCCACCCGCGCCGACCTCGTCTTCGGCTCCAACTCGGTGCTGCGCGCTTACGCCGAAGTCTATGCGCAGGACGACGCCAAGGAGAAGTTCGTGAAGGACTTCGTGGCGGCCTGGGTGAAGGTGATGAACGCGGATCGCTTCGACCTCGCGGCCTGACGCGCGGCTTAGCGTCTGACAACATGCGCCGCCCCCGGATCATCCGGGGGCGGCGTTTGTGTTTTGGGGGTGGAGTGTTGCAGAGAAAAATGACGGGTATCTATGGCGCGGGAAACGTTCCGGCCGGGAGCATACTCTCCTCGACCCATGCAATGCATTTCGGCCTTTCGCCATCCGTCTCGATGAATTCCTTCACCGCTTCCCAGGCGTCTTCATAGGGAATGAACAGGCCGACCGGTAACAGCGTGTCGTGGAGGTTGCGCACATGTTCGCCGAGACGCGAAAGATCGCCCATCGAATAAAATGTTTTGCTGTCGTCACCTCCCCACTTCCGCCAGGTGAGCTGGACGCCCAGTTCGGGATGTCCCCACATGTCGAGATAAACGGTAACACGGCGCTGGTCGGTCGGCGAAAAATGGTCGGTGCCGTCAACGCCTTCCGCCGTCAGACCACCACTGTCATTGCGCGTCTCGAAGAACCACCGCTTCCCGGACGGAGCGAGGAAATAGGGTTCCATCTCCGCCAGATCGGGCCATCCCTCGCGAAAACGAGAGGCAAAATAGCTATGCTTTCTCATGATCCCCACCACGCCCAAAAGCCATCGCCGCGCCCTGCATGGCGAATTCGATTTGAAAAAACAGCATAGCACTTCGAAAATCGAGCGAGCATGAACGCGATTCATCTACCGCAAGGCGCGACCTATCTGCCGGACTTCGTGACCGCGAAGGAGGAATGCGAACTCGCCGCCGCGCTCGACACCGGCGAATGGAGCGTCGAACTGAAACGTCGCGTACAGCATTTCGGCTGGCGCTACGACTATCGCGCGCGGGCCGTGACGGCGGACGCTTTTCTCGGCGCCCTACCCGACTGGCTGTCGCCGGTCTGCGCGCGGCTTGAAGGCGAAACAACATTCGGGCGCCTGCCGGACCAGATGATCGCCAATGAATATCTGCCGGGACAAGGCATCAGCGCGCATGTCGATTGCGTGCCCTGCTTTGCCGACAAGGTCGCCTCGCTGAGCCTGCTGTCGGCCTGCGAAATGCGGTTCCGTCATCGCGCGAGCGGCGAGAAATGCGCGCTTCTTCTCGAACCGCGCGCGCTGCTGATCCTTGCGGGCGCCGCGCGCTACGACTGGACGCACGAAATTCCGGCACGCATGGCCGACATTGTCGACGGCGAGAAACGGCCGCGCGCGCGGCGCGTCTCGATGACGTTTCGCAATGTGCTGAGAAGCGGTTGAGTGACAAGAGCAGACCATCGCCCGGCCGCTCAAACGGAGCGCGCGTCTAGCGCGCAGCCGCCTCCCAATCGAACGATTTCCACACTCGACAGCCGTCATGCAAGCCAAGGTAGAGGAGAGCGAGCGTGGTGTCGTCGATACGCCTGGTATCCAGCTTCATCTCCGCCACCCTCCATTTGCGTAGAGTTAGTTTTTGAAGCAGTTCACTCGATGCCATTCCAAAAAGTGTGGATGTGGCCGATCTCCGGAGCGATTCGGGGGATAGGCAAGTCCTGTTTTATTGATGAATTCGCGAACGCGACCCACGTCGTTGACTTGGCGCGAAATCAAGATTTCCAGATCGTCGCTCAAGCTGATCAATCCACGATCGAACATCCAGTGTGCAGTACCGGAGAGGGCAAGGCCGTTGTTCACTATATCAGGCCCGTTTGCCTCGACAGGGCGGATATGAGCGGCTTCAACCTCTGCACGTCCTCCACCGTTGATCAGACTCAATCCGGTGATCGCGCAACGTTCACTATAGGCACGCAGGACGATCTTTCGGAATGCGCGGTCGCGCATAAGCCGTGACGTCAGCGTCTGTATCCGATCACGCTGCTGTTCAAACACATAGGGTGCCTGCTCATCTTGTATGCCGGGTTGGGCGCTGGACCGTGGAAGCAGCGGCTCTTGATCATCAAGGCCTCGCTCGATGATGCGATGAAAATCCTGAGGTGAAATCGGGCGAACGGCCGACTGGGCGCGTCCCGAGAGATTTCCGCTCTCGTTCAACAATCCACGTTCTATCGGACCATCGACATCGTTGAACGGAACCGATCGAGCGAAGTCGAGATATGAACCCGGCTCGATGAGCGCCAGGTACATCCCCAGAGCGTTCGGATCAGGAATGATCTGCTGCACACGCGCGATCGCAAAGTATCCGCGCGTTCCGGCAACCTTCGTTGGCTCCAGATAGACGATCCAATCTCCAATGCTTCCCTCGGCACGACCGAGGTATTGCTTGGGGAATTGGTATCGTTCCGCCGGACTATCGTCATAGATCGAATCAGACCGGTGCATAAAAACGCAATAGCTCATTCGAAAACCTAAGGCTCAGACAGAAATTTTCACAATTAAATTTTCGATTACGCTTGTGCGGCGGCGGATATGAAGACGTCTGCGGACGGGCTAGAACCGGAAGTCGAGTCCGGCGGAGACGGCGTAGCTGGCGTAATTGCCGACAGGGAGCGCGAAGTCGCCATCCAGGCGCAGGTCGAGCCGGTCTCCGAGCCGCGCCCGGATCCCCGCGCCGACCTCGACAACATCCCTTTCCGGAAAGACGCCGAAAGTGCGCGCCCGGCTGCTACCGGTGGCGAGTGTGGAATCAACGCTGCGACGGTCGCTTTCCATCTCGTGGCTGTACCGGGCCCGCAGCACCGGCAGAAGCTTCGCCCCGCCGGGCGTCTCGTAGGCGCGCGACAGCTCGGCACCGGCGAAGGCGCGCAGGGATTCCGTTTTTTCTGCCAGCAATGTCAGATCGAAGCCTGGCGCGCCCTGCTCGGTTGCGCCCTCGCAGTACAGATAGACATAGGAGAAACCGGCCTGCGGCGTCACCGAGAACGCCCCCGCCGTCAGCTGGCGGGACGCATGGACGGATGTCGAGCCGATCCAGACATCGTAGGCGGTGCGTGTGGACTGCGGTCCGGAGATGGCGGTGAACTGGCGAGACGTATCGACATCGGCATAACCGAACGACGCCGAGGCGGCGACACGCGTCTCTCCAAGCGCGTAGCTGCCATAGACGGCGCCCTGATAGAGATCGGCATTCCCGCCGGTCGGCGCGCCGCCGCTCGGCTCCACATCCAACTGTGCGTACTGACCCGCCACGCCGAGCGTGAACGCCGGATTGACGCGGCCGGCTGCGCCGAAGGCGATGCCTGCACCATCGGCTTCGAACCCCCGCACGCCACCGGTGGCGTCGAAACGGTCGACGGCATTCATCGCCTTGATCCATGGTCCGGTCCCGGAACCGGCGCGCGCCAGCAGGTCGCGATTGCTGCGATGAACCGTTTCGATCTGCGCCGTGGTCAGGGACGGGACGATATCGTTGCTGGCAGGCTGCAGCGTCAGGTTCACTTGGGCCGGCGCATAGGAGAGGAACTGCAGCATATCCACCCTGGTGCCGCCCACCGAACTGAACCGGCCCGAGACGGCGCCGCCTGTTTCCAGCACGGAGCGGGTGACCGCAGGATAGGCACCGGGCGCGTAGTTGACGAGGAAGGCGCCGTCGAGGCTGGCCGCCCCGCCGACCAGAAGCTGCGAGGCCGCAGCAGGCTCCACATCGATCATGAGACTGCCGGCGGCGTCCTGGATATAGTCGCCGGCGATCGTGAGAATGCCGACAGAGGCGCCGGGATTGACCCCGCCGCTGTTGACGACGTCGCCGAAAACCGTGCCATGGCCGCCGAGAATGCCGCCGGTATTGACCGTAACGGAATTCAGGATATGGGCGAAGGGATGGGCGGCGTCGCCGATCACAAGTATGCCGCCATCGATGATCGTGTCGCCGGTATAGGTGTTCACGCCGTTGAGCGTCAGAACGCCATTGCCCGATTTGGTAAGGCCGCCGGGCCCGGCAATGTTGCTGATCCAGAACGAGTTGGAACCGTCCGTATCGACGTTCCAGTCCGTGGTGAACGAACCCGGGCCGCGCACAGCAGCACCGAGATTCAGCAGGCCGTGCCCGTAAATGCTGGCGTCGCCGAGATCCGTTGCAGTGGTGAGCAGCATCTGCACGAGCTGCTCGGACGACAAGTAAGGAAACGCCTGCTCGATGACGGCAAGCGCACCGGCAACGACCGGTGCCGCCATCGAGGTGCCGCTTGAGGCGGTGTATCCGCCGCCGGGAACTGTTGAATAGATGTCGACCCCCGGCGCCGCGATGCACCATGGCGCATTGTCGCCGCAGCGGTTGGAAAAGCCGGCGATCACATTGTTTTCATCCACCGCCACGACCGCGATGAACTGTTTTTGCAGATCGGGAAAGATTTCCGGCGTATCGGCCGGGTCCCAGGGCTTCTCATCACTGAAATTGCCCGCCGCGAAGACGAAGATGATGCCATTGTCCTGGGCGTATTTGAAATTCGTGTACAGATATTCAAGTTCGTCCGGATTGGACCGGTCGTAAAAGGTGATCCAGCTGCCGTTGGCGATCCTGACGCCGTTCTCGATCATCCGATCGACGCCCGCGAACAGGTCCTCCATCACGGAGGTGGCCGTGGCGCCCAGAATGATATTGAACGCCATGACGTCCGCATCATAGGCAACGCCATGCATGCCAATGCCATCGCGGCGCGCGGCGGCGATGCCGGACACATGCGTGCCGTGACCGAATATGTCGCTCAGTTCGGGCGTTTCGAAGAAGAAATCGTAGCCGCTAACGTTTTTTCCCGCGAACTCCGGATGCGTCGGATCGATACCGCTGTCGAATATGGCGACGGTGACGCCGGCGCCGGTATAGCCGAGCGCATAGGCTTCGTTCGCGCCGATCTGATCGAGCGCGCCGGAGGCGAAATATTCGGGCGTATTGAAATCCGACGGATCGGCGGCGGCGGCCGTCGCGGCCATGGACGCCGCAAGGCATGCGCCGGACAACAGCCAGGCCCGCAGCGCGCGCGTATGACGTTTATACATTCCGCCCCCTCGCATCGAACTGCGAGCGAAATTAAGGGCGCACTCCCGAGCGGACAACGATATCTGGCGAAGAACACCTGACTAAATCTGGGAGTATTTTTCGAAGAGGGTGGGATTGGCCTGATGGCTTAGCGGTAGAGCGGCAAAGCCGCTCGCCCCAAAACCCTCAGGCGTTTTGCCGAACATGGGTTCTCGCCGCGCCCGCTCTTCCGCCACTAAAAAGGGCCCCCGTGAAGGAGGCCCTTTTTAGTGGCGGAGAGGGTGGGATTCGAACCCACGGTACCCTTGCGAGCACGCCGCATTTCGAGTGCGGTACTTTCAACCACTCAGCCACCTCTCCGCAGAGGACGGACCGGCCCGTTAAAGCCGCCCGTGAGGTTGAAACGGCGCGGAATGTAGACGGGGAGAAAGGCCCGCACAAGCCTCGATCTCCCGCCGCGCCCGAAGGTATTGTCTCAGTTTGAATTTTCGCCACGGTTTGGAGCCGCTATTCGCGCGGAATGGCCCGGGTGGGATTTCGCGCGTGAGAGTGTAGTTCCGCTGGAAGCTGTAGCCAGTGATGTTTCTCCTCGGCCCAGACCACCTGCTCGGGCACAGGAAAATTGCGGTCGGCAAACGAGCCCACCGCCACTCCCACAAGGTCTGGAAGACGATCGGCTTCCCACCAGAGATTCGAACCGCATTCCGGGCAGAAATGAAACGTCACGTCGAACCCGCTGGCGGAATGGCGGCGAAAGCCTTTCGCGTTGCCCTTCATGATCTCCACACCGGCCCGTGGATAAAAGGCTGCCACGCTGAACAGCGAGCCGGTCCGTCGCTGGCAGTCGAAGCAGTGACATAGAGAAATCTTCGTGGGCTCACCGCTGCAGCGGAGCGTAAGCTTCCCGCAATGGCAGTTGGCTTCTCGGATCATGCGACAAGATTGAACGCCTGCCATCAACTCCGCAAGGATGACGGCAATGGTTCGCCTGGAATTTCAAACTGAGACACTACCCGCCAGAAGCGGGTTTAGGCAGGAATCACGCGGCCTGCTAGACTGAATATATGAGCGGCACCGAGGCAGACCCCGACGATCACCCGAAACCAAAGGCCCGCGTGGCGGCGGCCTGGGCGGTGCACGCTTTCACGGCCTCGGGCGTCGTCACCGGCCTGCTGGCGATCGCGGCGCTGATCGCCGGCGACCTGCGGCTGGCGCTGCTCTGGCTGGGGGCCGCCCTCATTATCGACGGTTTCGACGGGCCGATGGCCCGCAAGGTCCGCGTCAGCGAATATGCGCCGCGCTTCGACGGCGCCATACTCGATCTCGTGATCGACTATCTGACCTATACGGTGATCCCGGCCCTCCTGATCTATCGTTTCGGCATGGTGCCGCCGGGCTGGGAAATCCCCGCCGCCGCCTTCATCATGACGACCTCGCTTTATTGCTTCGGCAATCGCGAGATGAAGACCAACGACAACTATTTCTCGGGCTTCCCGGCCGTCTGGAACCTGGTGGTGCTTTATTTCTTCATTGCCGGCAGCGGGTCCTGGCTCAATCTTGCCGTGATCGGGGCCCTGGGCCTCCTCACCTTCGTGCCGCTGAAATTCGTCCATCCCTTCCGGGTCGCGGCGCTGAGGCCGCTGACACTGGCTGTAACGGCCCTCTGGGCGGGGCTGACCTTCTGGCTGGTATTGGCGAGCGGGCCCGGCCTCGGCCCCCGTGAGGCCGCGCCGCTGGCTTTCTGGGGCTTCTGGGCCGTCTCGCTCTATTTTCTGGGCCTCTGCATCCAGCGTTCGGTGCGCGACCTGAAAAGCGGCTGAAAAGCCCTGAAATCAAGCTCTTCCGCGGCTTGACAGAGCATCTTCCCCCTGTATATTGCCCGCCAATTCGGCCCGTGCCGCTTTCAAGGGCGGCGCGTCGGGCTTCTTTCGTTACATGGTGGGTTTAGCGATGTTCGCAGTCATCCGGACCGGCGGCAAACAATACAAGGTCGCAAAAGACGATCTTCTCGAAATCGAGAAGATCGAAGCGAAGGCCGGCGACAAGATCGACCTCGGCGATGTGCTGATGGTCGGCGGCGAAGGCGCGCCGAAGGTCGGCAGCCCGCTCGTGGCGGGCGCCACAGTGAAGGCCGAAGTGGTCGAACAGACCCGCGGGCCCAAGCTGACGATCTTCAAGAAGCGCCGCCGTCAGAACTACCGCCGCAAAAACGGCCATCGCCAGGATCTGACGCTCGTCAAGATCCTCGACATCGCCGGCTGAGCGGCAAGGAGAAGAGACAATGGCTCATAAAAAGGCAGGCGGTTCCTCCCGCAACGGTCGCGACAGCGCCGGCCGCCGCCTCGGCGTCAAGAAGTTCGGCGGCGAGAACGTCATCCCCGGCAACATTCTCGTGCGCCAGCGCGGCACCAAGGTGCATCCGGGCGACAATGTCGGCATCGGCAAGGACCACACGATTTTCGCGACCAGCGAAGGCACCGTCGAGTTCCGCAAGCGCCGGAACGGCCGTTCCTTCGTGTCGGTCGTCCCGGCGGCCATGCCGTCGAACGCGGCGGATTGATCGCGGGGTGAACGCCACCTCGCAAGGTGGCGACCATCGAAATACGAAAGGGAGATGGGCCGCCATCTCCCTTTTTTCGTGCCCTTTCGGGGTTGGAAGGAATTCCCCGATGCAGGAAGAGCTGAGAACGGAAAGATTGCTGCTGCGGCCGCTCCGCGAAACCGATGCCGAAAGGCTGGCCGCGCTCGCCAACAACTGGAACGTCGCCCGGATGCTCGCCCGCATGCCCTTTCCCTATACGCTGGACATGGCGCAGAACTGGATCACCCGTCAGAACGCGATGCGCGCCGACGGCGAGGAGTTCGTCTATGCGGTGGCGAACGACGATGGCTTCATCGGCGGCTGCGGCGTGCAGGCCCATGCCGACGGCACGCATGAAATCGGTTACTGGGTGGGCGAACCCTACTGGAACCGCGGCTATGCGAGCGAAGCGGCAGGCGCGGTGCTCGATGCCGCCGTCGAAAGATTCGGCGCGCAAACGCTGATCTCGGGCCACTTTGCCGAGAACCACGCCTCGGGCCGCGTGCTGACGAAACTCGGCTTCCGCTATACTGGCGAGGAGCAACGCTGGTGCGTGGCGCGACAGGAAAAGGTGCATTGCCTGACCATGCGGCTGGTGCGAACGGAAACGTGAGATGAAACGGACACTTGATACCGCGCGTTTGCGACTGCGACAGTTCCTGGCGAATGACGCCGAGCGCATGCATGAGATCAAGTCCAATTGGAACGTGATCAAGATGTTGCGCCTTGCTCCTTATCCCTCAACGCTCGAGAACTGCCGCGAGTGGATCGCCCAGATTTCCGACGAATGGAAACGCGGCGAAGCCTACCGGTTTGCTGTCGATCATCAGAACACAATGATCGGATGCGTAGATATCGACGAACTGCGTGAAGGTCACGGCGAACTCGGATACTGGTTCGATCAAGCGAGTTGGGGGCGCGGTTTCGCCTCGGAGGCGGCAGAAGCAACGGTTGCGCTTGCATTCAAAGAGTTGGGGTTGGCCCTGATCGAATCCGGCCACGCATCGGACAATCCTGCCTCGGGGCACATCCTGGAAAAGCTCGGCTTCCAGCGAACCGGAAAGATCACGATCTGGTCAAACCCGCGTGGCGCCGAGATCGAGCAATACACATACGCTCTCGATCGCGAGAAATGGGTCCGCCGATGAAATTCCTCGACCAGGCGAAAATCTTCATCCGCTCGGGCGACGGCGGCGCGGGCGCCGTCAGCTTCCGGCGCGAGAAGTTCATCGAGTATGGCGGACCCGACGGCGGCGATGGCGGCCGCGGCGGCTCCGTCGTGATCGAATGCGTCGAGGGCCTCAACACGCTGATCGATTATCGTTTCCAGCAGCATTACAAAGCCAAGACCGGCATGCACGGCATGGGCAAGAACCGCGCCGGCGCCAACGGCGCCGACGTCATCCTGAAAGTCCCGGCCGGCACGCAGGTGCTCGAGGAAGACGGCGAAACGCTGATCGCCGACATGACCGAAGTGGGCCAACGCATCGTACTTGCCAAGGGCGGCAATGGCGGTTTCGGCAACGCCTATTTCAAGAGCTCGACCAACCAGTCGCCGCGCCACGCCAATCCCGGCCAGGAAGGCATCGAGAAGTGGATCGTGCTGCGGCTGAAGCTGATCGCCGATGCCGGTCTCGTCGGCCTGCCCAATGCCGGCAAGTCGACATTTCTCGCCGCCGTCAGCGCGGCCAAACCGAAAATCGCCGACTATCCCTTCACCACGCTCAATCCGGGTCTCGGCGTCGTCACCATCGATACGCGCAGCTTCGTGCTGGCCGACATTCCTGGCCTCATCGAAGGCGCGCATGAAGGCGCGGGGCTGGGCGACCGTTTTCTCGGCCATCTCGAACGCTGCAGCATCCTGATCCATCTGGTCGACGGCACACAGGAAGACGTGGCGGACGCCTACGGCGTCATTCGCGGCGAGATCGAAGCCTATGGTGCGGGGCTCGAGGAGAAGCCTGAAATTCTCTGCCTCAACAAGGCCGATGCGCTGACGGAGGAGGAGCGCGCCGAAAAGAAGCACCTGCTGGAAGAGGCAAGCGGCGGCACGGTCCATCTCCTCTCGGGCGTGTCGGGCGAAGGCGTGACCGCGGTGCTGCGGCTTGTCGCCGAGGCAATCGCGAAGAACCGCGCGAGCGAAGCCACGGCCGGAAAGCAGACGGAAGAAACGGAAGAAGAGGGCTGGCGGCCATGAGTGCGTCCTATCTCGCCGAGGCGCAGCGTGTCGTCGTCAAGATCGGCTCCGCGCTCCTGACCGATGCCGAAACTGGCAAGCTCAACCGCGCCTGGCTGCAGGCGCTGGTGGAAGACGTGGCGCGGATGCGCGGACGCGGTCAGGATGTGCTGATCGTTTCGTCGGGCGCCATCGCGCTCGGCCGCCGCGCGCTGAAGCTCGCGCCCGGCAAGCTGAAGCTGGAGGAAAGCCAGGCCGCCGCCGCCGTCGGCCAGATCGGCCTTGCCCACGCCTTCCAGGAAATGCTGTCGGCTTACGGTCACTCCTGCGCGCAGATTCTTGTGACGCTGGAAGATACCGAGGAACGCCGCCGCTATCTCAATGCGCGCTCGACCATCTCGACCCTGTTGAAGCTCGGCGCGGTACCGGTCATCAACGAGAACGATACGGTGGCGACGACCGAAATCCGCTACGGCGACAACGATCGCCTCGCCGCCCGCGTCGCCAGCATGATGTCGGCCGATTGCCTGGTCCTGCTTTCCGACGTGGACGGCCTCTATACCATACCGCCGCATCTGCCCGGCGCGACGCATCTCGCCGAAGTCGCCGACATCACACCCGAGATCGAAGCGATGGCGGGCGGCGCCGCCAGCGAGTTTTCGCGCGGCGGCATGAAAACGAAACTCGCTGCCGCCCGCATCGCGACCGAAGGCGGCGCCCGCATGGCCATCGCCGACGGTCACGGGCTTCATCCGCTGAAAGCCATCGAGGACGGCGCGCGCTGCACCTGGTTTGCCGCCCATTCGACGCCCTACGCGGCACGCAAGCGCTGGATTTCCGGTTCGTTGAAAAGTCTCGGCACGCTCATTATCGACGACGGTGCCGTGAAGGCGCTGACGCAAGGCCGCAGCCTGCTGCCTGCCGGCGTCGCCGCCGTCGAGGGCGTCTTCGGGCGCGGCGACGCTGTCAGCGTGCGCGACCGGTCAGGCCACGAAATCGCCGCCGGCCTTGTCGCCTATGCAAGCGACGATGCGCGGCGGATCGCCGGCCATTCGAGCGGCGAAATCGAGGAACTTCTTGGTTATTCGGGCCGCGCGGAAATGATCCACCGCGACGATCTGGTGCTGAAGAAAGGCTGAGACCGTTGAAACCCGCGCAATGGCCTGAGATACTTCGAGACAGCGCGCCGAAGAAGGGGAACGCCCCATGACGATCGTGAAGATAAGCACGGAAAAACAGGACATCGCCGCCCTGATGGCCGGGATCGGCCGCGCCGCGCACGCCGCCGCGACGACACTCGCGCACACTCCGACCAAACAGAAAGATGCCGCCTTGCTCGCCGCCGCCATGTGCGTGCGCGCCAATATCGACGACATTCTGACGGCCAATGCAGACGACGTCGCCGATGCGGTGAAAAACGGTCTCGCGCCCGCCATGATCGACCGGCTGACGCTCGACACGAAACGCGTCGAGGCAATTGCCCGTGCGCTCGAAGACATTGCCGCCCTGCCCGATCCTGTTGGCACGAAAATCGCCGAATGGGACCGGCCCAACGGCCTTCACATCGAGCGCGTCCGCACACCGCTCGGCGTCATCGGCATCATCTACGAAAGCCGTCCCAACGTGACGGCGGATGCCGGCGCGCTGTGCCTGAAATCCGGCAACGCGGCGATCCTGCGCGGCGGCTCGGAGGCGTTGCGCTCCAGCAAGGCAATCCACGCCTCGCTGCTCGAAGGCATCATCGCGGCCGGCCTGCCCGAAGCCGCGATCCAGCTGGTGCCGGTCGCCGACCGCGCCGCCGTCGGCGAAATGCTGCGCGGTCTCGACGGCAATCTCGACGTCATCGTGCCGCGCGGCGGCAAGAGCCTTGTTGCCCGCGTGCAGGACGAGGCGCGCGTGCCTGTCTTCGCCCATCTCGAAGGCGTCTGCCATGTCTATATCGATCGCGACGCCGATCTCGACATGGCCCGCAACATCGTTCTGAATTCAAAACTGCGACGCACCGGCATTTGCGGCGCGGCCGAAACGCTTCTGGTCGACGAGGCCTGCGCCGCAACACATTTGAAACCGCTGGTCGAGGCCCTGCTGGCCGAAGGCTGCGAGGTGCGCGGCGACGCCGCGACGCAAGCCGTCGACGTGCGAGTCAAACCGGCAACGGAAGACGACTGGTACACCGAATATCTCGACGCGATCATCGCGGTGCGTCTGGTGAAGGGCATCGACGGCGCAATGGCGCATATTGTCAAATACGGTTCGGCGCACACGGAGGCGATCGTGACCGCGAACGCCGCAGCGGCGGAGCGTTTCCTGACCGAGCTCGACAGCGCCATCCTGCTGCACAATGCCTCGACACAGTATGCCGATGGCGGCGAGTTCGGCATGGGCGCCGAGATCGGCATCGCCACCGGCAAGTTCCATGCGCGCGGGCCGGTCGGCGTCGAACAACTGACAAGCTTCAAATACACGGTGCGCGGCAACGGCCAGGTGCGGCCCTGACGGACAAACGCACATGACGCGGCGCTGCGAGCTGCTGACGCCGGGCCTGAGGGTCGGGCTGCTGGGCGGCTCCTTCAATCCGGCGCATGAGGGACATTTGCACATCACGCGGATGTGCCTGCGCGCGCTCCAACTCGACCGCGTCTGGTGGCTGGTTTCGCCACAAAACCCGCTGAAATCCGAAACCGGCATGGCGCCCTTTGCCGACCGCCTCGCCTCGGCGACCGCGATGGCGCGCGACCCGCGCATTTGCGCGACCGACATCGAAGGGCGGCTCGGCACACGCTACACCGTCGACACGCTGGCCGCACTGACGGAGCGCCATCCGGATGTCCGTTTCGTCTGGCTGATGGGCGCCGACAACATGATCGAACTGCCGCGCTGGCGGCGCTGGCGCGAGATCGTGGGTCTCGCGCCGATCGCCGTCTATCCGAGACCGGGCTTCACCCTGCGCGCGCGCCTGTCGCCGGGCGCGGCGGCGCTCCGCGCGCAGACGCTCGACGCGGGCGACGGCAGCCTGCTGGCCGCCTTCGCACCGCCGGCACTGATTTTCCTCGAAGGGCCGGAAAGCCGCCAGTCGGCCACGGAAATCCGCCGCCGCGGCGACTGGCCGGGTACGGCGCGGCAAGCCGCCGCAAAAGTTTGAAAATCCCGTCATTGAACTCGAGGCCCGCGAACCCTATTGTCGGAAGGCCGGTGTCCGGCAACGGACACAGGCCTTGTGCAAGTCACCAGAACAAGGAGCCTGTTCCTGACCAGTCAATCACGGGACCTTGGGGTCCAGCGGCAGCCCGCAAGGGCGAGTACCACAAAGCAACGCGACGGGACGAAACATCCCGCATCGAGGAAGACCCCGAAAGCCGCCGAGGCGGCGGGGGTTGAAACGGCCCGATCCTCCTCGAAAACGTCTTTCGCCGAAAGATCGTCCGCCATGCTCGCGCTCGTCATAAAGAGCCTGGACGAAGACAAGGCCGAAGACATTGTTTCCATCGACCTCACCGGAAAAACGCCCATCGCCGATCACATGGTGGTGGCGAGCGGCCGTTCGCAGCGCCATGTCGGCGCCGTGGCCGACCATCTCGTCCGCCGCCTGAAGGAGGCGGGCTTCGGAACCTCGCAGGTCGAAGGCATGAAACAGGGCGACTGGGTGCTCATCGACGGCGGCGACGTGCTGGTTCACGTCTTCCGGCCGGAGGTGCGCGAGTTCTACAAGCTGGAGAAGATGTGGTCGGCCGATATTCCGGCCGATCAGCTGGCCGTCTGAGGCGACGCTCCCTCACGATAGCGCCACGCGCTTCTCCCCGCGTCCGCAATTGACCGGCGCCGGGCCGGACGGGGGAGTATATGCGCGTTCAAATCTGTGCCGTGGGCCGGCTGCGCACCGGACCGGAAAAGCAGCTTCTCGACGATTATCTGTCGCGCCTCGACGCGGCCGGCCGCGCCATCGGCATCGCAACCGCGCCGCTTGTCGAGGTTGAGGAAAAGCGCCGCCTCGATGCCGGCTCACTGAAAGCACGCGAAGGCGAGTTGCTGCGCGCGGCCACCGCGAAAGGCGCGCTGATCGTGGCGCTGGACGAACGCGGCCGCGCCGAACCGAGCGATGCTTTCGCCAAACGTCTGGGCGACTGGCGCGACGGCGGCGTCGGCGATGTCGCCTTCCTGATCGGCGGTGCCGGCGGCCTGGCGCCAGAAATCCGCAAAGGCGCCGCCCATATTCTCGCCTTCGGACCCGCAACCTGGCCGCATATGCTGGCGCGCGTGATGCTGGCCGAGCAGCTTTACCGCGCGGTAACGATACTTTCCGGTCATCCCTATCATCGCGCCTGAAGGGTGGCGTCCCAAGTGGACACCCTGCGGCGCATGCACTATTTTGACTTTTCGCTGGCCGAGGGCACGGCGATTCGACGCTCGAATGCGAGCGGATTTTCTGGATTATCATGAGTTCAATGACTGGCGTTCGACCCTTGGTTCTGGCTCTGCTGGACGGCTGGGGCGTCCGGGCGGAGCGCGAGGCAAACGCGATCGCGCTGGCGCGGACGCCGATCTACGACCGGCTGGCAGCGACGGCGGCGCGTGCACTTCTCGACGCATCGGGCGCGGCGATCGGCATCGCGCCCGGCCGCGCGGCCTACCCGCAAGCCGCCTATGCGACACTGGGCGCGGGCCGCGCCGTCGAACAGACGGCGACCGCCATCGCGCGCATGCTGCATGGGGACGGCGCCACCAGCCTCGCGATGCATCCTATCGTGCAAAAGCTGATCGCGCGCGTTCGGCCGCTTGGCGGCGCGGTGCATCTGGTCGGCATGGTGACGCCGTCCGGCATTGCCGGCCAGCAGCACCATCTCGCGGTTCTGGCGGCCCTGTTGAGCCATGAGGGCGTCAAGGTCTGGGTCCATGCCGTGATGGACGGCCAGGACACGCGACCGCAAAGCGGTATCGAACATCTGGCCGAATTTCTCGACGACATCGCAGGCGCCGAACAAGCGGGCCTTGCCAGCGTCATGGGCCGCGCCTACGGCTTCGACGACAATGCCGAGCCGGCGCTGCTAGCCGAGGCCTGGCGCGTGCTGGCGCAGGGTGACGGCCCGCGGGCGGAATATCCGACGGCCTATCTCGATCAGTGTTACCGCAAGGGCCTCAGCGACGACCGCATACCGCCCACGCTTGCCGTCGGTTATCGCGGGATCAGGCAGGACGATGCGCTGTTGCTGGTCAATTTGCAGCCGAACGACGCGCTGGCCTTGATGGGCGCTCTTGTCGATCCGGTCGCGGCCGGATTGGCGCAGAAGGCACCGGCGCTTTGCGGCGCCTGTTCGCTCGTCAGGCTGGACGCGCCGCTCGGCGACACGGTCGAGGCACTTTACGAAAGCACCGCCTTCGGCGCGAGTTTCGGCGATACCGTGTCGCGCGGCGGGCTGACGCAGCTGGTGCTGACCGAGACGGCGGCGGAGAGCAACATCTGGAATTTCGCACGCGGCGGGCACACGACATTGCACCCGGGCGAAACCGTGCTCGTGACCGACACGCCGGCGCGCATCGAAAAGCGTCCCGAGCTCGCATCGGCCGCGCTGACGGACGAGGTCCTCGCCGCGCTGAAGGCCCGCGATCGCGACGTCATCATCGTCGAGTTCGCCAATGCCGCCATGCTGGGACGCACCGGCAACATGCGCGCGACCATCGCCGCCATCGAAGCGGTCGACAAGTGTCTCGGAAAAATCGCGGCGCAGATCGAGAAGCGCGGTGGCGCATTGGCGCTTTGCGGCACATACGGCAAGGCCGAGCTGATGATCGATCCCGAGACCGGCGGACCCTGGCGCGGGACGACGACGTCGGATGTGCCTTTCCTGCTGGCCAACGGACCGCGCGGCCTGTCGCTGGCGAACGGCACGCTCGCCGATGTCGCACCGACGCTGCTTCAGCTTCTGGGTCTGCGCGCACCAGCCGAAATGACCGGACGTTCGCTGCTCGCGGCAAGCGAAGCATCAAGCCGGATCAGTGCCTGATTTCGCGCATATTCCTCCCAAGGCGTTGCTGCTGGCGGCGGCACTCGCCGCGGGCTGGCTTGACGGCGCACGGGCCGAGACAACCGAACCCGGCGAACTCGACGTGCTGCAACGGCAGATTGAATCGAGCATCGAGAAACAGAAGGCGCTCGAAGTGCAGTCGGAAGCCGCACAGCGGGAAGCCGAAGAGATACGCCGCGCGCTGATCGAAACGGCAGCGCGCGTGCAAACGCGGGAGGCCGACGTCTCGGCCTCGGAGGACCGCCTGCAGGGCCTGCGCGCCGCCGAGGCCGACGTCACCGTGCAGCTCGAACGCCGCCGCACATCGATGGCCGAACTGCTCGCCGCGCTGACAAGCCTCGACCGGCAACCGCCGCCGGCACTGGCCGTGCGTCCGGACGACGCGCTGGCTGCCGCCAGAAGCGCCATGCTGCTCGGCGCCGCCGTGCCGGAACTTCAGGCCGAAGCGGCCGAGCTGCGCCAGCGCCTCGACGAACTGGCGCGCCTGCGAACGGAAATCATGGACGAGCGCGAGACGCTCGGCGAAACGAAAGTCCTGCTCGAAAACGAGAAGATGTCGCTCGAGGCGCTGCTTCAGCGCAAACTCGAGCAACAGGCAAAGCTGAGCCAGGCCGCCGAAAGCGAGCAGGCCCGCGCCGAGCGCCTGTCGCGCCAGGCGACCGACCTGACCGATCTGATCGCCCGGCTCGAAACCGGCGCCGCCGCAAGGCTGCCGATGCACAGACCCGAACCGCGTCCGGAAACGGCACCGGCGAGCAAACCGGCGACGCCGTCACCGGCCTACGAAGAGCCGGCGGAAACCCGCATGGCCGTGCTGAGGCCGCCTTCCGGACCGCCAGCGATGCCCTCCTCGCGGCTTTTCTCCGACGCCAGGGGCCTGATCCGCCCGCCTGCCGCCGGCCGGATCGTCCAGCGCTTCGGCGCGCCGGACGGATTGGGCGGCACCAGCCTGGGATTGACCATCGAAACGCGCCCGGATGCACACATTATTGCCCCTTTTGATGGTAGAATTTCCTATGCGGGGCCATTTCGCCGCTACGGGCAACTCTTGATCATATCGGTCGGCGAAGGCTACCATGTGCTGTTGGCGGGCATGACGAGAATAGACGGTGCGGTAGGTCAAAGCATTCTTGCCGGCGAGCCCATCGGCACGATGGGTTCATCGCCCGCCGGCGACGATCCGGCCGCGGGAAAAAACGAGGCGGGGCGGGACGGGATACCGGACCGCGGCCCTGCGCTCTATATCGAAATCCGGAAAGACGGCAGCCCGATCGATCCTCGACCCTGGCTGACGATGAGTGACAAGAAGGCAAGTGGGTAAATGAACAAGTCAGTTTTCGCCGGCTTCGCTGTCGGCATTAGCCTATCCATCGGCGCCTTGCTGGCCTTTCAGTCGGGTACGCTGAACACGCCGGCCTATGCCAACGATCAGAACACCTATCGTCAACTGAACCTGTTCGGCGACGTTTTCGAGCGCGTGCGCGCCGACTATGTCGAGCCGACGGACGACTCCAAGCTGGTCGAGTCGGCGATCAACGGCATGCTGACCGCACTCGATCCGCATTCGAGCTACATGACGCCCAAGAGCTTCCGCGACATGCAGGTGCAGACGCGCGGCGAATTCGGCGGTCTCGGCATCGAAGTGACAATGGAAAACGGCGTCGTCAAGGTTGTCACGCCGATCGACGACACACCGGCGAGCCGCGCCGGCATGCGGCCCAACGACTACATCACCCATATCGACGGCACGCCGATCCTCGGCATGACGCTGAGCGACGCCGTCGACAAGATGCGCGGGCCATCCAACTCGCCGGTCACGCTGACGGTGATCCGCAAGGGTGTCGACGAACCTTTCGAAGTGAAGCTGACGCGCGCCATCATCACCATCAAGTCGGTTCGTTTCAACCGCGAGAACGATATCGGCTATATCCGCATCACATCCTTCAACGAGCAGACATCCGACCTGCTTGAAAAGGCGATCGCCGATCTGTCCAAGCAGATCGGCCAGGCGCGCCTGAAGGGCTACATCGTCGACATGCGCAACAATCCGGGCGGGTTGCTCGACCAGGCGATTTCGGTCAGCGACGGCTTCATCGACGGCGGCGAGATCGTTTCGACGCGCGGCCGCCACACCGAAGATACGCAGCGTTACAATGCGCGCTCGGGCGACATCACACGCGGCAAACCGATCATCGTGCTGATCAATGGCGGTTCGGCCAGCGCCTCCGAAATCGTCGCGGGCGCCCTTCAGGATCATCGCCGTGCGACAGTTCTGGGAACGCGTTCTTTCGGCAAGGGATCGGTGCAGACGATCATTCCGCTCGGCTCCGACGGCGCGCTGCGTCTGACGACGGCGCGTTACTACACGCCGGCCGGCCGCTCCATCCAGGCCAAGGGCATCGAGCCGGACATCATCGTCCTGCAAACCGATCCCGACGAGACGAAGGACGAAACGAAGAAAGCCAGAACGATCGGCGAGTCGGCTCTGCCGGGTCATCTGGCGGCGGAGGAAGGCGACGAGCAGGGCGGTTCCGACAGCTTTGTGCCGCAGGACAAGGCCGAGGACAAGCAGCTGCTTTACGCCATCGATCTGATGAACGGAGTTCGCAAGGACGCCGCCTTTATCGGCGGCACGACATCGAGCGCCATGGCCAATTGAATGGGCCGACCGAGACGTCCCGTCGGGGCCGGAGACGAATTGCAGGCATGGGTGCAAAGATAGCGGCGAAGGGTGCGGCCCTGAGCGGGGATGGGCAAGCACCGGAGAACGAAGGGATTCGCTTCGGCGCACTGGCCGTTGCAGCACTCATTGTTGCGCTCGTCTATGGCGGTACGCTGGCGTGGCTGTTTCTTTCCGACAATCGGCTGGCCGGTGAACCTGTGGTGCACCTCGCGCTGACGGAAGAAGAGCCGGTCGAGGAAGCGCCAGAGGCCGCTCCCGCGCCCGATGCCGGCGACGAGCACATCGCGGCAGCTCCCGAGAAAACGCCCGACGAAACGAATGCCGACGAACCGGGCGCCGACGCGTTGAGCGACGACGAACAGGCGCTGTTCGACGCGGCACGGCGGATCGACGAAAACGTGGCGGCGGAGGATGTGGCCTCGCAAACGCGCATCGTCGGCGCCGAAAGCGTCTCGGGCGGAGAGACGGCGAGCGACGACACCGACAAGCCGGTCGCGCTAATGCCCGTGCCCGATCCCGCGCTTGTCGAAAGCTCCGCACAAGGACCGCTGCCGAAAATCGCTCGGGACGGTCGCGAACCCCGGCAGGTCTATGCGCGGCCCGTGCCCGCCGGCACACCGGCAACGCGGCGCATCGCGCTGGTCGTCAGCGGCATGGGGATCAGTGAAAATGCAACGGCGCACGCCATCGAAACGCTGCCGCCGGAAGTGACGCTTTCCTTTGCGCCCTACGGCCCCGACCTGCAGAGCTGGATCGAGAAGGCGCGCGCGGCCGGCCATGAAGTCCTGCTCGAATTGCCGATGGAACCTTTCGGCTATCCGCAAAACGACCCCGGCCCCTACACGCTGCTGACAACGCTTTCGCCGGAAGAAAACCTGTCGCGCCTCGAATGGCTGATGAGCCGCTTTACCGGCTATGCCGGTGTGATGAATTATCAGGGTGCGCGCTTCACCACATCGTCTACGGCCGTCGAAAAGATGATCGGTGCCCTGAAAGCCCGCGGGCTTCTCTATGTCGACAATGGCGCATCGGCGCGAAGCCTCGCCCCGCAGCTCGCGCGCGAGGCCGGTATGTCCACCGTGCAGGCGACGCGCATCGTCGATCCGGTACAGAACCCGCAGGTCATCGCAACTTCGCTCGAAGTGCTGGAAGAAGTGGCGGCAAACGGCATCGCCATCGGCGTTGCGTCGGGCTTCCCGGTGACGGTCGACGCCTTGGCGAGATGGGCCGAAACGCTGGAAGAAAAGAATTTCGTGCTGGTGCCCGTGACCGCCGCCGCAAACTGACGGAAGAAAAAATCAGCCATGCCGCGCCACAGCAAAGACGCAACGCCCGTCGATCCCGAAACGCTGCCCTATCGTCCCTGCGTCGGCATCATGCTGATCAATCGCAATGGACTTGTGTGGGTCGGCAACCGGATGATGCGGGACGGCACGCACGAGCTGACGGGTGCTGCACTCACGTGGCAGATGCCGCAAGGCGGTATCGACGAAGGCGAAGCGCCGTGCGACGCCGCGTTGCGCGAGTTGAAGGAGGAGACGGGTACGGACAGAGCGCGCATCATCGGCGAGACGAAGGACTGGCTGACCTACGAACTGCCGCCACATCTCGTCGGCGTCGCGCTCAGAGGAAAATATCGCGGGCAAAAGCAGAAATGGTTCGCGATGCGCTTTGAAGGCGAGGACGCCGACATCGACATTGCCGCCGACGCCCACCAGGAATTCAGCGAATGGGCCTGGGTGCCGCTTGATGAACTGCTCGCTCTGATCGTGCCTTTCAAACGATCCGTCTACGAACAACTGGTCGCCGAATTCGGCCCGCTGGCGGTGCCGGGACAGTGAAATTCACAGCGAAATTCACAGCAGACCCCCCCTCTGTCACGAAACTGTCAAAAAACTGTCACAAACCGCCCGGGCCCTGGGGATAACCGTGTCGCGGGCCATGCCTTGCCCCCGCCCGAAAAAAACTTATCCCCGTTTTTGCACCTCGCGCGCGTGGAGGCCGGCGATCAGCTCGCCGGTTCCCACGAGGCGACGATCGCCTTGAGCTCGTCGGCGAGCGGCATGATCCGCGTCCTGAACGCATAGTCCGCATAGTCCCAGCGATGGCCGGCGCGGAGCGCGAAAACCCGACCGAGATTTTCCTGTGCGGTCTGGATCAGAAAGGCGAGCCTGTCGATTTTCGGCTGGACCGAGGCCGGCGCGCCGCGGCGCGCGGTCTCGAGCGAAGCGAGCATCGCCGAAAGTTCGGCGCGGCTCGCGGCCGCCGGCGGTCCGGCCTCCGAACGCCCGGTCGTGAATTTGACAAGCGTCATTCGAAGATCTTCGAGATCGCCGCGCAGCTTCGCGAAGGGATCGATCATATGGGCGTCTTCGGGCGATGAATTCGACAGCAGGACATCGAGCACATCGGCGCAGATCTGTTGCGCCTCGTCGAGCGCCGGCCGGACATCCTCGTTGAAAAGTTGCAGACCGGGATAACGATTGGTCGTGCCGATCATCGCCGCGACCGCCCGCTCTTCGGCAAGCAGCTTGCCGACAAGGCGCTTCATTTCGGCAAGCTGGACGAGCTTCAACCCGTCGGTCCATGAGGTGGATTCCCGCTCGATCGCATCCGCCGCGGACTGAAGGCTCGACGCCGCATCGCGCCACTCGGTCTTGAAGCCCTCGCTGTCGGTCAGCAGATAACCGCGAAGGGCGACAAGGCTCGCCTCGCGCGACGCCTGGAATTGCGCCAGAAGCGCCTCGAAATCGGCGGGTGCCGCCTGCCCGGCGCCACCGGCATCCGCAAAGACAGACGCGGTGACGGCGGTACCGCCGTTCGCCGCTCTTCCACTCGCGGGATCGTTGTCATTGACGGCGACAAGCGCGCCGGCCGCGCCGAGCATGACGGCAAGTGTGGCCGCGAGCCACACAAGCCTGCGCGGCGCGGACCGCGAAGACGACCTGTCGGGAATGTCGGGGGAGCTGCCCGGGGACGCCGGACCGTCGAAGGCGGAGGAAAGGGAAGAACCGGGCGACACCGGCATTTGCGGGCGCTCCTTCGCGCTCGACTGACGCCTGTAGCGATTGCGCCAGTGATATTCCGCATCCTGATTGACAGAAAAGGGCATCGTACACCTACCTGTGTCGTACCCCGAACAGCCAACTGAGCTGATGACCATAGCCCTAAAAACGCTCCTGACGAGGACTATTTTGTGATCCTTTGTAACGCCCGGTAGCTGCTGGCCTTTTTCTCTGGCGCTTCCACCAGCCGGGAGGCAGAATGAATTTGGCGGGGTACTTCGTCCGGATGCTGCAGGCATTGCCGGGCTGCTCAGTAGCCGGAGGGTGCGATGCTAGTCGCGCGCCGATTTTTTTACGTAATATTTTTTGCCTCTGTCATCGCCGCTGTCGTCCTTGTCCTTCTGGACAATGACGGGCGCATGACCGCGCGCGCGTTCATCCAAAAGGGTTACATCCTGGTCGCCGGGCGCGTGCCGCCGCTGCCGCTCGAACGGCCGCTCTTTCTGGCGCAGACCGGTCTTCACGATTGCCTGCGCGGAATCACGCCTGTCGAGAGCGACGACGCCTACGCGGCATTCTGTGCCGACCTGGCGACTTTCGCCGGACCGGCCGTCGTGGCGGCAAGCGCGCCGGCGCTGCGCCCGATGGAGGCTCCGGCAAGGCCCGAGAGAGAAGCCCGCGAAGAAGAAATCGCGCTCGCGCCGGCGCCCGAACCGCTGCCGGAGCCGCTATGCCTCGTCGATGCAACCGGCATCGTCAGCACACGCATCGACGGCACCTGGATCAAGTCGGCGCCGAAGCGGGACGAAGGATCGGCACCGGATACAGAATCGAGCCGGATCGTCGTCGTGCCGCCGCGCTGCGCAGTGCAAAGTCCCGCCAATGCCGAGGTTCTCTACGCCGGAAACTTCAAGGGCTATCTCGGCATCGTCATTCTCGATACGGGGCGGGTGGAGCGATTGACGGTCGCCGGACTCGGCATGATCGAGGTACGGCGCGGCGACAGGATCGCGCGCGGCGCAACGATCGGCTGGACGTCGCAACGCGCCGCACCGGCGCTGGCGGAAGCTGCGGCGAGCGGCGATGCGGCGTTGCTCTATATCGAGGGGACGCCCGCGACGGGACCCGCAGGCTGAAGAACATCGACGTGCGTCAGACGGCGGCGCCGGAAAGCCGCCAGTTGCGGAAGCGCCAGTAGTTCCATGCGAGCACGGCAACGGCGCGCATCGGACGGCCCTGCGGCTTGAGGCCGGCGGCCTTGGCGACCATCGAAATCAGCCGTTCGACATGCTGGCGGCGATAGAGCCCGAGCGCGCGCTTCTCATAGGCCTTCGCGAAACGCACGCGGTCATAGGGCACGCTGCCGTCGGCGGGCGTGTTGGCCGCGTAATAAGCGCAAGCCAGTTCGTCGTCGTCGGCTTCCGAAATGCGGCCGAGCGCGACGCGGATGCGCGCCCAGACCGATGGCGGCTCCTCACCGAGATCGTTGAAGCCGTCATAGAAGAGCTTGTAGTGGCGGAACTCATCGGCGGCGATATTGGCCGCGATCTGCTTCAGCACCGGCTCGTCCGTCGCATCCTTGATCGCGGTGTAATAGGACGAGGTGCCACTCTCGACGACGCAGCGCGCGATGAGCTCGCCGCCCCGGCTGCCGCGCACCGACTGGATCGCATCGACCGGGATCGAATAACCTTCGCGAAAGCGCGCGAAGGCCTTGTCGAAATTGAAATCGGGATCGGCAAGTTCGGCCCAGCGGGCAAGCGCCTGCCCGTGCTGCACTTCCTCAGCCCCCCATTTATGGATCGTTTCCTTGATGTCCGGTCGGTCGGAAAAGACGTTGCAGAGATAGGTGACATAATCCGGCGCATTGAACTCGACCATCGCGGCCGCCTTCACGGCGCGCAGAATTTCGGGATCGACCCTTGCCGGGTCGAAATCCTGCCAGTTGATGTCGTCGAGCGTCCAGTGTCGGGTCATAAGTTCCTTGGCTCTTGAAGGCCCGTTTCGGGAGCCGGCGCGGCCGACCCTTGTGACACGAAAACTATATAATCGGGAATATGGCGTCGTGAAGACCTGCGAGGCCGATTGCCGCATGGTAGAAAAAAGAGAGGGTTTACAAGGGATTGGTGAGTTGTTCGCCATATTTCCCAAATCGTCATGACCCGGCCCCTTTGGAATCAAGGTGGCGGGTCATCCACGACTTTCTTTTCGTCCTGCTCATGCCGCAAAGACGTGGATGGCCCGAATAAATCGGACCATGACGCATTTATTTTGAGTTGAGCTGAGCGGAAAACACAGCCGCCTCAAATCACCTGGCGGAGCTGCTTCAGGTGGTCGAGCTTTTCCTGCGCGGCCTGACGCTTGGCGTCGGTCCTGGCATCGGTGACGTCTTCCTGCGCATGGGCGATTTCGCGGTCGAGGGCGGCTGCGTCGAGCTCGGCCAGCGGCACCGTGTATTCGGCGAGCACAGTGAGACCCTTGGGCGTCACCTCGGCGAAACCGCCGCGTACGAAAATCCGCTGCTGCGACTTGCCGGCCTCGTCGACATTGACGATACCGGGCCGCAGTGTCGACATGACCGGCGCGTGGCCCGCCATGATACCCATATCGCCTTCGACGCCGGGCACCACGACCATGTCGACCGGGCCCGAAAAAAGCAGGCGCTCGGGCGAGACGAGATCGAACTGGAGCTTCTCAGCCATCGGATACTACCTCGTGCGACGGCGGATTACGCCGCTTCCTTGGCCAGACGCTCGGCCTTGGCAACCGCATCCTCGATCGTGCCGACCATGTAGAAGGCCGCTTCCGGCAGGTGATCGTAGTCGCCGTTGCACAGACCCTTGAAGCCCTTGATCGTGTCCTTGATGTCGACAAGGACGCCCGGCGTGCCGGTGAAGACTTCGGCGACGAAGAAGGGTTGGCTCAAGAAGCGTTCGATCTTGCGGGCGCGGGCGACGACGAGCTTGTCTTCTTCCGACAACTCGTCCATGCCGAGAATGGCGATGATGTCCTGGAGCGATTTGTAGCGCTGCAGGATTTCCTGCACCTGACGCGCGGTGTCGTAATGCTCCTGGCCGACGACGCGCGGCTCGAGAATGCGGCTTGTCGAGTCGAGCGGGTCGACGGCGGGATAGATGCCCTTTTCGGAGATCGCACGGTTCAACACCGTGGTCGCATCCAAGTGAGCGAAGGAGGTCGCGGGCGCCGGGTCGGTCAAGTCGTCGGCGGGCACGTAAATGGCCTGCACGGACGTGATCGAGCCCTTGGTCGTCGTCGTGATGCGTTCCTGCAGCGTGCCCATGTCGGTCGCGAGCGTCGGCTGATAGCCCACGGCCGACGGGATGCGGCCCAGAAGCGCCGACACTTCGGAGCCGGCCTGCGTGAAGCGGAAAATGTTGTCGACGAAGAAGAGCACATCCTGGCCCTTGTCGCGGAAATGCTCGGCAACCGTGAGGCCGGTCAGCGCGACACGGGCGCGGGCTCCCGGCGGCTCATTCATCTGGCCGAACACCAGGGCGCATTTCGAGCCCGTGGTGTCACCGTTGTTTTCGCGCGGGTCCTTGTTGACGCCCGACTCGATCATCTCGTGATAGAGGTCGTTGCCCTCGCGCGTGCGCTCGCCGACGCCGGCGAACACCGAATAGCCGCCATGCGCCTTGGCGATGTTGTTGATCAGTTCCTGGATCAGCACCGTCTTGCCGACGCCGGCGCCGCCGAACAGACCGATCTTGCCGCCGCGCGCATAAGGCGCGAGCAGGTCGACGACCTTGATGCCGGTGACGAGCATCTGCGCTTCCGTCGATTGTTCGACGAAGGAGGGCGCTTCCTGATGGATTTCGCGGCGCGCCTCGTGCTTGACGGGGCCCGCTTCGTCGACCGGCTCACCGATGACGTTGATGATACGCCCCAGCGTGCCGTCGCCGACCGGTACCGAAATCGCGGCGCCTGTGTCACGGACTTCCTGGCCGCGGGTCAGACCCTCGGTCGTGTCCATGGCGATGGTGCGCACGGCGTTTTCGCCGAGATGCTGCGCGACTTCGAGGACGAGGCGGTTGCCGCCATTGTCCGTCTCGAGCGCGTTCAGAATGGCCGGCAGATTGTCGGTGAACGTGACGTCCACGACGGCGCCGATGACCTGGCTGATTTTTCCGACTGCGTTGCTCATGCGAGCTCCTTCATCTTCCCCTGCGGGACGTTCTAGAGCGCCTCGGCGCCCGAGATAATTTCGATCAGTTCTTTTGTAATCATCGCCTGCCGCGAACGGTTGTAGGTGATGTTGAGCTTCTTGATCATGTCGCCCGCATTGCGCGTGGCGCTGTCCATGGCCGACATCTTGGCGCCGAATTCGCCCGCAACGTTTTCGAGCAGCGCCCGGAAAACCTGCACGGCGAGATTGCGCGGCAGAAGATCCTTCAGGATTTCGGCCTCGTCGGGTTCGTACTCGTAGACCGCGCCGCCGAGATCGACGCTGCCGCCCGCATCCGCCGGCACGCTGGCCGGGATCAGTTGCTGGGCGGTCGGCACCTGGCTGACGACGTTGACGAACTTCGAATAGAAAAGCGTCGCAACATCGAACTCGCCGGCCTCGAACATCTCGAGCACGCCGCGCGAAATATCCTCGGCCTGCGCGAAACCGATCTGACGGATGCCGGTGAATTCCCAGGACTTGACGATCCTGTCGCCGAAGTCGCGCTTCAGCGCATCGCGGCCCTTGCGGCCGACGGTGAGGATCTTCACCGTCTTGCCTTCGCCGATCAGCTTGCGGATATGCGTGCGGGCAAGCCGCGCGATCGAGGAGTTGAAACCGCCGCAGAGGCCGCGATCGGCGGTGGCGACGATCACGAGATGGACCTTGTCGCTGCCGGTGCCGGCGAGAAGCGCCGGCGCATCCGAGCGGCCGGCCATGCCGGCCGACAGGTTCGCCAGCACGCGGTCCATGCGCTCCGCATAGGGACGCGCGGCCACGGCTGCTTCCTGCGCACGGCGCAGTTTCGCCGCGGCGACCATCTGCATCGCCTTGGTGATCTTCTGCGTCGCCTTGACGCTGGCGATGCGGTTTCTGAGGTCCTTGAGGCTGGCCATTCGCCCTTACCTTTTGCGCGTGCTCAGGCGAACGCCTTGGTGAAGCTTTCGACCGCCGCCTTGAGCTTCTCTTCCGTGTCGCCCGAGATCTGCTTCTCGCTGCGGATCGCATCGAGAATGCCGGCATGGTTGGAACGGATATTGCGCAGCAACTCCCGCTCGTAACGGCCGACATCGCCGACGGGCAGCTTGTCGAGATAGCCGTTGACGCCGGCATAGATCGCGACGACCTGCTCTTCGATCTTCAGGGGCGAGAACTGGCCCTGCTTCAGAAGCTCGGTCAGACGCGCGCCGCGATTGAGAAGGCGCTGCGTCGCCGCGTCGAGATCGGAGCCGAACTGCGCGAAGGCCGCCATTTCGCGGTACTGCGCGAGCTCGCCCTTGATCTTGCCGGCAACCTGCTTCATCGCCTTGATCTGCGCCGAGGAACCGACGCGGCTGACCGACAGGCCGACGTTCACGGCCGGACGGATGCCCTGATAGAAGAGATCGGTTTCGAGGAAGATCTGACCGTCGGTGATCGAGATCACGTTGGTCGGAATGTAGGCCGACACGTCGTTGGCCTGGGTTTCGATGACCGGCAGCGCCGTCAGCGAACCGTTGCCGTTGTCGTCGTTGAGCTTCGCGGCGCGTTCGAGCAAGCGCGAATGCAGATAGAAGACGTCGCCCGGATAGGCTTCGCGTCCCGGCGGACGGCGCAGCAGCAGCGACATCTGGCGATAGGCGACGGCCTGTTTCGACAGATCGTCGTAAACGACGAGGGCGTGCATGCCGTTGTCGCGGAAATATTCGCCCATCGTGCAGCCGGCGAACGGCGCCAGGAACTGCAGCGGCGCGGGATCCGACGCGGTGGCGGCGACGATGATCGAATATTCGAGCGCGCCGTTTTCTTCGAGCGTCTTGGCGATCTGCGCCACCGTCGAGCGCTTCTGGCCGATGGCGACATAGATGCAATAAAGCTTCTGGTTCTCGTCGTCGCCCTGATTGAGCGGCTTCTGGTTGAGGATCGCGTCGATGGCGATAGCGGTCTTGCCGGTCTGGCGGTCGCCGATGATCAGCTCGCGCTGGCCGCGGCCG
>NZ_JBBECC010000051.1:4016-6137 GCF_040882025.1 Parvibaculum sp. | reverse complement strand
AACCCCATGGGCGCCAGAGAAAATCCAACGCACCACAGAGGATGTCGTGACGAGCCGGCATACAAGGCAATGAGCCTGTGAAATGGCGCGTGAAGCGTGTGGCACGTGAGGCGAAGCGGTCCAGATTGGGTGTCGCAAATTCGCGACCGCCATAGGCGCCCAGCATGTGACGGTTGAGGCTGTCGAGAAGGATGACGACGGCGTTCTTCGGCGTATCAGCGGCGATGCTGCCGCCATCCTTCGTCGCCATCAACGATTCTCCAGCTTGACCATGCGCCGTCTCCGCGCCCAGAGATTGAGCCCTTCTACGCCGACGGAGAAGGCAACCGCGAAGTAAAGATAGCCCTTCGGGATGTGGAAGTGGAGCCCGTCGGCCACCAGCGCGATGCCGATGAGAATAAGGAAACTAAGCGCCAACATCTTCACCGTCGGATGCTTGTCGACGAAGGCACTTACAGGCTCAGCCGCGAAGATCATCACAATCACGGCGGCAATCACGGCGATCGCCATGATTTCAAAATGGTCCGACATGCCGACCGCCGTCATCACCGTGTCAAATGAGAAGACGATATCGATCAGCCCTATCTGCATTACGACGGCTGCAAGGCTGGCGGTTGTCGCCCCGGCGGCACCGGAGCCATGCCCCGCGCCTTCAACCGAATGATGGATTTCGATTGTCGCTTTCCCCATCAGGAAAAGTCCGCCACCGAGCAGCAGCACGTCGCGCCAGGAAACTTCGTACTCGCCGAAGTCGAACAGCGGTTCCGTCAGCGTGACGATCCAGGCCGCCGAAGCGAGCAGCATCAGCCGCGTTACGACCGCGGCGGCGAGACCGAGCCTCCGTCCGCGCTTCTGCTGATGTGCCGGGAGGCGTGAGGCGAGGATCGAGAGGAAAATGAGGTTATCGACGCCGAGAACGATCTCGAGAATCGTCAGTGTCGCGAGGCTGGCCCAGTTTTCAGGTTGAAGGAGAATATCTATCATGATCGATAGATGTGCAGCGGCGCGAGGACGCCGTCAAGGCCGGAAACCGGGGTTAATTTTCACCCATATCGTACATGCCGGCGAAAACCTGCATGTCGCCGCCTGAGGTCCGGACGGGGGTAAGGAGCGCCTCGAAAAGCGCGTGCTCGAGCCCAACGCCCAAAAAACGTCCCCGCAGAATCACAGGGCGCTTCTCTGCAAGCACCCTGTTATGGAGTTCGATCAGTTCCTTGGCCATTTTGGGACCGTAGCACTCCGTCAGCAGGCGCCCTGTCGCCGCAAAACCGAGACGTTCTTCATTTACGGTTCCGACAAGGCGGAAGCGAAAATCCCTCCCACCTTCGACCGGCTGGGCGACTGAAATGCCGCCGAGGAGCGGCAGCAGGGAAGCGGGCGCGAGCTTCGCCCGGTCGCCGACGCCATCAGGCGCGCGGCTTGCGGACCAGAGATCCAGAAGTTTTCGGTTCTTGGGATGAAGGCAGGTCTCGGCTTCGGCGACCTGATAATCAATACCGCTCAGTTCGATTTCGTTCATCGCATTTTCACAGCACCCACAAGGGTTCCGCGAACGAGCTTAGTCCGGGAACGTCGGCAGCGGAACGGGCAATCAGGTGTGAAGCACCTGGCCATACGCGTCGAGCACCGCTTCGCCCATCATCTCGGAAAGGGTTGGATGTGGGAAAACAGTCTGGATCAGGTCGGCCTCGGTCGCCTCCAGGGCACGGGCAATGCCGAATCCCTGAATGAGTTCCGTCACTTCGGCGCCTATCATGTGGGCGCCCAGAAGCTCTCCCGTTCTGGCATCAAAGACGGTCTTGACGAAACCCTCGGTGTCGCCGAGCGCGATGGCCTTGCCGTTGGCCCGGAAAGGAAAGCGGCCGACTTTCACCTCATGGCCTTGCTCCTTCGCCTTAGCTTCAGTTAGACCGACGCTGGCAATCTGTGGTGTCGAATAAGTGCATCCCGGAATCTTCGTCGTGTCGATGGGATGGAGACCCTTCAGACCCGCCATGCGTTCGACCGCCAGTACGCCCTCATGGCTCGCCTTGTGCGCCAACCAGGGCGGACCGACGAGATCACCGATGGCATAGACGCCTTTCGCGTCCGTCTCGAGCCATTCGTTGACGACGACATGTG
>NZ_JBBECC010000051.1:0-3916 GCF_040882025.1 Parvibaculum sp. | reverse complement strand
GGACCGGAACCGATCACAACGAGGTCGTATTGATCCGCCATCAGAGCAGCATCCTTGCGGGGTATTCGACGAACGACTTGAAGGCTTCGAGGAACTGCGCGCCGAGCGCACCATCGATAGCGCGGTGGTCGCAGGACATGGTGACCGTCATCACGGTCGCAACTTCGAGCTTGCCGTCGTGCACGACTGGTCGTTCCTCGCCCTTGCCAACCGCGAGGATCGCCGCCTGCGGTGGATTGATAACGCCGGTGAAATGCTTGATTCCGTACATGCCGAGATTGGAAATCGAGAAGGAGCCACCTTCATATTCCATCGGCTTCAGCTTGCGGTTGCGCGCCCGATCGGCGAGCGACTTCGCCTCGGCGGCAATTTCGGCGAGGCCCTTGGTTTCGGCGGCGCGGATGATCGGCGTGATGAGCCCGCCTTCGAGAGCGACCGCGATACCGATATCGGCATGTTCATGCTTCAACAGCGCGTCGCCCGCGAAACTGACATTCGCCATCGGTACTTTCACGAGCGCCAGCGCGGCGGCGCGGATCAGGAAATCGTTGACCGAAAGCTTCGCGGTGTCGCCCGCTCCGGCGTTGAGCTTCTTGCGCGTCACCAGCAATTCGTCGAGTTCGCAATCGACCGTCAGATAGAAATGCGGGATTTCCTGCATCGACTGCGTCAAGCGCCGCGCGATCGTCTTGCGCATGCCGTCGAGCGGAATTTCCTCGTAAGTCCCTTCGGCATAGAAAGCACGCGCGTCGATGGCGGGTGCCGGTGCAGGCGCACCGGACGGTACTGTGGGTTTGCGCGCACCAGGCTTCGCGCTTTCGACGTCAGCCTTGACGATTCGGCCCCGTGGGCCGGAACCCTGAACGGACGAAAGGTTGATACCTTTCTGCCCGGCAATGCGCCGCGCCAGCGGCGATGCGAATATGCGCTCGCCCTTTCCGTTCGCATGCGCAGCCGGCGCCGGTTTCGCTTCCTTCTTCGCCTCAGTCTTCACAGATTCCGGCGACGCCTTCTTCTCTTCTTCCTTCGGCTTCTCCGGCATCCTCTCTTTCGCGGGCACCTTCATATCGGAGGCGCTTTCTCCCTCTTCCAGAAGTATGGCAATCGGCTTGTTGACGGCGACGCCTTCTGTACCTTCGGCGACCAACAGTTTGCCGATGCGGCCCTCCTCGACGGCCTCGACTTCCATCGTTGCCTTGTCGGTTTCGATCTCAGCGATCACATCACCCGATTTTACCTCGTCGCCCTCCTTCACCATCCATTTGGCGAGCGTGCCCTCTTCCATGGTGGGCGAAAGCGCAGGCATCAGAATTTCGATGGGCATTTCCCGCCCCCTCAGCGGTAGCAGACGGCTTTCACCGCCTCCACCACATCATCGGCGCTCGGTAGCGCCAGTTTTTCGAGATTGGCCGCATAAGGCATCGGCACGTCTTTTTGTGTCACGCGCAGAATCGGCGCGTCGAGGAAGTCGAAAGCCTCGGCCTGCACGCGCGCGGCGATTTCCGCGCCAATGCCGCAGACCGGCCAGGTCTCCTCAACAGTGACGAGGCGGTTGGTCTTCTTGACCGATGCGACGATGGTGTCGATGTCGAGGGGGCGAATGGTGCGCAGGTCGATCAGCTCGACATCGATCCCCTCTTCTTCCAGCACCGTCATTGCCTCGAGGCAATAAACGATGCCGTGGCTGTGGGAGACAAGTGTCACGTCCTTGCCTTCCTTCAACACGGACGCCTTGCCAATAGGCAGTACATAATCGTCAAGCTTCGGAACTTCGAATGTCTTGCCGTACAGCACTTCATTCTCGAGAAAAATGACCGGGTTCGGATCGCGGATCGCAGCTTTGAGCAATCCCTTCGCGTCCGCCGCCGAGTAGGGCGCGATGACGATGAGACCGGGTATGTGCGCATACCAGGACGCATAGTCTTGACTATGCTGCGCGCCGACGCGTGAGGCAGGACCATTCGGTCCGCGGAAGACGATGGGCGAAGACATTTGTCCACCCGACATGTAGCGTGTCTTAGCCGCCGAGTTGATGATCTGATCGATGGCCTGCATGGCGAAATTGAAGGTCATAAATTCAACGATGGGGCGCAGGCCCGCAAACGCCGCACCGACTCCGAGACCAGCGAAGCCATGCTCAGTGATCGGCGTATCGACAACGCGCGTGTCGCCGAATTCGGCAAGTAGTCCTTGGGTTACCTTATAGGCGCCTTCGTATTGTGCGACCTCCTCGCCCATAACAAAAACGTTCTCATCGCGGCGCATTTCCTCGGCCATCGCATCGCGCAGGGCCTCGCGCACGGTCTGCGTCACGAATTCGGTGCCGTCGGGAATGTCGGGATCGATCTTGATCTCAATCTTCGGCTGCTTGCGTTCGGCCGTGGTTTTCTCGCCACTCTCGCGGCTCGTGATCTCACCCTGCCCGGGTTTCGTCTTCGGCGCGGTCTTTTCTTTCTTCGGCCGGCTTTCCGTTTCGGCCTTCGATGCATCCTCGCCTTCGCCGGCGAGCAGTGCGATCACCGCGTTGACCTTCACGTTTTCCGTGCCTTCCGGCACAACGAGTTTCGCGACGGTGCCCTCGTCGGCCGCTTCGACTTCCATCGTCGCCTTGTCGGTTTCGATCTCAGCGATGATGTCACCGGACTTTACCGTATCGCCCTCTTTCACGAACCATTTGGTGAGCGTGCCCTCTTCCATCGTGGGCGAGAGCGCGGGCATCAGGATTTCAATCGACATTGCTCAGATCCCCGCGAGCACATCGGTCCAGAGCTCCGACGGATCGGGCTCCGTGCTCGTTTGTGCAAATTCGGCAGCGTCGTTGACTGTCGTCTTGATCTCCTTGTCGATCTCCTTCAATTCGTCCTCGGTCACATGCTTGCCCGCCAGAAGGCGCACGCGAACCTGTTCGATGGGATCGTGTTCCTGACGCATCTTGGCCACTTCTTCCTTGGCGCGATATTTAGCCGGATCAGACATCGAATGACCCCGATAGCGATAGGTCATCATTTCGAGAATGTAGGGGCCTTTACCGGCGCGGCAGGACTCAACGGCCTTTGCACCTGCCGCGCGCACGGCGCGCACGTCCATGCCGTCGACTTGTTCACCTGGAATGTTGAAGCTCGCGCCGCGCTTCGAGAGGTTGGTCTGCGCCGAGGAACGCGCAACGCTCGTGCCCATTGCATACTGGTTGTTCTCGATCACGTAGACAACGGGCAAGCTCCAGAGTTCCGCCATGTTGAAGCTTTCATAGACCTGCCCCTGATTGGCGGCACCGTCGCCGAAATAAGCGAGGCAGACGCGGTCATTGCCGCGATAGCGATTGGCGAAGGCGAGCCCCGTGCCTATCGGCACCTGCGCGCCGACGATCCCGTGACCGCCGTAGAAATTCCTGTCGCGGCTGAACATATGCATTGAGCCGCCTTTGCCACGCGAATATCCATCCTCGCGTCCTGTCAGTTCGGCCATCACGCCTTTCGGATCCATGCCGCAAGCGAGCATATGTCCGTGATCGCGGTAGCCGGTGACGACCTGGTCGCCCTCCTCAATCGCCATCTGCATGCCGACCACGACCGCTTCCTGACCGATATAGAGGTGACAGAAACCGCCGATCAGCCCCATGCCATACATCTGGCCAGCCTTTTCCTCGAAGCGTCGGATCAGCATCATATCGCGATAGGCTTGCAGTTCGACCTTTGGCGACATGCCAGCCTCTTTCTTCCTTACCGGCTTTTTCGCCGGTTTACGGGGGGCCGATTTACTGGGAGTTCGGGACGCCATTGGGGAGCCTCGGCGACATTGAAACACGGTACCACGACGACTAGCGTGGTTCGCCAGCCCGTTCACCATACTTTAGAAGTGGATGATAAAGGTTTGGTTTCAATCAAAAAACGTCTGATTAACTGAATTTCAGTTAAGT
>NZ_JBBECC010000050.1:0-37386 GCF_040882025.1 Parvibaculum sp. | reverse complement strand
CAGGCCATCGTCATGGTGGGCGCGCGCGGCAACCTCGCGGCACAGGACACGCTGACGCTGGCGCGCGACGTCGAGGACATCGTGTTGTCGACCGACGGCGTCAGAACCGTCTTCACGCGCACCGGGCCCGGCCTCGGCTCCGGGCGGACGGGTCGCGGCGACGTGCCGAAGGACCTCATCGCCCAGTTGATGATCGAGCTGAAACCTTACGAGGAGCGCGCCAAGGGTGCGGTCATTCTCGATGAAATCCGCCAGAAGACGAACCGGCTGCCCGGCATCAAGGTGGAACTCCGGAAGCTCGAGGAAGGTCCGCCGACCGGCAAGGACATCCAGATCGAGCTGACGTCCAACGACTACCCGCGGCTGCTGCAGGCGACCACCAGAATCCGCGATCATCTCGACCGGAATGTCGGCGGGCTGATCGACGTCGAGGACGGACGGCCGCTGCCGGGCATCGAATGGGTGATGACCGTCGACCGTGAACTCGCCGGCCGTTTCGGCGCCGACGTGACCTCGGTCGGCGCGACGATCCAGCTCGTCACCAACGGCATCCTGATCGGCAAATACCGGCCCGACGACGCGCAGGACGAGGTGGACATCCGCGCCCGCTTTCCGGACAGCTACCGCGTGCTCGACCAGCTCGACCATTTGCGCGTTCAGACGCAGAGCGGTCTCGTGCCGATCTCGAATTTCGTCAAGCGCACGGCACAGCCGCAGGTCGGCTCCATCGAACGCATCGACGGTTATCGGCGCATCGTGGTGAAGGCGAACACCGCCTTCGACCGCGAAACCGAGAGCAAGATCAATGTCGACGAGAAAACGCGCGAGATACAGGAATGGGTCGATGCGCAGGATTTCGGTCCGGGCGTTCGTGTCCGGTTCCGCGGCGCCAACGAGGAACAGGCGGAGTCCGCCAGCTTCCTCGGCGGCGCGCTCGTCGCCGCGCTGTTCCTGATGTTCGTGATCCTGCTGACGCAGTTCAACAGCTTCTACCATTCGGTGCTGACGCTTTCGACCGTGGTCTTGTCGACCATCGGCGTGCTGATCGGCATGATGGTTACGGGCCAGCCCTTCTCCGTCATCATGACGGGCACGGGCATCGTTGCGCTGGCCGGCATCGTCGTGAACAACTCGATCGTGCTGATCGACACCTACCAGCGCCTGCTCGGCGAGGGCATGGAGGTGGTCGAGGCCGTCTTGCGCACGGCGGGCCAGCGGCTCAGGCCGATCATGCTGACCACGATCACCACCATGTTCGGCCTGCTGCCGATGGCGCTGCAGATCAATCTCGATTTCGCGGCGCGCGAGATCGTTCTCGGCGGGCCGGTCGCCGTGTGGTGGGTGCAGTTGTCGACGGCGATTATTTTCGGCCTCGGCTTCTCGACGCTGCTGACGCTGGTGCTGGTGCCGGTCCTGCTGGCCGCGCCGACGACGTTCCGGATCGGGCGCCGGCAACGACGCCAGGCGTCCCGCCAGGCCGGTTCGATGGCGCACCCCGCCGAGTAGGCATGGTCCCTATTCGGCGGCGACCGGATTGGCGAGAAGGCCGACCCGCTCGATTTCGACCTCGATCCGGTCGCCCCGTTTCATCCAGACGGGCGGCGTGCGGGCAAAGCCGACGCCGGCCGGCGTTCCCATCACCAGGACGTCGCCGGCCTCGAGCGTCATGCAGGCGCTCAGAAGCGCGATCGTCTCGTCGACCGGGAAAATCATGTCGCGCGTATTGGCGCTCTGCATGACCGTGCCGTTAAGGCGCGAGGCGATGGCAAGCCCCATGGCGCCCGGCGGCAATTCATCCGCCGTCACAAAGGCCGGGCCGAAGGCGCCGGTGCCGTCGAAATTCTTGCCGATGGTCCATTGCGGCGTCCGGCGCTGATAGTCGCGCACCGAAACATCGTTGAAGCAGCTATATCCCGCCACATAATCGAGCGCATCGGCGCGGGCGACATGGCGCGGCACCGTCCGGCCGATGACGGCCGCGAGTTCCGCCTCGAAATCGAGCTGTTCGGAAACGCGCGGCCGCACAACCGCTTGCCCGCTTGCGACCAGCGAAGTCGCGCAGCGCATGAAGAAATTCGGATAATCCGGCTTCTCGCGGCCGCCTTCGGCCGCATGTTCGGCATAGTTGAGGCCGAGACAGATGATCTTGCCGGGACGCGGGATGACCGGCAGCAGCGTCAAACCGTCGAGCGGCAGACGCGGCGCGTCGGGCGCCGCCTCTTTCGCCGCCTGTGCGAGTCCCGCCTTGCCGGCACGGATCGCATCGATCAGCGCGATACTGCCGAGATCGGCGACGGTGTCGCCCTCGACCAGCCCGAGCCGCGCCTTGCCCGCCGTTTTGAATGTCACAAACCGCATCGGATCCTCCGCTTGTTGCCGCCGTTTATCCCACGGCGGCAGGCCGCGCGCCAGATCGCAACTTTCCCCCAAACGCTCGCCATCAGACGCTCCCCATGCGACGGTAAGGGTCCGATTCGCCTCCTCTTCCCGGATTGCGCCTGCCGATGAATGCTCCCGCCGCCGCCTGCGCTCCCGAGCGGCAAATCCTGAAAGATGTTTTCGGCTTCGACGGCTTCCGTCCCGGACAGGAAGACGCCGTCCGGACGCTGCTTTCGGGCCGCCATCTCCTCACCGTCATGCCGACGGGATCCGGCAAATCGCTCTGCTTCCAGGTGCCGGCGCTTGTCATGGGCGGGCTCACCCTCGTCGTCTCGCCGCTCGTCGCGCTGATGCAGGATCAGGTCTCGGCGCTCCGGCTTGCGGGTGTCGCCGCCGACAGCATTAATTCCTCGCTCTCGCGCGAAGACAATGTCGCCGCCTGGCGGCGCGCCGCCGCGGGCGAGACGCGGCTTCTTTATCTCGCGCCCGAGCGGCTGATGACCGAGCGCATGCTGGCCGCCCTTGCGCGGCTCGATGTCCGCCTCATCGCCGTCGACGAAGCGCATTGCATCTCGCAATGGGGGCCGGCCTTCCGGCCCGAATATGAGGGCCTCGCGCGGCTGCGCGACCTCTTTCCCGATGTGCCGATCGCGGCTTTGACGGCGACTGCCGACGAGGTGACGCGCGCCGACATTGCCGAGCGGCTTTTCGGCGGCCGCGTCGACATGCTGGTGCTCGGTTTCGACCGGCCCAATATCCGCCTCACCGTGTCGCCGAAAAAGGAGTGGAAGCGCCAGCTTCTCGACACGGTCGGGCGTCACGCGGGCGCGAGCGGCATCGTCTATTGCCTGTCGCGCCGCAAGACCGAGGAGACGGCCGAATTTCTCGCGGGCGAGGGGATCAAGGCGCTTCCCTATCATGCCGGCATGAGCAAGGAAGCGCGCGAGGCCAACCAGAACCGCTTCATGACCGAACGCGGCATCGTCATGGTCGCAACCATCGCCTTCGGCATGGGCATCGACAAGTCGGACGTGCGCTATGTCGTGCATGCCGATCTGCCCGGCAGTCTCGAGGCCTATTATCAGGAGATCGGGCGTGCGGGGCGCGACGGCCAGCCGGCGGAAGCCCATATGCTCTTCGGGCTTGCCGACATCCGCATGCGCCGTTCCTTCATCGAGGAGGAAGCGGCGGGCGAGGAGCGGCGCCGGCGCGAGCATCGCCGTCTCGATGCGCTGCTCGCCTTTTGCGAGGCGCCGGCCTGCCGCCGCCAGATCCTGCTTTCCTATTTCGGCGAAGCATCCGAACCGTGCGGCAATTGCGATGTCTGTCTAGATCCGGCCGAACTCACCGACGGCACGGCGGAGGCGAAGCTGGTGCTCGCCGCCATCCGCCAGAGCGGCGCGCGTTATGGCGCGGCGCATGTGATCGACATTCTGCGCGGCAGCGAGACCGACAAGGTGCTGGCAAGCGGCCATAACGATCTTGCCGTTTTCGGCGCCGGCGCCGCGCGGCGCAAACCCGAATGGCAGGCGCTGATCCGGCAGCTGACGGCGGCGGGGTTTCTCGCCGTCGATATCGCCGGCTATGGCGGCTTGATGATTGCCGAAAAGGGAGAGGCGCTGATCCGGGGCGAGGGCGTCTTTCTCTACCGCGCCGACCATGTCAAACCGCGGCGCGAGACGCGCCGGGGCGAGGCGGCTGCGGCGATGGGCGAGGAGGCTTCGGCGCTCCTTGCCGCCCTCAAGGAATTGCGCCTCAGGCTTGCCCGCGAGCGGCAGGTGCCGGCCTATGTGATCTTTTCCGACCGGACGCTGGCCGACATGGCCGAAAGGCAGCCGCGCACCGTCGAAGAGTTCGCCGTCGTCAACGGCGTCGGCGCCGCCAAGCTCAGGGATTTCGCCGATATTTTCCTGACAACGATCCGCGCCCATGGCGCGGGCGCCGCCGCCGCTTGATCCATCCCGGCGCTGCGCTACCCTTCGCCGCGGGGAAGCCCGCCGGCAGGGATAAATTATGGCTAATATCGAAAAATCGTTCCCTTCGCCCCTGCATCGGGCCGCATGCCTGCTGCTGCTTCTCGGCGCGCTGACGATCGGCCTGCCAGCGCCCGCCTCGGCGGCCGACGAGGCCGGCAGCACCGAAGTCGACCTCACCTACCGGCTCTATGGCGGCGGCCTGCTGATCCTCTCGCTCGATACCAGGGCCGAGCTTGACGCCACCCGCTACCGGATCGCTTCCGACATCGCGACCGAAGGTCTTGTCGACCGGTTCTTTCACGGCCGCATGTCGTCGCGCGCGCATGGGCTGCTAACGGAGGCGGGTCCGCGGATGCAGCGCTACAGGCAGCACTACAAGGGCAGCTTCGGCGAACGTTCGGTCGATATGCGGCTTGCGGATGATGGCGGCTACGACGTCGAGGCCGAACCCGACGCCGGCTATCTCGAGCATGGCCCGCTCGATCCGAAAGCGGTCGTCGGCACGGTCGATCCGCTGACCGCCTCGATCTATGCCGCCCTCGCCGGCGCCGGCAAGCCTTGCGCAAACAGCATCCCCGTTTTCGACGGGCGGCGCGTCTACGATCTCGATTTCTCGCCGCCGGCAACCGAACGGCTGGTGCCGCGCATCGCCGGCGAGTTTGCGGGCGACGCCTGGCGCTGCAAGATCCTCTACAAGCCGAAATCGGGCTTCACGCGCGAATGGCATATCAAGCGGATCAAGGATCCGCTCAGGCCGGCGATCATCTGGCTGGCGCGTTTCGAGGGCACGGACAACGGCGACGGCGAAAAACGGAGCCTGCTGCTGCCGGTGCGGCTCGAAATCAGCTCGGCCTATTTCAGCGCCGTCGCCCATCTGACGCGCGCCAGCATCGACGGGCGCGAGCTGATCGCCAGCAGCGAGGACACGGGCGGCTGACGGCCTTCGGCCTGCGACCTGCGGGATTCACGCATCTTTGAGCGGTTTTTGCGGGCGGCTCTTTATCTTCCCACCCTCCCCCATCGCCCAATTCCGTTGCGTCAGGGCGGCCGTTCATTTCTGCAGACCCGGCCGGCACCCGCGCAGTCTTGTATTCGTCCGCCGGGCGGTTATGACTCTTGCAACCGAACGCGCCAGAAACAACCGGGAGGCAAGGCTCATGGAAGAGCGCATCAAGACGACAATCGTGGAAGGGGTCGCCGATGTGCGTCTCAGCCGCGCCGACAAGATGAACGCGCTCGACGACGCGATGTTCATGGCCCTCCTCGAAACCGGTGAAAAGCTGAAAGCCGACAAGTCGGTCCGCGCCATCGTCATCTCCGGCGAGGGCCGCGCCTTCTGCGCCGGACTCGACATGGGCAATTTCGGGCGCATGGCGAGCGGCGAGCGCGAGGCGAACAAATCGGAGGTCACCGGCCGGCTCGCGCAACGCACGCATGGCATCGCCAACCGGGCGCAATATGCCGCTCTCGTCTGGCGCGACATTCCGGTGCCGGTCATCGCGGCCGTTCACGGCGTCGCCTTCGGCGGCGGCTTTCAGGTCGCGCTCGGCGCCGACATGCGCTTTGTGGCGCCCGGCACGCGCTTCTCGGTCATGGAAATCAAATGGGGCCTCGTGCCCGACATGGCCGGCATGTATCTGATGCGCGGGCTGGCGCGCGAAGACGTCATCCGCGACCTCACCTATACCGGCCGCATCTTCGAGGCGGATGACGCGCTCGCTTACGGTTTTGCAACGCGGCTCTGCAACGACCCTCATGCCGAGGCGCTGACGGTCGCACGCGAGATCGCCGACAAGAGCCCGACCGCCATCCGCGCCGCCAAGCGCATCCTCAACGATGCGCCGGACGCCGATGCCGCCGCGATCCTGCTCGCCGAATCCGTCGAGCAGGACAAGCTCATCGGCGGCGCGCACCAGAAGGAAGCCATCATGGCCAATCTCGAAAAGCGCCGCCCCAAATTCGCCGGCTGATCCGGCACCTCCCATCATTTCCATCGAAAGACGAAGGCAACACACATGAAGACGCGCATTACCGAACTTTTCGGCATCCAGCATCCGATCATTCAGGGCGGCATGCATTTCGTCGGCCTCGCCGAAATGGCGGCGGCGGTTTCCAATGCCGGCGGGCTCGGCATCATCACCGGCCTCACCCAGCCGACGCCGAAGGATCTCGCCAACGAGATCGCCCGGTGCAAGAAGATGACCGACAAACCGATCGGCGTGAACCTGACCTTCCTGCCGGGCTTCGCCAATCCGCCCTATCCGGAATATATCAAGGCGATCATCGACGGCGGTGTCACGATCGTCGAGACGGCCGGCCGCAGCCCCGAAGCCTATATGCCGCCGATGAAAGAGGCGGGCATCAAGGTCATCCACAAATGCACCTCCGTCCGCCATTCGCTGAAAGCCGAACGCATCGGCTGCGACGCCGTCAGCGTCGACGGTTTCGAATGCGGCGGCCATCCGGGCGAGGACGACATTCCGAACATGATCCTGCTGCCGCGCGCGGCCGAGGAACTGAAAATCCCCTTCGTCGCCTCGGGCGGCATGGGCACGGCCTCGCAGCTCGTCGCTTCGCTGGCGCTCGGCGCCGACGGCATCAACATGGGCACGCGCTTCATCGCCACCAAGGAAGCGCCGGTGCATGAGAACGTCAAACAGGCGCTGATCGCGGCCAGCGAACTCGACACGCGCCTGATCATGCGCCCCTTGCGCAACACCGAACGCGTGCTCGCCAATGCGGCGGTCGACAAGATCGTCGAGATCGAGCGCGAAAAAGGCGCCAACCTCGGCATCGACGACATTCGCGAACTGGTCGGCGGCGTCTATCCGCGCGTCATGCAGGGCGGCGAAATGGATGCCGGCGCCTGGAGCTGCGGCATGGTCGCCGGTCTCATCCACGACGTCCCCACCTGCAAGGAACTGATCGACCGCATCATGTCGGAAGCCGAGACGATCATCCGCCAGCGGCTCGAAGGCCTGCTCGCCGCCTGATGGCCTGGCGTGTCACCCATGGCCGCATCGCCGCGCATGTCGTTTCATGCGCGGCGGGCGCCGGCGTGGTCGTCGGCGCCGAAGCGCTGCTCAGGCTTGCCGGCGTGCCGCTGCCCTTCGATCCCGCCTGGGCCTGGATCGACTTTCTCGGCATCGCCCTCGTGATCGGCGTCGTGACGGCCTCGTTCTTCTACAAGGATGTCGAGGAGTAGGCCGTCACGCCACCTCGAAATCCTCCCAGACGGGCGCGCGCATATCGGCCTCGAACTTCTCGTAGGTCCATGGCCATGAGGCAATGTTGCCGAAGGGGTCGATGTACCAGCTCTTGCAGCCGGTCGCCCAGACCGTGTCGGGCAGTTTCGCGCGCACGGCCGCGTTGAAGGCTTGTGCGGCTTCGCGTTTCGGCGCGATCTCCGACAGATTGCCGTCCTTCAGTTTCAGGATCAGCTGCAGCGCGAAGTTGAACTGGTTTTCCGCCGTCAGCAGCCAGGAGAAATTGCCGATCGGGCTGTTCGGTCCGCCGATCATGAACCAGTTGGGAAAATCGGGCACGGTGACGGCCTTGTAGCCCTCGTTTCCCTTCGCCCAGGCCGCGTCCATCGTCCGGCCTGCCCGGCCCGTCACCTGCATCGGCCGGAAAAGCTGATGCGTGTTGAAGCCGGTTGCCAGCACGATCACATCGAGCGCATGCAGGCGGCCGTCTTTCGTGCGGATGCCGTCGCGCTCGAAACGCTCGATCGTCTCCGTCACGACGTCGGCATTCGGTTTCTGGATCGCGTCGTAGAAATTGTCCGACAGGATCATCCGCTTGCAGCCGACCGCGTAATCCGGCGTCAGCTTCGCCCTGAGTTCGGGGTCCCGGACGCGGGCGAGGTTTTCCTCACACGCCTTCACCATCGCCTTGTAGGCATGGGGATTGGCGCCGACGATCGCGGCGGCGAATTTCGAATTGTTCTCGAACGAGATGCGCTGATATTCCTGTTCGAGCAGCGCCGGGTCGGCGCGGTAAAGCGCCCTCTGTTCCTCGGAGATCGGCGCCTGCGGCAGCGGCAGGATCCATTGCGCCGTGCGCTGGAAGAGGCTGAGCTTCGCGACCTCGTCGACCACCGCGCCGGTGATCTGCGTCGCCGTCGAGCCGGTGCCGATCACGCCGACGCGCTTGCCCGTGAGCGACACCTCGTCCTTCCAGCGCGCGGTGTGAAAGGCCTCGCCCTCGAAATCGGCGAGCCCCGGAATGTCCGGATAAACCGGATGATGCAGCACGCCGGTCGCCGTGATCACCGCATCGAAAGCGCCCTGGCTGCCCTTCGTCGTCTCGAGATGCCACTGGCCGTCGCGCCAGTCGGCGCGCACCACCTCTTGGCCGTAGCGGATCGAGGCTTCGGCGTCATGCTTGCGCGCGACGTTCTTCAGATAGTCGAGGATTTCCGGTCCCGGCGCGCAGACATGGCTCCATTCGGGATTGGGTTCGAAGGAATAGCGATAGCCGTGCGAAGGCACATCGCAGGTGACGCCCGGATAGCGGTTGTCGCGCCAGGTGCCGCCCAGCGCCTCGGCCTTCTCGAAGATCGTCACATCCCCGATGCCGGCCTCGCGCAGCTTGATCAGCGCCATCAGGCCCGAGGCGCCCGCGCCGATCACCGCGATCCGGAGTTTTCTGTCATGCGCCATGCTGTCGGTCCTTGTGTTCGGTTCGCGGCGACCGGCCGGTCCGGCGGCGGGGTATCCGAAAACGGGGATAAGTTCCTGTTATCCCCGCTTTCGAGAGACCCCAAAACCGGGGACAAGTTTTTTTCGACGCCCCGCCACCATCGTTTATGACAGTTTTGTGACAGTTCCGTGACAGAGGGGGGGTCCGCTGCGGTTTTTCGCTGTCACGCGCCGAGTTCGAAGCCCTCGTAATCGGCCGCCGCGACCTCGGCCAGCTTCTCGCCATAGACCCCGACACCGCCCGCATAAGGCATGAAGATGCGCGGCTTGCCGGGAATGTTCGCCCCCATGTACCAGGAGTTCGCCTGCGGATAGAGCGTTGCCGCCGCGACCTCGTTGACGTGATCGACCCAGAGATCTTCGGCTTCTTTCTTCGGTTCGATCGAACGAATGTTGCCTTCCGTCAAACGTCCGATGCAATCGGCGATCCATTCGACGTGCTGTTCGATCGAAACGATCATGTTCGACAGAACGGAAGGACTGCCGGGGCCTGTGATGAAAAACAGATTGGGAAAGCCGGCCGATCCCAGTCCGAGATAAGTGCGCGGTCCCGCCGCCCATTTTTCGCTGAGCTTTGCGCCGTTTCTGCCGGCGATGTCGATGTTCGTCAGCGCGCCCGTCATCGCGTCGAAGCCGGTCGCGAAAACGATGCAATCGGCTTCGTATTCTTTGCCGCCGCAACGAATTCCTTTTGCGGTGATCTTCTCGATCGGCGTCTTGCGGACATCGACCAGTTCGACATGCGGCGCGTTGAAGGTTTCAAGATAATGCGTGTCGAGACAAAGGCGCTTGACGCCGATCGGATGATCGTTAGGCAGCAGCAGATCGACGACGTCGGGGTTCTCGATGACGGCCCGCATTTTCGCGCGCGCGAAATCGGCTGCCTGATCGTTGGCCTCGTGCGTCGCCATCAGATCGCCGAACGCGCCGAGGAACGCAAAGCCGCCCTTGTTCCAGCGGCTCTCGAGTTCGCGCTTCCGGTCCTCCGGCGTCATCTCGGCGGCCAGCGTTTCATTATATTCGAAGCAGATGATGCCGCCTGGCGTTGTGCGCGCATGCTGGCGATCCTGCAGCAGGGTCGCTTTCGATTTTTCGATTTCTTCCTTCGGCAGCGGCCTGTTGCCGGCCGGCAGCGTGAAATTCGCCGTACGCTGAAAGACCGTCAGATGCGCAGCCTGTTCGGCGATCAGCGGAATGCTTTGAACGCCGGACGAACCCGTGCCGATGACGGCGACGCGTTTTCCGGTGAAGTCGACGCCTTCTTTCGGCCAGTCGCCGGTGTGATACCAGGCGCCCTCGAACTCATCGAGGCCTTCGAAGTCGGGAACGCGCGCGGCGGAGAGGCAGCCCGTCGCCATGATGCAGAATCTCGCTTGCACGCGATCGCCGCGATCGGTCCCGATCGTCCACAAACCGGCGCGCTCGTCATAAGCGGCCGACGTCACGCGCGTCGAAAACCGCATGTCGCGGCGCAGGTCGAGACGGTCGGCGACATAGTTCTGATAGCGCAGGATTTCCGGCTGCGCGGCATAGCGTTCGGTCCATGTCCAGTCGCGCTGGATTTCATCGGAAAAGCCGTACTGGTATTCGAGACTTTCGACATCGCAGCGCGCGCCCGGATAGCGGTTCCAGTACCAGGTGCCGCCGACGCCATCGCCGACCTCGAAGACGCGTGCCGTGAGACCGAGCCCGCGCAGGCGATGAAGCATATACATGCCGGCAAAGCCCGCGCCGACGATGACGGCGTCGAATTCCGTTGCGTCCGGCGGCGCGGACGCTGCGTTGATTTCCTGAGACACGATCGAACCTCCCGATTTTATTGTTGCCCGATTGTAGCTCCGGGCGGGGCCGGCACAAGGGCGCTGAGCGCGGCGATGCGAGGGCAAGGAAAGGTCTTTACCCTGGAAATATCCAAGCAAAAACAATCAGGTAGATAGTTTCGGCCAAAATGCGTCCCAAGGTCATATTCGTCTTGACAAGAAGTGTGCACTCACTTACTTTCTGATCGTGGCCGGCGTTGGCGGGCCTCGGGAACATTCGAGAAGGGCAAGCGACATGATCACCCTCCGCAGCTTCATCAACTGGCTCAGGACCATGAGCGCGAGCAACCGCGCTGCGCTGAAGGCCCGGGCAAGCAGCGCGCTTTCCGACCTGCGCCAGGCGCACGGGAAAATCGCCGCCGAGGCGAAAACGCTCGACCGGCAATTTGCGAGCGAGCTGCGCTACAAGTCGGCACTGGCGCGGATCGACGCGCGGCTTCTCGATCTCACGAACCGGTTGCTCGTCGCCGAAATGGCGGGAGACCGCGCCTCGGCCGAGGCGCTGGCCGCCGCGGCGACGCAATGGGAAGCTCGCCGGAAGTCCTGCGAAGCGGAACTCAACCTCGTCCGCCGACGGATCAACACGACCCGCCATGGCTGGGCGAAGCTCGAAAAGGATGCGCGGCAGATCGGCGCGTGGCTGCGCCAATCGCTTGCCGGCGCGCGCCCGGTCTGGGCGGACGCCGTCCGCCGCATGGGCGAGAAGCTGATGGCGGGCATGGCGGCGGAACGGGCCCGCATCGCGGCCATGATGACAAAGAGCGCCCTTCTCCATGATGGCCGCGACCTCTCGGCGCCGCTGGCGCAATTGCGGCGCTTCAACGTTGCCCGCCAGCGAATCGGTGTGGACGATCTGCGCTACCTCCTTACGGGCAATCCGTGTGCCGCCAATCCGCGGCGAAGCTGATACGATTCGTTCCGACCGATTCAATCCGGCGACCCAGCGACAAGTGAGACCGGCATGCCCCGCGCGCCCGACACAAAGACCAGGATCGAACGTGCCGCCCTGGAACTCTTCGTCAATCAGGGCATCATGGAAACCCGCACGAAGCAGATCGCCGAGGCGGTGAAGATTTCCGAAGGCACGATCTATCGCCATTTCGAAAGCAAGGACGAACTCGCGCGCGAGCTTTTCAAGCGGCAGCATGCCAGCCTTGCCGAGGCGATCAAGGCGGCGGCTGCCGGACACAAACATATCGACGACCAGGCGCGCGCCATCGTGGACGCCTATTGCACGATGGCGGACCGCGACTGGCTGCTTTTCCGCTACCACCAGCTCAGCCAGCATGCGCTGCTGCGCTATTTCGATCCGAACCTTCCGAACCCCGTCGCCGTCGTCGTCGATGTCGTGAAAGCCGCGATGGCGCGCAAGGAAATCCCGAACGACGATGCCAATGTCCGTGCCGCCATGGCGCTTGGCGTCGTATTGCAAGCCGTCACCTTCAAGGCCTTCGGACGCATCAAGGGACCTCTGTCGAAACACAGGGATGTCTTTTCAGAGGCCATCATTGCCGTCCTGCACACCAGGACGCCCGCCCATTGAACGGAGCCGCATCATGCGTTCCTTCCTTTTCAACCTTTGTTTCTACGGCTTCACGGCACTTGTGGCGATTGCCTGCCTGCCGCTGACCTATCTCAACTCGCCGAAGCCTGTCGCCGCCGTGCTGCACTGGTGGGCGAAAGGGATCGTCTGGCTCCTGCACAATGTCGCGGGCATCAGGCTTGAGGTGCGGGGGCATGAAAATATCCCGGCCGCCGGCCCGAGCCTCATCGCCTCGAAGCATCAGAGCTTTTCCGACGGCATTCTTGTGCTGTCGCTCTTGCCCAACATCGCGACCGTGGCGATGAAGGATCTGCTCGACTATCCGGCGATCGGACGCATCCTGACGAAGCTCGACATGATCATGGTCGATACCTGCGGCGGCGGCACGGAGCGGAACAAGCTCAGCACGGCGGCGCGGCGCGCCTTCGACAATGACCGGCACATCCTGATCTATCCCGAAGGACAGCTCGTGCCGGTGGGCGACCGCGAACGCTACAAGATAGGCATCTACCATCTTTACACCGATCTCAACCTGCCGGTGACGCCGGTGGCGACGAATGTCGGGCTCTGCTGGCAGTGCCGCGCCTGGCGCAAGACACCGGGGACGGCCGTGCTTTCCTTCCTCGAACCGATCCGCACGGGCCTCGACAAGGATACCTTCATGCGCGTACTCGAAGACACAATCGAGGCCGAGACGGCACGCCTCGTGGGAGAAGCGGCATGAGCGAACACAAGCATCATTCGCAGTTCCGGCTGCTTCGCTCGCCGCGGTTCATGCCGCTTTTCGTCACGCAGGCGCTCGGCGCCTTCAACGACAATATCTTCAAGAACGCGCTCGTGATCCTCATCACCTATTCGGCGACGGCGAGCCTTGATGGCGTCGACACGCAAACACTGGTGGCGCTGGCGGGCGGCATTTTCATTCTTCCGTTCTTTCTCTTTTCCGCGACCGCCGGACAATTCGCCGACAAGCTTCCCAAACCCGACCTCGTGCGAAAGGTGAAGCTCCTCGAAATCGCGATCATGATCGCGGCCGCCATCGGCTTCACGGTCGGAAGCCCGGTCATGCTGCTGACCGTTCTCTTCTTCATGGGCACCCAGTCGGCCATTTTCGGGCCGCTCAAATACGGATTGCTGCCGGAACTTCTGGAGGAAGAAGAACTGGTGGGCGGCAATGCGCTGATCGAGACGGCGACCTTCCTCGTCATCCTGATCGGCACACTGCTCGGCAGCCTGATCGTGCTGAAGGCACATGGTGTGACCGCCGTTTCCCTTCTCTGCATCGGCATTGCGGTGCTGGGCTGGCTGGCCTCGAAGCGCATTCCCGACCGGCCGGCGGCGAGCCCGGATATCCGCATCAACTACAATGTGGTTTCGGAAACGCTGAAGATGGTGGCATTCGGTTACCGCGACCTGCCGATCTTCCGTTCGATCATCGGCATTTCCTGGTTCTGGCTGGTCGGCTCCGTCTTCATCATCCTGTTTCCGGTCTTTTCCCGTGACGTGTTGAGCGGCAACGAGCAGATCGTCGCCATGCTGCTGGCGATCTTTTCCATCGGCATCGGCATCGGCTCGCTCCTCTGCGACAAGCTGCTGGGTGGCAAGGTGCGCGACTATTACGTGCCCGTGGGTGCGTTGGGCATCACGCTCTTTTCCGCCGATCTCTTTTTCGCGAGCGAACCGATGCTCACGACCGGCACGGGCGCGTTCATCGGTATCCTCGCCTTCCTGCAGGTTTGGGAGAACTGGCGGATCGTCGGCGACCTGTTCGGCATCGCGGTTTGCGGCGGGCTCTACATCGTGCCGCTCTACGCGATCCTGCAGGCGCGAAGCGAACCGCACTACCGCGCGCGACTGATCGCCGTCAACAATGTGCTCAATGCGCTGGCGATGGTCGGTGCGTCGGGCTTCATCTTCTGGCTCACGGATGAGGGTACGTCGATACCCGGCATCTTCCTCGCGATCGGGCTGTTGAACATTCCGGTCACGCTCTACGTCTCCTTCGTCGTGATCTCGACCGCCGCGCAACGTCTCGCGAAGAGAGTCAGTTCCTGACGCCGGGTGAATGCATATGCGGATTGAACGAAGTGGCTCCTTTCCCGCTGCCGCGACACGCCGGTCCGGGGATCGGCGCTCGTCCGGCAAGCCGTCGATATCGCCGGAGGAGCCGCGCCGCACCGGTCGCCGGCGGCGACATGGTCATGCCCGCCTGAGATCACGGAACCGATCGCAACCAATCGCCGCCGTGCAGACAGATATCAAAACAACTAATGGAAATTGGTGGAGCCAGACGGAATCGAACCGACGACCTCTTGCATGCCATGCAAGCGCTCTCCCAACTGAGCTATGGCCCCGCCTTGTATCCGGTTCGGGATGGGCCCCGCACCGACGGTGGCGGAACTTAGGGCCGCGCCCCCCGGCGATCAAGAGAAACTTGATGCCGGAGAGATTGCGCGACAACGGCGTTCCGCCTTGCCGTTATTTCAATCGTCGTCGCTCTTGCCGCCGCGCACGATGCCGGTGACGTCCTCGTCCTCGTCGTCGGGCAGGAAGGCGTCTTCGGTGTCGTCGTCCTCGACTTCGACATCCACATCGACATCGACATCGATATCCTCGTCATCGACATCGGCCGCCAATTCATCGTCGCGCATCGCATCCAGCGAAACGGTATCGCCGTCCGCGACAACGACGCGTTTCAGCGGTTTCTCTTTCGGCTTTTCAGCCGGCTTTGCGCGCTTCGCCTTGGCGCCTGTGTCGGGCACATATTCGTGCTTGCACTTGGGGCACGCGACCGGATTCTTGTTCAGGTCGTAAAACTTCGCGCCGCAGCTCGGGCAATCGCGTTTGGTTCCCAACTCCGGTTTCGACAAGCTTGCACTCCCCCGCGTCTATCCGCGTCTTGCGCGCCCAGGATCAGCCCGGCGCGCGGCATATGGCCTTGAAGGATTTTCCCATTGCCACGTTAAGTTGCTCCTGTCAAAACCTATTCGCGCCGTGGCCGCCCGCAGCCGCTCCGCCTGGGACGGGCCGGGGCGCTTCTTCGGCGTCTCCCGGCAACACCAGTATCGGAAGCGCCTTGGCTCATTCTCCCGCCACTCCCCTCACAGCCGAGCCCTCGGCCCGCCTCACCGGCCGGATCGATCTGCCCGGCGACAAGTCGATTTCGCACCGGGCGCTGATTTTCGGCGCGCTGGCGGTCGGCGAGACACGCATTACGGGACTTCTCGAGGGCGCCGACGTGCTGGCGACTGCCGAGGCCATGCGCCGTCTGGGCGCCCAGGTGGAGCGCCATGCCGACGGCTCATGGTCGGTCCATGGCGTCGGTGTCGGCGGCCTGAAGGAGCCCGATCAACCTCTCGATTTCGGCAATTCGGGAACCGGCGCGCGCCTCGTTATGGGTCTCGTGGCGGGACATCCGATCACGGCCACTTTCATCGGCGACGCCTCGCTGTCGCGTCGCCCCATGGGCCGCGTGATCGCGCCCCTGACCGATATGGGGGCCACATTTCATGCGCGCGAGGGCGGCCGGCTGCCGCTGACGCTGATCGGCGCGCGGCGGGCGATGCCCATTGCCTATCCCTCCCCCGTCGCCTCGGCGCAGGTCAAATCGGCCGTGCTGCTGGCCGGCCTCAATGCGCCGGGCCAGACCACCGTTATCGAGGCGACGCCGACCCGCGATCATACCGAGCGGATGCTTCGGGCCTTTGGCGCCGACGTTCACGTCGAGCCGGGACCGCGCGGCCTCGTGGCCATCCGCCTGACGGGCGAGCCCGAACTCAGGCCCTGCCCCATTGCGGTGCCGGGTGATCCTTCTTCCGCTGCCTTTCCGGTCGTCGCGGCCCTGCTGACGCCGGGCTCGGAGATCGTCGTCCGGGGCATCACGCTCAATCCGCACCGGGCGGGGCTCTACACGACGCTGATGGAAATGGGTGGCGATATTGAAGTAATGAACCAGCGTGAGGAAGGCGGCGAGCCGGTTGCCGATCTGCGCGTCCGGTCGAGCCGGTTGCGGGGCATCGAGGTACCGCCGGAGCGCGCCGCCTCGATGATCGACGAATATCCCGTGCTCGCGGTCGCCGCCGCCTTTGCCGAGGGCGAAACAAAAATGCTCGGCATTCACGAGTTGCGCGTCAAGGAAAGCGACCGTATCGCCGCCACCGCCTCGGGCCTGCGCGCCAATGGCGTCAAGGTTCGCGAGAGCGAGGACGGGATGATCGTCGAAGGCCGCGGCGGCGAGGTCGCGGGCGCCGGCCATGTCGCGACCCAGATGGACCACCGCATCGCCATGTCCTTCCTCGTCATGGGTCTGGCCGCGCAAAAGCCCGTGACCGTCGACGATGCCTCGATGATCGCAACCAGCTTTCCCGATTTCGTGCCGCTGATGCGCGGGCTCGGGGCGACCTTCAGCGGCGCGGGTCAATGATCGTCGCGGTCGACGGGCCGGCCGCCTCCGGCAAGGGCACGCTTGCCCGGGCACTCGCCCGCCATTACGGCCTCCTCTATCTCGACACCGGCTCGCTCTACCGGGCGGTCGGCCAGGCCGTGCTGGCCGCGGGCGGCAACCCTGCCGACGAAAAGGCCGCGCTTGCGGCCGCCGAGGCGCTCGATGCCGCCCGGATCGACGAAAAAGCGATCCGCACCGCCGAGGCCGGTCATGCAGCCTCCGTGGTCGCCGCCATGCCGGCCGTCAGGGCGGCCATTCTGGGGCTGCAGCGGCGGTTTGCCGCCCAAAAGCCCGGTGCCGTTCTCGACGGGCGGGATATCGGTACGGTCGTCTGTCCGGATGCCGATGTGAAACTTTTCGTCTCCGCCAGCCCCGAGGTGCGCGCGCATCGGCGCTGGCTCGAACTCAACAATTCGGGGTCGGGCCTCTCCGAGGCACAAGTCCTTGAAGATGTGAGGGAAAGAGACCGCCGCGACGCCGAGCGGGCCGCCAGCCCCATGAAGCCGGCGGCCGACGCACACTTGCTCGACACCTCCAATTTGAGTATAGAAGCGGCGTTCGACGCTGCCGTCGCGATCATTGACAAAGCAATGGGTTAAGCGCGTTTTCGCCTTCGGGGCGGCGCGCATTTTTCGCATTGGTTTGGCCGATGGTTTCGCCGGCCGGGTCGCGCTTTTCGCAACCTTTAACCGACACCGCCCAAATCCACATGCTCCCGGACGTTTTACGATCTCGGGGGAAGACCCGCGGACCCAACCGCCGGCCGGAATAAAAGCATCGTCAGGAGACTTTTACATTGGCTAACACCTCAAGCGCGCTCAATCCGAGCCGCGAAGATTTCGCCGCCCTGCTGGAGCAGTCCTTCATCGACAGCAATATGCAGGAAGGCTCCGTCATCAAGGGGACGGTCGTTGCCATCGAAAACGACCTCGCCATCGTCGATGTCGGCCTCAAGACCGAAGGCCGCGTCGCTCTCAAGGAATTCGCAACGCCCGGCAAGCCCGCCAACATCAATGTCGGCGACATTGTCGAGGTCTATCTCGAGCGCATCGAGAACGCGATGGGCGAAGCGGTGCTCAGCCGCGAGAAAGCCAAGCGCGAGGAAAGCTGGATTCGTCTCGAGGTCGCCTTCGAGAAGCAGGACCGCGTCGAGGGTCAGATTTTCGGCCGCGTCAAAGGCGGCTTCACGGTCGATCTCGACGGCGCCGTGGCCTTCCTGCCCGGCAGCCAGGTCGATATCCGCCCCGTGCGCGACGTGACGCCGCTGATGAACATTCCGCAGCCCTTCCAGATCCTGAAAATGGACAAGCGGCGCGGCAACATCGTCGTCTCGCGCCGCGCGGTGCTCGAAGAGACCCGCGCCGAACAGCGCCAGGAACTGGTCGAGAATCTCAAGGAAGGCCAGGTGCTCGAGGGCGTCGTCAAGAACATCACCGATTACGGCGCCTTCGTCGATCTCGGCGGCGTCGACGGCCTGCTCCACGTCACGGACATCGCGTGGCGCCGCGTCAACCATCCGACCGAAGTGCTTTCGATCGGCCAGACGCTCAAGGTTCAGGTCATCAAGGTCAATCACGACACGCAGCGCATCTCGCTCGGCATGAAGCAGCTCGAGGCCGATCCCTGGGACGGCGTCGAGGCGAAGTATCCGCTCGAAGCGCGTTTCAAGGGCCGTGTCACCAACATCACCGATTACGGTGCGTTCGTGGAGCTTGAGCCCGGCGTCGAGGGTCTCGTCCATGTCTCCGAGATGAGCTGGACCAAGAAGAACGTGCATCCGGGCAAGATCGTTTCCACCTCGCAGGAAGTGGAAGTGATGGTGCTGGAAGTCGATCCGGTGAAGCGCCGCATCTCGCTCGGCCTCAAGCACTGCATGGACAATCCCTGGACGACTTTCGCCGAAAAGTATCCCGCCGGCACACTGGTCGAGGGCGAGATCAAGAACATCACCGAGTTCGGTCTCTTCATCGGCCTCGACGCCGATGTCGACGGCATGGTGCATATGTCCGATCTCGACTGGAACCGTCCGGGCGAAGAAGCCATGACCGATTACCAGAAGGGCCAGGTCGTGAAGGCGGTCGTGCTCGATGTCGACACCGAGAAGGAACGCATCTCGCTCGGCATCAAGCAGCTCTCGGGCGACCCGATGGAATCGCTGGGCGACATCCGCAAGGGCGCGGTCGTGACCTGCACGGTCACGGCCGTCACCGAGAACGGCCTCGAAGTCACGGTCGGTGCCGACGACATGTCGGCCTTCATCCGCCGCGCCGAACTTGCCCGCGACCGCGCCGATCAGCGGCCGGAGCGTTTCTCGGTCGGCGACAAGATCGATGCCCGCGTCACGCAGTTCGACCGGGCAGGCCGCAAGATCCAGCTTTCGATCAAGGCGCTTGAAATCGCCGAGGAAAAGGAAGCGGTGGCGCAGTACGGTTCGTCGGATTCAGGCGCGTCGCTCGGCGACATTCTGGGTGCCGCGCTCAACAAGGCCGGTTCGGACGACAAGTAACGCCGCAACGGGCGGGGCGACAAGCCCCGCCCGCCGCGCTAAGCTCCGGCTCCGATTTTTTCCTGTTCGGAGGTCAATCCCGTGTCGCTCGATGCAGATACATTGACGGACAGGCGGCGTTTGAAACGCCGCCTGTTTTTTTGGCGCGCCGGCGCCATCCTCGCAGCGGCCGTCGCCCTTGTCGTGCTGGTGTCCGAAGGCGGCTGGCCGGGCCGCTCGCATATCGCCCGCGTCGAAATCGGCGGCATTGTCATCGACGATCGCATTCAGCGTGAAATGCTGGAAAAGATCGCCGAGGATTCGAGCGTCAAGGCAGTGATCCTCGCCATCGACAGCCCCGGTGGCACGACGACGGGGGCCGAGGCGCTTTACGAATCCATCCGCCAGGTCGCGGATGAAAAGCCCGTTGTCGCGGTGCTCGGAACGGTCGCGGCGTCGGGCGGTTATATCGTCGCGATGTCGGCCGACCGCATCGTCGCGCGCGGCAACACCATCACCGGGTCGATCGGCGTCATCTTCCAATGGGCGCAGCTCGAAGACCTTCTGAAGCATATCGGCATCGAGATGCGCGACGTCAAATCGGCGCCGCTGAAAGCCGAGCCGAATCCCTTCAGCCGGCCGAGCCCGGAAGCGCTGCGCGTCACCAAGGAGCTGGTCGACAGTTCCTATGACTGGTTCCTGCGCCTCGTCGCGGAACGGCGCGGCATGGATGCGGCGACGGCGCGGCGGCTCGGCGACGGCCGCGTCTTCACCGGCTGGCAGGCTGTGGAAAACGGGCTTGTCGACGAAATCGGCAGCGAAGAGCAGGCGATTGCCTGGCTTGCCGAGGAACACGGGCTCGATGCCCGCCTCCCTGTCCAGACATGGGAACCGGCCTATCCAGGCCTCGGCGTCGCCGGCTTTGTCGGGCAGACGCTCGGCGAGGCGATAATCGTTGCCGGCGAAGTCGTGGCCGGAAAAACACAGCAGACAAAAAGACTTACACTTGACGGTCTGACAAGCGTTTGGCAACCTGACCGCCAATAAGGGGAGAGTCAGGACCGTTTCCGGTGACGGTCGAGGACAGCGCGAGGCACTGCCGGGGGACGCAAGCATATGATCAAATCGGAACTCGTCGCGCGCTTGGCCCAGGCCAATCCGCACCTCTACCAGCGCGACGTCGAGCGTATCGTCAGCACGATTTTCGACGAGATCAGCGCGGCGCTGGCACGGGGAGACCGGGTGGAACTCCGCGGTTTCGGGGCCTTCTCGGTCAAGAGCCGGCCGGCACGCACCGGCCGCAACCCGCGCACCGGCGAGCCCGTTCATGTCGAGGAAAAGTCGGTGCCTTTCTTCAAGACGGGCAAGGAGTTGCGCGAGCGCCTCAACAATGCCGATATTTCCGACGATAAGCTGATGGCGGCCGACGACGGCGACGACGATTGATCCCGGCGCCGTCGGCTCCGGTTGACGCCCTGACCTCGGGACGGAACGCGTGAAACTCCTGCGCTGGATATTGCTGCCGCTGATCGCCGTTCTGGCGATGGCGCTGGCGGTCGCCAACCGGTCCTACGTCACTTTCGGTTTCGACCCCTTCGACGTCGAAACCCCGGCCTTCGCCATCGAAATTCCCCTGTTCCTGATCGTGCTCGTCTCGATGCTTTTAGGCATTCTGATGGGCGGCATCGGCGCCTGGGCCCAGGCCCGGCGCAAGGCCGCCCGGAAAAAAGGCGCCGCCCCGGCCGCCGGCCTGCCGGCGCTCCGTGCCGCCGAAAGCGACTAGAGCGTTTCCAGGCCAAGTGGAAGCCGGTTGGCCGTCCGGAAACGCGACAAAACAAAGACTTAGAGTCGTTCATCGTTTCCGCGAAACGATGAACGACTCTAAATCCGGTCCCCTTCCGGCCCCGATCTGCTATAAGGCGGCCCAAGGACATGAGCAGGCCCGCGATGACACTTGGAAACCCGATTTTCTGCGCCCTCGACACCACCGACGTCAGCCGGGCGGTGGCGCTGGCGCGCGGCCTCACCGGCAGCGTCGGCGGCGCCAAGATCGGCATGGAGTTTTTCAACGCCCATGGTCCGGCGGGCTATCGGGCGGTCGCCGAGGCGGGACTGCCGATCTTTCTCGACCTGAAACTGCACGACATTCCGAACACGGTCGCGGGCGGCATTCGCGCCGTGCTGCCGCTCGCGCCCGCCATCGTCAACGTGCATGCGGCGGGCGGCAGCGCCATGATGCGCGCCGCGGCCGAAGCCGCGCGCGAAGCCGGCGACCGTCGTCCCCTCATCGTCGGCGTCACGCTGCTGACGAGCCTCGACGAAACCGATCTTGCGGCGATGGGCATTGGCGGCACGGCGTCCGACCAAGTACGCAGGCTCGCAGGTCTCGCCGCCGGTGCAGGGCTCGACGGCGTCGTCTGCTCGGCGCATGAAATCGAAACGTTGCGCCGCGATCTCGGCCCCGCTTTCAAGCTGATCGTGCCGGGCATCCGCCCCGCAGGCAGCGCCATCGGCGACCAGAAGCGCGTCATGACGCCGACGGAAGCGCTGGCGCTGGGCGCCGACGTTCTCGTCATCGGACGGCCGATCACCGGCGCGGGCGATCCGCGGGCAGCCGCCGAAGAGATCGTCCGCTCGCTGGCGGCCTGACCGGCAATGACAATACGTGTCAAAATTTGCGGCCTGTCGACAGCGGAAACGATCGAGGCATCGGTCGCCGCGGGCGCCGATTATCTCGGTTTCAACTTCTATCCGAAAAGCCCCCGAAGCATCTCGCTCGAACAGGCCCGCGCGCTGGCGGCCGGCGTTCCTTCCTCCGTGCTCAAGGTCTCGCTCACCGTCGATGCCGACGACCGGACGCTTGACGGGGTGGTCGAGGCGCTCCAGCCCGACATCCTGCAGCTTCATGGCGCGGAGACGCCGGACCGGCTTGTCGAAATCAAATCGCGCTATGGCATCACGCTGATGAAGGTCATTGGCATCGCCGAGCCGGGCGATCCGGAGCTTTGCGAAATTTACCGAGATTCCGCCGATTTGTTGCTGTTCGACGCCAAACCACCTAAATCTATGGCAGGTGCCCTGCCGGGCGGAAACGGCCTGATTTTCGACTGGTCGCTGATCGCGGGCCATCGGCCGGAGATGCCCTGGATGCTGTCGGGCGGCCTCAACGCCGAAAATGTCGCCGAGGCGATCCGCATTACCGGCGCCGAAGCGGTCGACGTTTCGTCGGGCATCGAAAGCGCGCCGGGGCAGAAGGATCCGGCGCTGATCGAAGCCTTCATTCGCGCGGCCAAAGCCGCCTGATGGCGGCGCGTTGTTGAAAGAGAAAGTTCGAGCGTGAGCGCATCGCAAGCCAATTCCTTCCGCAACGGCCCCGACGAGCGGGGTCGCTTCGGCATTTTCGGCGGCCGCTTCGTCGCCGAAACGCTGATGCCGCTGGTACTCGATCTCGACAAGGCCTACACCGCCGCGAAAAACGATCCATCCTTCCAGGCTCAGATCGATTTCATGCAACGCGACTATGTGGGCCGGCCAAGCCCGCTTTATCTCGCCGAACGTCTGACCGAGAAATTCGGCGGCGCCAAAGTTTACATGAAGCGCGACGAGCTCAACCACACCGGCAGCCACAAGATCAACAACTGCCTCGGGCAAATCCTTCTGGCGATGCGCATGGGCAAGACGCGCATTATCGCCGAAACCGGTGCGGGCCAGCACGGCGTCGCAACCGCCACCGTCTGCGCGCGGTTCGGCCTGCCCTGCGTCGTCTATATGGGCACCACCGATATCGAGCGACAGAAGCCCAACGTCTTCCGTATGAAATTGCTCGGCGCCGAAGTCGTGCCGGTCACGTCCGGCACCGGCACGCTGAAGGACGCGATGAACGAGGCGCTGCGCGACTGGGTGACGAATGTCGAGAACACCTACTACCTGATCGGCACGGTCGCAGGCCCCCATCCCTATCCGGCAATGGTGCGCGACTTTCAGTCGGTGATCGGCAATGAAACGAAAGCACAGATGCAGGAGCGCGAGGGGCGATTGCCGGATTCGCTGGTCGCCTGTATCGGCGGCGGCTCCAATGCGATGGGCCTCTTCCATCCCTTCCTCGACGACCCGTCGGTGAAAATCTACGGCGTCGAAGCGGCCGGCAAAGGCATTGAAACCGGCGAGCATTGTGCCTCGCTCAAGGGTGGGGCGGCCGGCGTGTTGCATGGCAACCGTACCTATCTGCTGCAGGACGATGACGGACAGATCAAGGACGGGCATTCGATTTCAGCCGGTCTCGATTATCCCGGCATCGGGCCCGAGCATGCCTGGCTGCACGAAACCGGACGCGCCGAGTATGTGTCGGCGACCGACAAGGAGGCGCTTGAGGCTTTCCAGCTTTGCTCGCGGCTCGAAGGCATCATTCCGGCGCTCGAACCGTCGCATGCGCTGGCTTTCGTTTCGAAACTCGCGCCGACGCTGCCGAAAGACCATCTGCTGGTCATGAATATGTGCGGACGCGGCGACAAGGATGTCTTTGCGGTCGCTGATCATCTGGGGGTGACGCTGTGAGCACCCGCCTCGACAAACGCTTCGCGCGGCTGAAGGCGGAGGGTCGTGCGGCGTTCATCACCTTCGTTACAGCTGGCGACCCCGACTTCGACACGACGCTGGCGGTTCTGACAGGTCTGCCGGCCGCCGGCGCCGACGTGATCGAACTCGGCATGCCGTTTACGGATCCGATGGCCGACGGACCGGCGATCCAGGCATCGACGCAGCGCGCGCTGAAAGGCGGCGCCAGCATGATGAAAACGCTCGAGCTTGTACGCCGATTCCGGCAGAGCGATGCCGAAACGCCGATCGTGCTGATGGGTTACTACAATCCGATCTATCATATGGGCGTCGACTTGTTCCTCAGCCGCGCAACCGACGCAGGCGTCGACGGATTGATCGTGGTCGACCTGCCGCCGGAAGAAGACGACGAGCTCTGCGAGCCGGCCATGCGTGCCGGCCTGAACTTCATCCGTCTCGCCACGCCGACGACCGACGACAAACGCCTCCCCGCCGTGCTCGCCAACACATCGGGCTTCGTCTACTACGTCTCGATCACCGGCATCACCGGCTCGGCAAGCCCGGAAGCGCAGAATGTTGCAGCGGCGGTCGCCCGCATCAAACGCCACACCTCGCTGCCGGTTGCCGTCGGTTTCGGCATTCGCACCCCCGCGCAAGCGGCAGAGATCGCCCGCAACGCCGATGGCGCGGTTGTCGGTTCGGCCATCGTCGATGCCATGGCCGCCGAGATCGACGCAGAAGGCCGCGTCAAACCCGGCGCAGCGGAACGTGTGCTCGCTTTCGTGCGTAAACTCGCCGAGGGCGTTCATACCGCTCGCGCCACCGCTGCGGAATAGAAGGAAACTTCGATGAACTGGATCAACAATGTCGTCCGGCCGAAAATCCAGCGGGTTTTCAAGAAGCGCGATCAGGTGCCCGACAATCTATGGCACAAATGCGGCAATTGCGGCGAGATGATCTTTCACCGCGATCTCGACGCGGCGATGCGGGTCTGTCCGTCTTGCGACCATCATTTGCGTCTCGGTACAAGGGAACGGCTCGCCTCGATTTTCGACAATGCCGACTACCAGCTCGTGGCGCTGGGCAGCGTGCCGCTCGATCCGCTGAAATTCCGCGACCAGAAGAAATATCCCGAGCGCCTCAAGGAAGCGCGCGCCAAGACCGGCATGGATGACGCGGTGACGGTTGCGCATGGCCCGCTTGACGGCGTCGAGACGGTGGTTGCGGTCGAGGACTTTTCCTTCATGGGCGGTTCGCTCGGCATGGCCGCCGGCGAGGCGATCATTCGCGGCGCCGAAACGGCGCTTGAAAAGAAGACGCCCTATATCCTGTTTACCGCGGCCGGCGGCGCGCGCATGCAGGAAGGCATCCTGTCGCTGATGCAGATGCCGCGCACGACGGTCGCGATCCAGCTTCTGCGCGAAGCGGGCCTGCCTTTCATCGTCGTGCTGACCGATCCGACGACCGGCGGCGTGCTCGCTTCCTACGCGATGCTGGGCGACATTCACATCGCCGAGCCGAAGGCGCTGATCGGTTTTTCGGGCCGCCGCGTCATCGAGCAGACGATCCGCGAGAAACTGCCCGACGATTTCCAGCGCGCCGAGTTCCAGCTCGAGCACGGCATGGTCGACATGATCGTGCATCGTCACAAGATGAAGGAGACGCTGGCACGTCTCGTCCGGCTGATGACGCACCGCCCGCGCAGCGCGAAGCAGCAAAGCGCCAATGTGCCGGCGACCGTCGCCACGCCGGCACCGTGAGCGAAAAACTTCTTGCTGCCAGCGACGCCATTCTCGAACGGCTGACCGGGCTTCACCCGAAGCTGATCGACCTCTCGCTCGACCGCACCTGGCGCCTGCTAGCGGCGCTCGGACATCCCGAGCGTGCCTTGCCGCCGGTCTTTCATATCGCGGGCACCAACGGCAAGGGTTCGGTCGCGGCTTACCTGCGCGCCTGCCTCGAAGCAGGCGGGCACGCCGTCCACAGCTACACCTCGCCGCATCTCGTCCGTTTTCACGAACGCATCCGCCTTGCCGGACGGCCGCATAGCGCCTTCATCGAAGAGGCAGCACTCGCCGCGCTTCTCGACGAATGCGAACGCGCCAATGGCGGCGAACCGATTACTTTTTTTGAAATCACCACCTGCGCGGCGCTGCTCGCCTTTTCGCGCGCGCCCGCCGATGCGCTGATCCTCGAGGTCGGGATGGGCGGACGGTTCGACACGACCAATGTTGTGGCAAAGCCCGCCATCTCCATCGTCACGCCGGTCGATCTCGATCATCAGGCCTTTCTCGGCGACACGATCGCGTTGATCGCGGCTGAAAAGGCCGGCATTTTGAGGCGTGGCGTGCCGGCCGTCATCGGCCCGCAACCCGATGAGGCACGGGTCGCCATCGAAATGGCCGCCGAAAAAAGCGGCACGCGGCTTTTCATTCACGGGCAGGACTTCACCGCGCATGAGGAAGCGGGCTCGCTCGTCTATCAGGACGAGGCCGGACTTCTGGATCTGCCGCTGCCGCGCCTTGCCGGCCGCCACCAGATCGACAATGCGGGCATCGCCATCTGCGCGCTGCGCCGGGCGGGCATCCTGCCGCTTGACCGGGCCGCGACCGCCGAAGGGCTCACCCATGCCGAATGGCCGGCGCGGCTGCAGCGGCTGACACACGGGCCTCTCATCGACATGCTGCCGAATGACAGCGATCTCTGGCTCGACGGCGGCCACAACCCGGCCGCCGGCCGTGCCGTCGCCGAGACCATGGCCGATCTCGCCGCGCGCGACCCGAAGCCGCTGATCCTTGTCGCGGGCATGCTCGACACCAAGGACGCGGCGGGCTTCTTCGCGCCTTTCGCAGGGCTTGCCGCGCATGTCGAAACGGTCGCCATTCCGGGAGCGCCGGCATCGCTGCCGGCCGAAAAACTGGCCGAGGCCGCGCGCGATGCCGGGCTCGACGCCACGCCCGCTGCCTCGCTCGATCAGGCGCTTGCGCGCGCCCTTGTCGATGCGGGCCGTGCGAGCCCCCGTGTTCTCATCTGCGGTTCGCTTTATCTTGCCGGTCACATCCTGCGCGACCACGCATGAAAAAGGCCGGCTCTCGCGAACCGGCCTTGATTATTTTCCAGTGAGACCGGATCAGATCGCGCTGTCGATCCATTCGACGATCTTGCCTTTCGGCAGAGCGCCGACCTTGGTCGCCGCGACCTGACCGTCCTTGAAGATCATCAGCGTCGGGATACCGCGCACGCCATACTTGGTCGGCACGTTCGGGTTCTCGTCGATATTGATCTTCGCGATCGTCAGCTTGCCGCCGTAATCCTTGGCGATCTCTTCCAGCGCCGGGCCGATCTGCTTGCAGGGCCCGCACCACTCCGCCCAGAAGTCGACCAGAACGGGGCCGGACGCATCCAGCACATCGCTCTCGAAGGATTGGTCGGTCACTTTGTTGGTCGCCATCTTCTTCCTTTCCTGGCCCAGCTCCTTCTTCATCGGGGCGGGCCTGCGCGCCGCAAGGGCGCGAATACGAGGGTACAATTCAACGTGACATCAAATCTAGGAACGCGCCACCCCAAGGTCAAGGCGCGCCCTTTGTCGCGGGCGCGGCCGGTTTCAACGCATTTTCCAGCATGCGGACGGGTAATTCCATCAGTGCCGGGCCTTCGGTCCACAAAAGCGCGCACCGCACCTCGCGGTCGGGATAGATGCGCGCCAGCACCGCGCGATAGGCGGCCATCTGCGCCACATAGGCCGGCGCGACCTCGGCCGGCGTCGCGGGCGGCGGGCGATTCGTTTTGTAGTCGATGACCATGACCGCGTCCCGGGTGACGCAGAGCCGGTCGATCTGACCCGTCACTGGAAAGGGCGTGCCGCCGAAATCGATCATGCCCGCGACAGGCGCTTCGGCACGGCTGCCGGAGGCGAAGACGGCCGCGAATTTCTCATCGTTCAGTACACGGAAGACGGCATCTTCGATTTCGGCGCGCGCCGCCACATCGAGCCCATGGGCCGGCAGCTCCAGATAGTGCTTGGCCGCATCGGGCCGTGCCTCGATCGCCATTTCCGGCAGGGTCTCGAGCAAGCGATGAATGAGGCTGCCGCGCTGGAAGCGCAGCGTCGCATCGCCCGCGCGCGGCGACACAGGCGCCGGCTCGGCCATGCCCTCCGGCGGCAGGCGCGACGGCGCCAGGGGCCGCGAGGGCCGCGGTTCGGGGCTTGCGTCGCGCCGCACCCAATCGGGAAGGGCCGGCGCCATCGCACCCGCCGCCGTCTGCTCGGGCTCGGGCTTGCGCTTCTGCTTGCCTTCGATACGCCAGACAGGCCCGCCATCGGCATGCGCCGCCTCCTTCGCTTCCGGCAGCAAAGCCTCGCAAGCGAGTTCGTACCAGCAATCGGGCGGTGGCGGATTGACGCCACGATAGCCCGCCACATAGAGGCGGTCGCGGGCGCGTGTCATCGCCACATAGAGAAGACGCCGATACTCCTCTGCCTGGATGCGGCGGTGTCCGTCGCGCGCGATGGCGCTGATTTCGTCCTCGTCCTTCTTGCGCACCGGCCAGAGCAGCAATTTCGGTCCGTCATTCGGCAGCGGCAATTCGAGCAGCGCCGGATCGTGACTGCCGCCCGGCACGGCGCAGGTATCGGGCATGAAAACGATCTCGGCTTCGAGACCTTTCGCGCCATGCACCGTCATCACGCGCACTTCGTCGCGCCCCTGATCCATGTCGCGCTTGATTTCGGCCGCGCCGCGCTCGACCCAATGCACGAAGGCTTCGAGGGAGGGCGCGTGACGGCGCTCGAAGGCCGGCGCCAGCGACAGCAGTTCGTCGATCGGATCGGCCGCGTCCGGCCCGAGCCGCGCCAGCAGCCGTTCGCGGCCCTTCTCGCCGGCCAGCACATGCGCGAAGAATTCGTAGGGTGGTTCGAAATCGGCGCGGGCGAGCAGACCCGCCAGCAGCGCCTCGGCCTCGGCAAAACGCGCGTTGCTCTTCGCCCTTTCCTGCAGCGTTTTCCAGAGCGTTCCCCTGCGCGCGTAAGCCAGATCGAAAAGCTCATCTTCGGTAAGGCCCAGCAGCGGGCTTTTCAAGACCGTCGCCAGTGTCAGATCGTCGTCGGGCAGCAAAACGAAATGCGCCAGCGCCAGCAAGTCCATCACCGCAAGCTGTTCGGTCAGCACCATGCGGTCGGCGCCGGCGACCGCGATACCCTGCTCCTTCAGATGCCGCACCATTTCGCCGACAAAGGCATTGCGGCGGCGTACCAGAATCAGAATGTCGCCGGGCCGGATCGGACGGCCGCGCCCGGCAAGCATCTCCTTGCTGTCGAGCCAGGTCTTGATGGTCGAGGCGATGCGCGCGGCAAGCTTTGCCATCGGCGCGGTCTCGGTCATGTAGTCGAGCGGCGCGTCCCAGACGACGGTCTCCTCGCCCTCCTCCGGTTCTTCCAGCGGCCAGATTTCGACGAGACCCGCGTCACTGGCGCGAAAGGCGATGTGATCGTCGAAGGTACCCGACGCCGTCAGCCCGTCGCGGGCATGTGCCAGTGCGAACACCTTGTCGACCGCCGCGAGCACTTCAGGCACCGAGCGGAAGGAGCGCGTCAGCGGCACATAGTCCCATTTGCGTTCCGCCGCCTTCACGCGTTTCTCGAAATAGCGTTTCATCGTGTCGAATCGGGCCGGGTCGGCGCCCTGGAACGAAAAGATCGACTGCTTTTCGTCGCCGACCGCGAAGATGGTGCGTATCCGCTCGCGCGCGCCATGGCCCACCAGAAACTCTTCCGCCAGCGCCGCGATCACATCCCATTGGTCAGGGCTCGTATCCTGTGCCTCGTCGACCAGAATGTGGTCGATGCCGCCATCGAGTTTGTAGAGAACCCAGGCGGCCATGCGGCTGCGCGTCAGCAATTCGCGTGTGCCTGCAATCAGATCGTCATAATCGAGCAGCGCGCGGGCACGCTTGGCGTCGCGGAAGGCGTCGAGAATGGCGACCGCCAGCGTCAGGATCGCCTCGGTCGCCTCGGCGACGGCCACCGCGCGCATCCGCCCGTAAAGGCCCAGTATTCGCTGCTGTTCGGCATAAAGCGCTTCGGCCGCCTGCGGGTTGTCGGCCGCGAGCTTCGTCGTCATCAGGCTCTTGCGCGGCTCGTTTTTCTGCGTCAGGAAGACCGCAAGATAGTCTTCCAGATTGTCGGTCCGGCTGTCGGGCATTTCAAGAAAGCCGGCAAGCGCCGCGCCGCGTTCGATATCGGTCTTGGTGCCATCCGCCAGCACTGCCGCCGCCGCCCGCATTCCGGCTTCGGGCAAATCCGCGATCGCGGCGCGCAGTCCTTCGACCGTTTCATCCGCGTCGACCGAGAGCGCAAGGCGCAGCGCGGCGTGGATGCCGTCGAGGCCGCCAAGTCCTTCCATCAGTTCGGAAAAATTGCCGCGTTGCGTCGTGATTTCCTTCAGCAGATTGCCGAAGGCAAGTTCGTCAACACGCGCGACCACATGCGCGAGCGCCGCCGACAGGGCCGTGTCCCGCTCCGCGCCCGCGCGACGCAAGACGGCGTCGCGCACCTCCGCCATCAATTCGTCGGCGCTGCGTTCATCGAGAATGTCGAAATGCGGCGGCACGCCCGCTTCGAGCGGAAAGCGGCCGAGCAGGCGCTCGCAAAAGGCGTGAATCGTCTGGATTTTCAGGCCGCCCGGCGTTTCGATGGCGCGGGCGAAAAGCTTGCGCGCCTCCTTGAGCATCGCCGCATCGGGTGCGGCGCCCTCAAGCCCCTGAATTTCATCGGCGAGCGCCTTGTCGGTCATCATCGCCCAGTCGCCGAGGCGCTTGTAGAGACGGGCCGACATTTCGGCCGCCGCCGCCTTGGTGAAAGTGAGACAGAGAATGCGTTCGGGCGCATTGCCGGCGAGCAGCAGCCGCGCGACGCGCGTCGTCAGCGCGTGCGTCTTGCCGGACCCCGCATTGGCCGACACCCAGACCGAGGCTTCCGGATCGGAGGCGCGGCGCTGCGCGTCGTCGGCGCCCGGCGATTTTCCGAGCGGCTTTTTGCGCGCCCCGGTCATTCGCCCTCGCCGCCCGATGCCGACCATTCCTTGACGCGCGCCAGATGGTCATAGTCGCCGTAGCGGCCGGTGAACATCGGACGCGGCCGAGAGAGATAGGGCGTCGTCTCGTCCTCATACTGCTTCAGCAGGTCGACCAGCAGAGCGTAGATTTCCTCGGCGAGATCGCCGCCGGGATCGGGGATGACGCGTTCCTCGCCGGCCGTTTCGCCACCGGTCAGCCGCAGATAGACAAGCCGCGAGGCGCGCGCCTCGGGCAGCCCCGCCGCGGCCCGGAAACCGCCGCGCGCCGCCATGGCCGCTTCGAGCGGCAGTTGTGGCGCGAGGCCGGTTTCGACCTGCTTCGCGCTCGGCACCCGGCCCGTCTTGTAGTCGGCGATGCCGAGCGTGCCGTCTTTCATCATGTCGATGCGATCGGCCTTGCCGGTCAGGCGGACCGGGCGGCGGAGCCCCTCGATTGCAATAACGCCTGCGGCTTCGGGATAGGAGCGCGCGATCCCGCCACGATGCTCGCGTTCATATTCGACCATCCAGCGGGCGATGCGCTGGAAGCGCGGCCACCAGAAAGCGGCGACACCGGGTCGTTCCATCGCGCTCTCGAAAACCTCTTCGCCGATCGCGATCAGTTTTGCCAGCGCATGGTCGGGCAAGGTTTCGGGAAAGGCGGCGACGAATTTTTCGAGCGCCTTGTGAACGATAGTGCCGCGCTCGGCGGCGGCGATGTCGGCGTCGAGCGGATCGAGGACGCGCAGGTTCAGAATCTTCTTCGCATAGATCGCATAAGGGTCGCGGATCAGCGTTTCGATTTCGGTGACGGAGAATTGCGAAGGGCGCGCCTCGAGCGGCGGCATCGGGCGCGGCCGGACGGGATCGATTTTCGCGGCCGGCCTGTCGAGGTCGTGCGCCCACAGCGCCCAGTGCGGCGCGTGCGGCGCTGTCTCTTCGCCGAGGCCGGTCAGCACGCTTGTCAGCCTGAGCCACCAGCGCGAGGCGACCGTCGGCGCGCCCTCCACTTTCGCGGCGCGCGTCAGCACCGCCTCCGGCGCGCTCGCGCCTTCGACGAAATCATGTGCGGCCAGGCCGATGCGCCGCTCGGGCGGGTCGATACCAAGCGCGGCGCGCATCGGCCGGTTGAGCCAGGGATCGATGCCGGCCTCGGCCGGCCAGGTGCCTTCGTTGAGGCCGCCCAGAATGATCCGGTCGGCATGCTGCAGCCGGGCCTCAAGCGGTCCCCAGATGAAGAGCCGGGGGTGACGGCCCCAGCGCGGGCGCAGTACGCGGCCTTCCGCCAGTTGATCGAAAAAGCGGGGATAAGATCTTGCGTCGAGCGTTCCGAAGGCGGGTGCGGCGTCGATCAGCTCACGGATGAAGGTCGCCGCCGCCTCGCCTTCCTCGCGCGCCCAGAGGCGGTCGGCTCCCGGCTCGGTCGCGGTCGCCGCGAGGCGTTCGGCGGTCTCGATATGGGCCTGAACAAGCGCGTCGAGCGGGGCGCCTGCGCGCCATGCCTCGACCATCGGCGAAGCATCATGCTCAACCCTGTCGAGCAGCTTGATGGTTTCGGCAAGATCGCGTTCAAAAGCGGCGGAAATCCGCCCGCTTTCTTCGCGGGCGTGCTTTTCGGCCGTGCATGCCATGCGCATGCCCGCGATGCCGGGCGCGGGGCGCGGTCCGCGCAGGATCAGGCGCTCCATCGCGCGCACGCGGGCGCGGAAACGCGCCGATTCTTCGCCGGCCGACGCCAGTGGATGCTTCAGACAGGCCAGCAGCGCGACCGGCGCGAAGTCCTCGGCGATCATGGTTGCGACAAGGCGCATGAAGGCCATGGGCGGCGTCTGCGCGAGCGGTTCGCCGCCGGAATCGTCGACCTCGATTTTCCAGCGTCTCAGTTCCATCGCGACGCGCCGCGCCAGCTTGCGGTCGGGCGTCACCAGCGCTGCCGTTTTCGCTGGCGTTTCAAGTACTTCGCGCATGGCAAGCGCGATGGCGCCGGCCTCGTCGCGCTCGCCCGCCGCCTCGATCAGCGTCAGCCCGGCAAGCGCATCGCGGGCCTCTTTCCTCATCGCGGCGAGGCGCGCCCGCCAGCGTTCCGTCGTCTCGGCCGGCCGCAAGGCTTCCGACAGAAACCGGCCGCGCGCCGCCATTTTTTGTGCCGTTTCCGAGCCCGGCCAGAAGGCGACATCGGCACGTGCGGCACCGAGATGACGCAGCAATTTCGACATGCCGTATTGCGGATGCGACGCCGTTCCCGGTTCGCCGATAACGGCCCAGCTTTCCTCGTCGAGATCGAAATCGAGGCCCGGCAGCACCACCGCGCCGTTCGGCAGGGACGCCACAACCTTCAGCAAATCGGCGGTGGCGGGGATCGAACCCGTCGATCCGGCCGCGATAACCGGCGCCTCGGGTGGATGCGCGCGCCAGAGATCGGCTTGTGCGCGGATCAGCCGGTTGCGGCGTTCGGCCTGTTCCATGAAACCGAGGCGGTCCATTTCGGCGGGCCAGGCGGCAGTCAGCAGTTTCAGGAATTCAAGCGTCACCTGCCAGTGATCGGCGAACTCGTCGGGCACCAGACTGGCGAGCGCGCCGAGATCGACGCCCTCGGTGAGGCCCATGTCGAGGAAACGCCCGAGATCGGCGGCGAGCGCCAGCGCGCGCGTTTCGTCTTCGCCGCGGCCCTCGACAATCATCCGCGCCAGGCGCAATTGCCGTTCGAGGGGCGGCATTGACGGCGGCAGGCCGAGCGCGTCGGCACCCATGCCTTTCGGATCGAGGATCAGATCGTCCTCATCGACATCGCCAAGCGTGCGGATCGCCGGCAGGAGCAGCGCCGCGCCGCCACTCGCGCGCAGAAAGGCTTCGCCGAGTGCCCGCACCGCGCGGCGCGTCGGCAGCAGGATCGTCACATCGGCGAGTTCGGGTGTCCCGTCGAAGCGCCCGCCCAGCGCCGGATCGGCCAGCAGGGCGGCGGCCAGCCGCTCCAGAAAGGGCGCGCCGGGCGGCATGGTGAAAAGGTTGCGGGAATCGGCGGACATGGCCGCCATCGTAGCGGGTCGAGCCTCACAAATCCCGCAGGAAGGCTTCGGCCTCGGCGAGATCGTCCGGCGCGCCGACATGCATCCAGGTGCCGCCCATCCGGTGGCCGTAGAGCCGGCCGCGCTCGATCAGCCGATCCCAGATCAGATTGGTCGAGAAGGGACCGTCCGGACCGTCGGCGAAGAGTTCCGGCTTGATGATCTGGACGCCCGCGAACATGCAGGGCGCCGTCGTGGCTTCGCCACGCCGCGCCAGCAGGCCCGTCGGGTCCATCGTGAAATCGCCGCGACCGACATAGCCGATGGTGCGGGCGGCGTCGGCGATCATCAGGAGCGCGTCCATTCGTTCGGGATCGAAGGCGGCGATCAGCGCCTTGAGGTTCGAACCCAGGCCTTCGACCCAGACGGAATCGGAATTGAAAGTCAGGACCGGCTCGCCGCCCAGCAGCGGCAGCGCCTTTTTCGTACCGCCGCCGGTGTCGAGCAGACCACCGCGCTCGTCGGAGATCACGATGCGCGGATGCCGGCGCGTTGCGAGATGCGCTTCGAGCAGATCGGCGAAATGGTGGACGTTGATGATCGCTTCCTCGATGCCGGCTTCGGCCAGACGATCGAGCACGTGATCGATCAACGGCTTTCCAGCAAGACGCACCAGCGGTTTCGGCAATGTGTCGGTGAGCGGTCGCATCCGCACGCCCCTGCCCGCCGCCATGACCATTGCCTTGCGGATTTTCATGCGTGCGCACCCAGCACATGCGCTTCAAGCCAGGCTTTCAACGAGGCAAGCGCAGGATGCGCGAGATTGCGGCGCAGATAATCGACGGTGCGCGGCATATGCGCCATGTAGTGCGGTTTGCCGTCGCGTTGGAGCAGGCGCGGCCAGAGGCCCATCAGGCGCAGCGCGCGTTCGGCGCCGAGCGTTGCATAGGCGGCAAGGAACGCCTCGGCGTCGAAGCCCGGCAGTTCGTTTTTGGCGCGCTCGATATAAAGGGCGCGCATCGCCTGTTCGCGCGCCGGCGGTACGTCGTGCCGCGCATCCTGCAGGAAGGAGACGACGTCATAAGCGCGCGACCCGATCAGCGCATCCTGATAGTCGATCAGGCCGACACGCGCCGCGCCTTTGCGGCCTCCCAGCCAGAGCATGTTGGGCGAATGATAGTCGCGCAGGAACAGCGTTTGCGGGCCCGCATCGATCAGCGGCCGCAGGTCGCTCCAGCACTGGTGGAATTCGGTGCGGTCTTCCTCCGTTGCCTCGCGGCCCAGCACCACCGGGAAATGCCAGTCGAGCAGCACATCGAGCTCGGCGCGGAAAACGCTGTCGTCGAAATGCGGCACGGTGTGAAACGCGCCACCGCCGATGGCAAGCGTCGCGGGCGCGGGTGCGGATTGCAGGCGCAGTATCGTTTCGATGCCGGCGCGGTACAGCTCGTCGAGCGTTTCGCCGGCGGGACCTGTGTTTCTTTCGATCAGCGTGCCGTAAACATCGTCGCCGAGATCCTCGAGCAGCAGCAGGCCGTGCGCGAGATCGACGGCGTAGAGCTCCGGCGCCGAGAGGCCAAGGCGACGCAGATGCTCGCCGATCGCGACGAAAGCGCGGACGTCCTCGGCGAGATGGGCGACGCGGCTGTAGGCGGCGCGGCCTGCCGCCGCGGGAGCATCGGGACCCGAAGGCCAGTCCATCAGCAGGGCCGGACGACCTTCAAGCGAGAGGCGATCGTAGCGGCGCGTCGAGGCGTCGCCGGCCAGCGGGCGGCGCGTCGCCTCGCCCCAACCGGCGGCGGCCAGAAAGGCGCGGATCGTTTCGTCTCGCGTCGTCAAATCGTCAGCCCCTTCAGCCGCGCGGCCCAGCTCCCCGATCCGGTGAGGCGGGCGCAGCGACCGCCTTCTGGCACGAGAGAGAGGGCGATGTCGAGACGCGACGCTGAAAGATGGAGCAAGCCGGACCCGCCGCGCTCCGGCCATTCGACGATCGCGACGCCCTCGTCGACGATTTCGGCGAGGCCGAGCTCGCGCAATTCTTCTGTGTTTTCAACGCGGTAGAGATCGACATGGGCGATCAGAAGCGCCGGGCTCTCATAGGTCTGAACGAGGGTGAAGGTCGGCGAGGGCACGTCCTCTGCAAGGCCGTGAGCGGCGAGATGGGCGCCGATCAGGGCGCGGGCGAGCGCGGTTTTTCCGACGCCGAGATCGCCCCGGAGCAGGATCAGATCGCCGGCGGCCAGCAGCGGCGCCAGCGCGGCGCCGAGGCGGGCGGTAGCGGGTGCATCCGGCAGGTCGAAATCGCGTGAAAAATCGGCGCTCATGGCCGCTTTTCTAGCGCGGCTTTGCCTGGCGGAATAGTAAATTGACGTAACTTTAGGTGCTTCTTAACGGCAAGCGCCCAGACTCCGGCCCGGATGGAGGGGACGGCCACATGACCGGCAGGCTGCAAGGAACGACGGCCGATATCTGCCCGACACATTTCGAGCATCCGACGCTTGCCGCCATTTTTTCCTACTGGAACGAAAAGCGCGGCACACGGACGATGCCCGCCCGCGCCGACATTTTCCCGCCGGACCTCAAGGAGCATCTTGGCTGGATCATTCTCGTCGATGTGCTGCCGGACCTTGCCGATTTCCGCTACCGCCTGATCGGCACGAAAGTCGCGCGCTATTTCCGCGGCGACTGGACCGGCCACACGATTTCGGATGCCTTCGGCCCCTACGGCGCTGGCCCGGTCAAGGGCGTGCAAGCGGTGCATCGCAAGGCCGCGCGCGACAAGGTGCCGGTCCGCGCGCAGGGCGAAGCCGCCTGGCTCGCCGACGGCTTCGCTCATTTCGATTCGCTCTATCTGCCGCTGTCGGATGACGGAGAGGTCTGCAACATGATCCTGTCAGCCTTCGTCTTCGATTACGCCGTCGTCAAGGCGCACAGCGAGTCGGCGCTGCCCTGAAATCCCTTGTTCATGCGGTTTTTCGTTGCTGTTCGTCCGTGACCGGATGAAGCGCGCGGAAGCCGACGGCAAGCCTGTTCCAGGTGTTGATCATGCCGATCGCGACCGTCAGATCGACAATCTCGGCTTCCGAAAATTCCGCCTTCACCGCTTCCCAGGCGCTGTCCGGCGCGTGCGTTTCGGCAAGCCGCGTCAGGGCTTCGGTCCATTCGAGCGCGGCGCGTTCGCGGGCCGTGTAGAGCGGCGACTCGCGCCAGGCATTCAAAAGATAAAGACGCGTTTCCGACTCGCCGGCTGCGCGCGCCTCGCGGGTGTGCATTTCGAGGCAGAAGGCGCAGCCGTTGATCTGCGAGGCGCGGGTTTTCACGAGTTCGAGCAGGGAGGCTTCGAGGCCGCATTTGTCGGTATAGGCCTGCAGTTCCAGCAGCGGCTTGTAGGCGGCGGGACGGGCCTTGTAGGGGTTGAGGCGGGG
>NZ_JBBECC010000049.1:0-1131 GCF_040882025.1 Parvibaculum sp. | reverse complement strand
GCGGATTTCGCCCCGCGCGGCTTCCTTCATCATTTCCATATGCTTCCCCCCCCCCCGCCTCTTGCGCCGGCTGCCCGCATCAGCCTACTTGCTTCCGCGCCGCAATTCCGCCATTCCACTCGCGAATGCTGGCCCGACATGCGCCGCCCACCCGCTTTTCGAGTGTCCCCATGCGAACAGAAGACCCCCGCCCGATCCGCCTGAAGGATTATACGCCACCCGCCTTCAAGATCGACGAGGTCAAACTCGAGATCGAACTCGACCCGGCCGACACGCGCGTGCGCGCGCGGCTCAGGATGGGACGCCACGGAGACGGCGCCGGGCCGCTGGTGCTCGACGGCGAAAAGCTGAAGCTGCATGAGGTGTCGATCGACGGCGTCAAGCTCGGGCCCAATGCCTATCAGGTCGACGAGGAGCATCTGACGATCCTCGATGTGCCCGACGGGCCCTTCACGCTCGAAACGCTGACGAGCTGCGCGCCGCAGGAGAACACGGCGCTGACCGGACTTTATCTTTCGGCCGGGATTTATTGCACGCAATGCGAGGCGGAAGGCTTTCGCCGCATCGCCTATTCACTCGACCGGCCGGACGCGATGTCGGTTTTCACGACGCGGATCGTCGGGGACCGGAAAGCCCTGCCCGTGCTCTTGTCGAACGGCAACCCGGTGGCCGCAGGCCAACTTGCCGACGGGCGGCATTTCGCCGAATGGCACGACCCCCATCCGAAACCGACCTATCTGTTCGCGCTGGTGGCCGGCGACCTCGCCCATGTCGAGGACAAATTCATCACGATGTCGGGCCGCGAGGTGATGCTCCGGATATTCGTCGAGCGCGGCAACGAGGACCGCTGCGCTTACGCGATGGAAGCGCTGAAGCGGGCAATGAAATGGGACGAGGAGCGCTTCGGGCGCGAATACGATCTCGACATCTTCATGATCGTCGCCGTCAGCGCCTTCAACATGGGGGCGATGGAGAACAAGGGCCTCAACGTCTTCAACGACAAATACATTCTGGCGCGGCCCGACACGGCGACGGATGCCGACTACGCCGCCATCGAGGCGATCATCGCGCATGAGTATTTCCACAACTGGACCGGCAACCGCATCACCTGCCGCGACTGGTTCCAGCTCT
>NZ_JBBECC010000048.1:0-6247 GCF_040882025.1 Parvibaculum sp. | reverse complement strand
ATGGCGAGCTGCGCGTCGAGCAGGGCGGACAGGTCAGCGGCGAAATTCAGGCCGACGATGCCAAGCAGGGATCGCGGCCGACATCGAAGGCTGCTGAAAGCACCGAGACCAAGAGCGAGACGAATACCAACCAGCGCTCGGCTTCGGGCGTCTGAAGGATATCAGGGCACCAGCCATTCCATGACCGGCGCATCCGCCGGCCAGCGGATACGTGCGCGGCGATGGCCCGTGCGGCTCAACACCACGAGATCGGCTTCGTCAAATCCGAAACGGATCAGCGCGAAATTGACCCGACCTTCCTCCAGTTTGTCGATTGAGGGAATGAGCCCCTCGATTTCGGCCGGCAGGCCGGAGGTGGGCGCATCGCTCGGCGAGCCCGGGGCGGCGACCGCCAGATAGGCGCGCCGGCTCGGCAGGCCGGCCGCCGCCCATGCGTCGGCGGCAGCCGCGCCGGTGAGCGGAACCGCGCGGCCCGCCAGCCGCAACTGCACATCGCGGCGCGGATCGTAGAAGAGCATCGAAGCACGGGGCTCCCTCTTCAGTTCCGCCACCTTGGTCGAACGGGCATCGGTGAAAAGCTCGAGAACACGGGCTTTCCGGTCGAAATTGCGCAAAATGACCGTTCTGAGCGCCGGCGCGCCGTTGACCGAGACGGTTGCCAGCGCCGGTTTACGCAGGGGCGAGAGCGCATCCCCCGCCCCTTCCTCCAGCAGCGCGAATGCCAGCACGGCTGTATCCTGAAGGGTCAACGCGCGCAGCGCTTCGCCCTCGAAGGGTGCCGGCCCGCTGCCCGGGCCCGTATCGTTAGTCATATTGCGCTCCAATCCGTTCAATCGGCCGCGCGACAGTGGAAACGCCGGCTAGCCTGTTCTAATTTAGCCTGGCGGCGGCCTGGGGAACGCCGCATGCTTCTTCAGGGCACTCTTCCTTATCGACCCTCACGACAAGAAACATTCAGGGACGCGCCGGCAAGGCGGATCAAGAAGAATCGGGTGAACATTGACCAAAGTCGTCATTAGCGGGACGGGCGTCTTCACGCCATCCCAATCCGTCAGCAACGCTGAACTCGTCGACACTTTCAACACCTATGTGCGCCGCCAGAACGAGGCGAACGCCGCGGCGATCGCGCGCGGCGAAATGGAGCCTCTCGCGGAATCGAGCGTCGAGTTTATCGTCAAGGCGTCGGGCATCGAAGCGCGCTATGTGATGGACAAGAGCGGCATCGTCGACCCGGAAATCATGGCGCCGCGCCTCCGGCAGCGCTCCAACGACGAGCCATCGATCCTTGCCGAAATGGCGGTCGATGCCGCGCACAAGGCAATGAAGCGCGCCAACAAAACCGCCGCCGACATCGACGCGGTGATCGTCGCCTGTTCGAATCTCGAACGTCCCTACCCGGCCATTGCGGTCGAAGTTCAGGAGCTGCTCGGCGTCGAAGGCTTCGGCTTCGACATGAACGTCGCCTGTTCGTCGGCGACCTTCGGCATCCAGGCCGCCTACGACATGCTGCGTTCGGGTTCGGTCGACTGCGTGCTGATCGTCGATCCGGAAATCTGTTCGGGCCACCTGAACTTCCGCGATCGCGACAGCCATTTCATTTTCGGCGATGTCTGCACCGCCATTGTCCTCGAGCGCGAGGAAACCTGTACGGCCAAGGGCGCGTGGGAAGTTCTCGGCACGCGGCTGCTGACGAAATTCTCCAACAACATCCGCAATAATTTCGGCTTCCTCAATCGCGCGACGCCCGAAGGCGTCGGCGCGAGAGACAAGCTCTTCGTTCAGGAAGGCCGCAAGGTGTTCAAGGAAGTGGTGCCGATGGTTTCAGCCCTCATTCTGGAACACATGGCCGATGCGGGGCTCGATCCGAAAGACCTGAAGCGCATGTGGCTGCACCAGGCCAACAAGAGCATGAACGACATGATCGGCCGCAAGGTGCTGGGCCGCGATCCCGAACCCGGCGAGCAGCCCAACATCCTGCAGGAATATGCCAATACCAGCTCTGCCGGGTCGATCATCGCTTTCAGCAAATTCAACGAAGACCTGAAACCCGACGATCTCGGATTGATATGCAGCTTCGGCGCCGGCTATTCGGCCGGCAACGTGCTGGTGCGCAAGCGCACCTGACCAAGCCTTCAGCCTTTCAGTGGCTCCACCGTGACGATGCGGAAGGTCTGCATCTCGCCATCCTGTTCGGCGACGGAGAGATATTCGCCCGATTTAAACTCGTGACGGTCGAGCTTGAAGAAGGGTTCGTCGGCCTCCGGCGTTGAGGCGTCGTAGTCGATCGCCCAGCCGCGGCCGATATGGCGCAGCAGGCCCTTCTGATCGGGTTCACCCTGCCAGAAGCGACGCACGCTGCATTCTTTTGCATGTACTTTCCATGCCACCGGATCAAGTTTCATCTCGCCGTCGAGCGGTACGACGAGATCGTAGCCATGCGCCGCGGAGCCGTTGGGGAATTCCTCGTTGCGGGCGAGGGTCATGTGGACATGATAGAGGGTCATGAAAAGTTCCGTTTCTGGTTATTCAATGCGCCATCAGCACAGGAATGGTGGCGTGAGACCTGATGTGCTGCGTCACGCCGCCAATGATGAATTCGAGCAGGCGGCTGTGGCTGTAACCGCCCATGACGAGAAGATCGGTTTGCGCTTTCTCGGCCGTTTCGAGCAGCACCTCACCCGCCGCGCGGCCATGCGCATCAACCAGATGCAAGTCTGCAACGACGCCGTGGAGCGCCAGGTAGTCGGCCAGCGTCGACCCAGGACCCGGATCCAGTTCCTTGCCGCCGATACAGAGAATGGTGACCTTGCGCGCCCGTTCGAGAAACGGAATGGCGGCGGTGACGGCGCGGGCGGCTTCCGCGCTTTCGTCCCAGGCAATAGCGGTGGCGCCACCGACCGGCGCCCATGATTTTTTCGGTGCGATCAGTACCGGCCGTCCGGCGCTCATCATCGCGGCTTCGAGCGCCGTGCCGCCCGCAATGCCCGTCGCGCTTTCGCCGAAGACGATCAGATCGGAGAGGCGGCTGTGCGCGGCAACAACCTCGTCGCGGCGCCCTGTGACGTCGAGAAAACGGACCGAGGGCAAGGTCGGTTCAGCGCCCTTGCCGACTATTGGAAAGCCGGCCGCCGTCGCTGCCCCGGTCAATGTCCGCAGAACGCGGGCCGAGGCCTCGTCGGCGCCTTCACGCGCCGCCTGCAGCAGATCCTCGATCACCTGGCCCGACACGCCATCGCCCAGATAGGGCAAGGCTTCGGTCGGATCGGGCCGCGCGAAAAGCGCCACGATCTGCGCGCCGAAGTCTCCAGCAACGGAAAGCGCCGTGCCGAGCACCTCATCGTCCGACGGCCGGCCGGCGAGAGGCACAAGAATTTTTTTCACGGACATGGATCAGTCTCCCTTTACCGCTGGTGAAGACGCCGGGCGCGGCTCACGCTCGGCACCGAGAAGAAGGATCGGGCAGCCGGCTGCAGACGAAAGATGTGCTGCATCCTCATCGTCGCCGAGCCAGCCGGCATTGACGATCAACAAACCGATGCCGGCCGCCTTTGCCATCGCAGCTATATCGGCTGGATTGCGGCCTTTGGCGTCGAGGCGGCGAAACGGCGCGCCGATGCGTGCGGCAAGCGTTTCGGCGAAAGCCGTGCAGCTCTCGCCACGGCTCGAACCTTCATCCACCGATGCGACGCCGCGGCCGGCAACGCCCGGCGGCAGGGCGGCGGTTGCAAATGCCCCCTTCAAGCCAATACCGCGCGCCACCAGCAGGACATCGGCATGCGCATCGAGCGTCGCCGCGCGCACGGTGCGGCCCACTTCGCCCGAAGGCGCCGATGCGGAGCGGATGACAAGCGTGTCGTCGGCACCAGCGTTCGCCGCGATCGAAGACAGCGGCCGACCGCGCTTCACATCGAAACTCCAGTCGACATGCGCCTCGGCGGCGACCCGGGCGAGCACGCGGCGCGCGCTTTCGGCCTGGGCGCGCATCGCGCGAAGCATTCGCTCCGGATCGAGCTCACGCACCTCGCCGGAAAATGAAACCTCACGTGCAAAGGGCAGACCGGAAAGAGCCAACAGGTTCTCGTCCTCGACAAAAATTCCCTTCAGGCGCGCATCCATCGACGCCGCCAGCCGGGCGGCCAATGACAATGCCTCGCGCGTCAAGAAAGAAGTGTCGAGCCCGATGACGATGCGCGTCACCGTAGCATCTTCAGTCTGCGCCGCTTGGGGCTGCCGTTTGTCGCGGGCGGCCATCATGCACCCTTCCTGCCATTGTCGTCGGATCGCTGGGCGAAACGGCGCTGGTTGTCGGCGAAGGCCGCCAGGCGATCTTCAGTGCGCGCGTAGATCGTGCCCGGCGGAAACCTGCCGTCAGGCCCGCGAATGCCCGCAGGGGCGCCCATCAGCAACTCGACGCCCTCTTCGACATGCTCGACAGGATAGATCGCAAACATGCCCCGTTCCACCGCGTCGACAACGTCCTGCCGCACCATCAGATGCTTTACATTGGCGGATGGGATCAGGACACCCTGTTCGCCGGTCAGGCCGCGGCGCATACATATATCGAAAAAGCCCTCGATCTTGTCGTTGACGCCGCCGATGGCCTGCACTTCGCCCAGCTGATTGACCGAACCTGTGACGGCCAGACCTTGCGCAATCGGCGCCTCGGCCAGCGCCGAGATCAGCGCATAAAGCTCGGCGGAGGAGGCGCTGTCGCCGTCGACACCGCCATAGGATTGTTCGAAAACGACACTGGCGCTCATCGACAATGGGATTTCGGGCAGAAACTGGCCGGAGAGATAGCCCGAAAGGATCAGCACGCCCTTGGTGTGGATCGGACCACCCAGCGCCACTTCGCGCTCGATATCCATGACACGCGCGCTGCCGAGGCCCATCCGCACGCGCGCCGTGATGCGGCTTGGACGGCCAAAGGAAACACTGCCCATGGAAAGCACCGAAAGACCGTTGACCTGGCCGATGCGCTCACCCTCGGTGTCGATCATCACGATGTCGCGCGTAATCATTTCGAGGCTGCGCTCACGCAGGCGGTCGGCGCGGCCGATCTGCGCATCGACAGCACTGTCGATGTGCGCGGCCGACACCGTAATCGAGCCTTCGCTGCGGGCAATATGATCGGCCTCACGCAACAGATCGACGATGGGGCGCAGGATGGTCGTCAGTTTCTCGGCGTCTTCGGCCATGCGCGCCGAGCGCTCGATGACGCGGCCGACGCCGCCGCGATCGAGCGGAAGCAGATTTTCCTCTCGGCAAAAACCAGCGAGCAATCGTGCATAGAGGAGCTCGTTTTCCGGCTCACGGTCGATCTCGTCCTCGAAATCCGCGGCGACCTTGAACAGTTCGCCAAAATCCGGATCGAGATTGCTCAGCATATAATAAAGGTAGCGGTCGCCGAGCAGAACAATCTTGATATCGAGCGGGATCGGGTCGGGTTCCAGCGTCACCGTGCTGATGAGACTCAGATATTCGCCCGCGCTTTCGATCACGACCTTGCGGCGACGAATGGCGCGCTTCAACGCCTCCCATGCCAGCGGCTCGCGCAACAGCTTCAAGGCATCAATCAACAGATAGCCACCATTGGCGCGGTGCAGCGAGCCCGACTTGATCAGCATAAAGTCGGTGACCAGCGCCCCCATTTGCGGCATATGTTCGACGCGACCGAGCAGATTGGCCATGGTCGGATGATCTTCGTAAAGGATCGGCGCACCGCCGCCGATGTAACCCCCGGCATCGGCGAGATCCTGCGCCTTCAACGTAGCTGAACCGTGTTGACGGGCACTCTCGCTGTTTTCGACGACGATGTTGACGTCGTAGCGCCGGAACGGGTTTGCCGCCGGGAAGCCTGCGCCCTGCCCTTGCGCCAGCGCCTGCATGACCTGCATCGCCTGAGGCGATTGGGCCGATGCATCGGCACCCGCAAACAGACCTATATTCTCGATCAGGTCGGCTTTCACCGCGTCGAGCCAGTTCTTGACCGGCATCACGCCATCGAAAAAGGCGTGCAACTCGCGCATCACGCGCTCCACTTCGCGCTCGGCCACCTCACGATTGAGCGACTGGATGCGCTGACGATGTTCCTTCTGCCAGCCGGGGATGTGTTCTATAGTTTCGGCGAGTTCCTTCTGCAGGCCCTGGATGACACCCTCGATGCGCTTACGCTCTTCCTCCGGACGCTGGTTGAACTCTTCGGGCTTCAGCACATTGCCGTCATGCACCGGCGCCAGCGCAAAGC